>DDCQ01000047.1 GCA_002334915.1 Porticoccaceae bacterium UBA2002
GATAATGGCACTGCGCACCCGATCCTTACTCTCTTTAACCGCGGTTTCTGGCAAACCTACGATATGAAAGGCGGGCAGGCCATTGGAGAGGTGAACTTCTACGCTGACCAATGGAGCCTCGATGCCCAGTTTGGCGCGTGTGCGCACGGTGGCTAATGACATAACACCTGTTCCTTTTGGTGTATGCGATTCCTTTCTTGTCACGGGGTGATTGCGGAGGGGCGTTTATCCGTGCAGACAGCTGGTGGGTCGCTATGAGTTATTGTTTGGTTTGGCTGGCTTCCAGTTCGGCGAGTTGGCGTTCCAGTGCGTCGATCTTTTCCCGCGAGCGCTGCAGCACTGCGCGCTGGGCATCAAACTCTTCGCGGGTTACCAGATCCAACTTGCTGAAGGTGCTCATCATGGCGCTGCGTAGATGGCTCTTGGCCTCGTCACTGATGGCCTGGGCGCCGGCGAAGGTTTTGCTCAACTGGTCTAAAACTTCTCTGTGTAGGTCTTCTGGATTCATAAGGTGCTCCTTTCTGGCGCGTGCTTTGCAACTTATGTTAACAAAACTTTGGTTACTGATGCAGGCCGGTTTAGGTGATAGGTCACATTAGTCCAAGTTGGTGCGTTCAGATCCGATGGGTGGCGCAATAACGCACCAATCTGGTTCAAATATGGGTAAGAAGCACGAGAATAGGCTTAATTTTGCTGGTTTTTAAGGTTGGCACGGTAAATGCAATGTTCAAGGCGAAGCACAAAAAAACCAGGCACCTTCGCTCTGCCATTAACATTTTAACTTTTACAACTTTTTAATTTTACGTCTTGGGAGATGTACCTATGAAAGCTATAAAAACTGCAATTTTTGCTGCAACCCTTATGTCCGGCGCTAGTGCAATGGCTGCTGAAGTTTCTGGAAATGTGGCTCTGGGCTCAGAGTACTTTTTCCGTGGTATCGATCAGTCTGGCGGTGAAGCACTGTCCGGTGGCTTCGACGTTGCCTTCGATAGTGGCTTCTACGTAGGTACCTGGGCTTCTAGCATTGATTTCAGCGGTGGATTGGAGCTGGACTACTATGCCGGTTACGGCGGTTCTTTCTCTGACAGCGTTAGCTACGATGTGGGCTACCTTTACTACGGCTACCCACAGGGTCCAACCACTGAAGAGTTTGAAGAATTCTACGGCAGCGTCTCCTTCGCTGACGCTACTATCGGCTTCGCTCTGTCTGATGACTACTATGCCTCTACAGGTTCAAGCACCTATATTTACCTGGACTATGGCGTAAGCCTGAGCGAAGACTTCAGCCTGGGTTTCCACTACGGAACCATGAGCGCTGATGATCCTGCCAACGAAGCCGACGACTACTCGGTCTCACTGAGCACTGAAGCTGCTGGACTTGGTTTTGATCTGAGCTGGATCGATTCATCTGAAGATGGCGGGCTGTACGCTGACAACGAGTTTGTTCTGACAATTTCTAAGTCACTTTAATTTAGAACCTATCTTGCTCATTAAAAACGGGTGGCTTCGGTCACCCCATGGAGATAAACGATGAAATTAGTAACTGCAATTGTAAAGCCTTTCAAGCTCGATGAAGTGCGAGAGGCTCTTGGCGACCTGGGTGTCGCTGGTGTAACCGTAACCGAAGTTAAAGGCTTTGGCCGCCAGAAGGGTCATACCGAGCTGTATCGTGGCGCTGAATATGTAGTAGATTTTCTGCCCAAGGTTAAGTTGGAAATTGCTCTGGCAGATGAAATGGTAGAGAGCGCTGTTGAGGCGATCACTGCTGCTGCACAAACCGGGAAAATCGGCGACGGTAAGATTTTCATTACAACTCTTGACGAAGTGATTCGCATTCGCACCGGTGAAACCGGCGTTGAAGCGGTCTAACTTAAGGATTTTAAAATGACTGATGTATTTCAATTACAGTACGCTCTAGATACTTTCTATTTCTTGATGTGCGGTGCTCTGGTTATGTGGATGGCGGCTGGTTTTGCCATGCTTGAAGCCGGACTGGTTCGCTCTAAGAACACCACCGAGATTTTAACCAAGAATATCGCTCTGTTTGCGGTAGCCTGCACCATGTATATGGTCTGCGGTTACGCCATTATGTACGGTGGCGACATTTTCTTGAGCTCTATCACTGGCGACGGCGCTACTGGTTCTGAAGAACCAGCAACCTATGCTCCTTCTGCTGACTTCTACTTCCAGGTAGTGTTTGTTGCTACTGCCATGTCTATTGTTTCTGGCTCTGTTGCTGAGCGCATGAAGCTGTGGGCTTTCCTGGCCTTTGCGGTTGTTATGACTGGCTTTATCTACCCAATGGAAGGCGCCTGGACCTGGGGCGGAGCTCCTGTGTTTGGTATGTACACCCTGGGTGACCTTGGCTTCTCTGACTTTGCTGGTTCCGGTATTGTGCATATGGCTGGTGCATCTGCTGCTCTTGCTGGTGTTCTGTTACTGGGCGCTCGTAAAGGTAAGTATGGTCCAAATGGTCAGATAAATGCGATTCCTGGTGCTAACCTGCCAATGGCGACTCTGGGTACGTTTATCCTCTGGTTGGGCTGGTTTGGCTTTAACGGTGGTTCTGTACTGGCTACTGCTTCTGTCGAAAGCGCCAACGCTGTTGCTGTTGTGTTTATGAACACTAACGCCGCTGCCTCTGGTGGACTGATCGGTGCTCTTCTGGTTGCTCGTCTGCTGTTTGGCAAGGCTGATCTGACTATGGCACTGAACGGCGCGCTGGCTGGACTGGTAGCTATCACTGCTGAGCCTTCTACTCCTACCGTACTGCAGGCAACTCTGTTTGGTGCTGCTGGTGGTGTGTTGGTTGTATTCAGTATTCTGACTCTGGACAAGATGAAGCTTGACGACCCCGTTGGTGCCATCTCTGTGCATGGTGTTGTTGGCCTGCTGGGTCTGCTGTTAGTTCCTATCACTAACGAAGGTTCTACGTTCTCTGGCCAGCTAATCGGTGCTGCAACCATCTTTGTCTGGGTGTTTGGTGCCAGCTTTGTTGTCTGGGGTATCCTCAAGGCGACTATGGGCATCCGAGTTTCAGAAGAGGAAGAGTTCAGTGGTGTCGATATCGCAGAATGCGGTATGGAAGCTTACCCTGAGTTTGTCAGTGCAAAGAGCTAATGCTGTCCCCTGAGTAATTTAGAACATGTGTTTTAAATAGACTCTTTGTAAGTTTGCCGGAGCCCTTGGGGGCTCCGGTTTTTTTATGCCTGAAACTTTGTTCTATACTTTTATTGTGACGCTAATGCATTTTTGCAGAGAAACAGGTATCTTTACCCTGATACTTTCCATAGATAGATTTACAGAAGACTAAGAATTATGAAATTGATTACTGCTGTTATTAAACCGTTCAAACTGGATGATGTTCGCGAAGCTCTGGCCGATATCGGCGTACAGGGTATAACTGTCACTGAAGTGAAAGGGTTTGGTCGTCAAAAAGGCCACACTGAGCTGTATCGCGGTGCTGAGTATGTGGTGGATTTTCTTCCTAAAATTAAACTCGAAATTGCCGTTGGCCAGGATATGGTGGACAGCATTGTTGAGGCAGTTACTAAGGCCGCTGCTACCGGCAAGATTGGCGATGGCAAAATCTTTATTTCGTCGCTGGATGAAGTAATTCGTATCCGTACCGGCGAGACTGGCGAAGAGGCTTTATAGGCAGCGTTATCTTAAGCTCTCCCCGTGATTTGAAGCCCGCCCCCTGAGTGCGCATTAAATGCCTGGCCCTCAGGGGGAACCGCTGCGGTTAGAACCACTCCAATGGGTAATCAATCTTTAATAAGGATTTTATTGTGTTAATCAATCCTCTCCTGACCACTGCACGTTCAGCTGGTCAATATCTGGTTCGTGCCAAGTTGCTGATATGCGGCGTTATGCTATCTCTGGGGGCTTTTGCTGAGGTGCCGGCTGATATAAGTGATTCCATTGTTAAACAGCTTAAAGCAGCTCGCGCTGATCTTGATTATTCGGTAATCAGCCTAGCGCCGCTGGATGGTTTTTATGAGGTGCAGGTTGAGGGCGGCCCTGTGGTGTATGTCTCGGCCGACGGCCAATATTTCTTTGATGGCAGTCTCTACCAGGTTCGCCCCGGGCAGTTCGTTAATATCCGGGATTTGCGTCTCAATGCCAAGCGCCGGGAGATATTCGCTAGCAGAGATATAGGCGATATGATTATCTTTAAGCCAGCTGGTGCCACCAAGGCTATTATGAATGTGTTTACCGATGTGGACTGCGGTTACTGTCGCAAGCTTCACCGCGAGGTACCAGAGCTCAATGCCATGGGTATAGAGGTTCGCTATCTGGCCTATCCAAGAGCTGGTATTCCCTCAGAGTCTTATAGCAAGATTGCCACTGCCTGGTGTGCGGCTAATCAGCAGGATGTATTTACCAGAACTAAAAATGGCGAGAATATCCCCAGTGCTGTGTGCACTGATAACCCGGTGTCAGTGCACTTTGAGCTGGGGAAAAAGCTCGGTGTTACCGGCACTCCTGCAGTAATACTTATGGACGGCACTTTAATTCCGGGATATCAACCGGCTGCTGATTTTGCTCGCATACTGGGAATTAGCCAATCCGATAGCTAGAACTAGCAATTATTCCGTCGGCCTGGTTTCTTTGGCAGGTCGGCAAAATAAGCCTGAATATTTTCTGGAATAGTATAAAATTAGCCACCTTGTTGGGCCACTTCGCTGTTGGATTGGTTTCAACGCTTCAATTCGGCGCCAGTGGCTGTCGATTCACATTTTAAATAGCTTGGGGAAATAGGGTGCGATTGGTCAATATCGGCATCTGCGGATTAGGCACTGTGGGTGCCGGCGTGGTTAATGTTTTAGTCCGCAATTCGCAACAAATTAACTCACGGGCCAATTGCGATATCTCGATATTGCAGGTTGGAGCCCGCCGCGACAATCCAAACTGCGATACCGCTGACATCTCTGTCACGCGGGATATTTGTGATGTTGCCAAAAACCCCGATATAGATATTGTTGTTGAGCTGATCGGTGGCACTGATGTCGCCTATAAGCTGGTAATGACAGCGCTCGATAATGGTAAGCATGTGATTACTGCCAATAAGGCTCTAATTGCTCAGCATGGTATGGAGATTTTTGCTGCAGCTGAGGCTCGCGGCCTGATGGTCGCCTATGAGGCGGCGGTGGCGGGCGGTATTCCGATTATTAAGGCCCTGCGCGAAGGCCTGTCGGGCAATCGCATTAATTGGCTGGCTGGCATTATCAATGGCACCACAAACTTTATTCTCTCAGAGATGGACAGCAAGGGTCGTGAGTTTGCTGATGTGCTCACCGAAGCCCAGGAAAAGGGCTATGCTGAAGCTGACCCTACCTTTGATGTGGAGGGCATAGATGCCGCTCACAAGCTGGTTATCATGAGCTCTCTGGCATTTGGAATGCCCCTGAGCCTTGAGGGAATTTATACAGATGGCATTACCAGGCTCGAGCCTCAAGACGTGTCCTATGCCCGTGAGCTGGGCTATGCCGTCAAGCACCTGGGTATTACCAGGCAAACGGGCCAGGGCGTCGAGCTGCGCGTGCACCCTACACTGGTACCTGAGAGTTGCCTGATTGCCGGCGTTAACGATGTCTCCAATGCTGTGATGGTCAATGCAGATGCTGTGGGTACCACTTTGTTTTATGGGCCAGGTGCGGGCTCTGAGCCTACGGCATCTTCAGTGATTGCCGATATAGTTGATGTGGCACGGGCGATGAATACTGGTGCCGATACCTGGGTGCCGGCGCTGGGCTGCAATACAGCGGCGCTGCAACCTCAGGAAATTATGGATATTGAGGATATTGAAACCAGCTTTTATATCCGTTTCTCGGCGCTGGATAAGCCAGGTGTGCTCTCAGATATTACTGGGATAATGGCCAATGCGGGTATCAGTATTGAAGCCATTATTCAAAAAGAGCAGCCTGTGGGAGAGGATTACGTTAATGTGATTATTCTTACCAATGTCACCAAAGAGAAACTGCTGGATGCCGCGGTTGAGAATATTGAACAGCTTGAAACCGTGCGTGGAAGCGTAACTTTTATTCGTGTCGAACATTTGGATCAGTAAATGAGATTTGTCAGTACCCGCGGTGGTGGTGAACCGAAAACTTTTGAAGAGGTAATTCTTACCGGACTGGCGCCAGATGGCGGGCTATTTGTGCCTGAGCAGCTGCCGCAGTTTAGTCAGGAAGAGATTGCCTCCTGGGCCGGCCTGTCCTATCAGGACCTGGCACTTAAGGTAATGACGCCATTTGTCGATGGTGCTATTCCTCAGCATGATCTTAAAAAGCTGATCGACGATTCCTATTCAACCTTCCGCCACAACGGCATTGCCCCGTTGGTGCAGACCGGTCATAACGAATGGATTATGGAGCTGTTCCATGGTCCAACGCTGGCATTTAAAGATTTTGCTCTGCAATTCTTGGGCAATCTGCTGGACTACACTCTCGAGAAGCGCGATCAGAAAGTGGTGATTATGGGCGCTACCTCGGGTGACACCGGATCTGCGGCGATCGAAGGCTGCCGCCGCTGCAAGAATATTGATATTTTTATCCTCCACCCTGACAACCGGGTGTCAGAGGTACAGCGCCGTCAAATGACCACGGTGATGGCTGATAACATTCATAACCTGGCTCTGCAGGGTAACTTTGATGACTGTCAGAATATGGTTAAAGCCAGCTTTGCTGACCAGTCTTTCTTGCCCGATGGTCGACAGCTGGTGGCGGTAAATTCGATTAACTGGGCGCGCATTATGGCTCAGATTGTCTATTATTTTTGGGCTGCTCTGTCGCTGGGCGGCCCTGCGCGCAAGGTCTCATTTTCTGTGCCCACGGGTAACTTCGGCGATATTTTTGCTGGTTATCTGGCCCATAAAATGGGGCTGCCTATTGAGCAGCTGGTGATCGCTACCAACCAAAACGATATTCTCCATCGCTGTATCAGCGACAATGATCACAGTACTCGTCCGTTAGAGCAGAGCCTGGCGCCGAGTATGGATATTATGATCTCGAGTAATTTTGAGCGCCTGCTGTTTGATCTCTATGATCGCGATGGCGCTGCTATTGCAGGTTTAATGGCGGATGCCAAGGCAGGGCATATGGACTTAAATAATAGTGCCCTGAGTCGGGCTCGGGAGCTGTTTTCCAGCTATCGCTGTGATAACGAAGGCATGGTTAAGGTTATTCACGACACCTATGCAGACTGCGACTACCTGCTTGACCCTCACACCGCTATTGGTCTTGAGGCCGCCAGACAGTGCCGCAGCAATAACGCAACGCCTATGGTCACTCTGGCAACCGCTCATCCGGCTAAATTCCCGGATGCAGTGAAACAGGCTGGCTACCCGCAGGATCCTGAGCTGCCGCCTCATATGGCGGATCTATTTGAGCGCGAGGAGCGGTTTACAGTGCTGGATAATGACCAGTCTGCAGTGCAGCAGTTTATTGCAGAGCATATTACTGCCTGATTTGTTGGTCTTGGTCTGCGAGATTTCTGCGCGCTTGCCATATTGAGCGAAGCGAAATATCTCTGAGATCCTTCGCTCCGCTCAGGATGACTCGGGTTTGGGATTTAGGATGACTCGGGTTTGGGATTTAGGATGACTCGGGTTTGGGGTGGCTTGGTTCCGGGCTTCTCTCGAAAATAGGCTGCAATCTACAACTCCAATATTTCCACCAGACATAAAAAAACCGGCCCAAGCCGGTTTTTCCGCATCCAAACTACCATTAAGCCAATTGCTAATAAAAAGCCTTAGGCAGCCAGAGCTTTAACTTTGGTGTTTAAACGGCTCTTGTGACGAGCAGCTTTATTCTTGTGAATAATGCCTTTGTCCGCCATGCGGTCAATAACTGGAACAGCTGCGTCATAGGCGGCTTGGGATGCTGCGTGATCGCCGCTCTCAAGTGCTGCGTCCACTTTCTTTAAATAGGTGCGAACCATAGAGCGCAGGCTGGCATTATGCTGGCGGCGTTTCTCGTTTTGGCGTGCGCGTTTCTTTGCTTGTACTGAATTGGCCACCTGAATTCTCCTTTCAAAGGGGTCTCACTAAAGGCGCGGAAATATACAGGGTTATTTGAGGATATTCAACCCAAACTTATCCCTAATTTACAGTCATTTGCGCGGCTGGGGTAAACCTGTCGTGCATTGCTCTGAGCGCCGCCATCTATAGATTCTCGGTTTAGCTTGGCCAAGTTGCCAGCGATGGTTAAACTGCACCACTGCAACCTTCAATAAAGGCCGAATGGGTGACTCAAAATTCTCTGGCGGAACAGCCAAAGATCAAAGACAGCGGACTGCTGCGCTCCAGTGGCGTGGTCAGCTTCTTTACCATGCTGTCGCGGTTTATGGGTCTGGCGCGAGATATTATTTTTGCTCGGGTGATTGGCGCTGAGGCACTGGCCGATGTGTTTTTTGTGGCCTTTAAAATCCCCAATTTCTTTCGTCGCCTGTTTGCCGAGGGCGCCTTTGCTCAGGCCTTTGTGCCTATTCTTGGCGAGTACCGTGAAAAGGGCAGTCAGGCAGCCGTCAAGGCGCTGATTGATCGAGTGACTGGCACGCTGGGAATCAGCCTGTTGATCCTAACTTTGATTATTGTCCTGGCTTCTCCGGTGATGGCCGCTATCTTTGCGCCCAAATGGTTCTTTGATGACTCGGCCAAGTTTGCGGCGACAGCTGATATGTTGCGCATAACGTTTCCCTATCTACTGTTTATCTCGATGACTGGTGTGGCCGGCGGTATTCTCAATAGCTACGACCGTTTTGCGGTGCCTGCTTTTACCCCTCTGTTGCTTAATGTCACCCTGATTGCAGCTGCGCTTGTTGCTGCGCCACTGTTTGCAGAGCCTGCCTATGCCCTGGCCTGGGGGGTGTTTATGGCCGGTGTGGTGCAGCTGATGTTCCAGCTGCCGTTTCTGCATCGCATCCATATGCTGCCAACCCCTAAGGTGGACTGGCAGGACAGCGGAGTGCGCAAGATTTTAACGTTGATGGGGCCGGCGATTTTTGGTGTCTCTGTCAGTCAAATTAACTTGCTGCTGGATACTATGCTGGCGACATTTTTGCCCACCGGCAGTGTGTCCTGGCTGTACTACTCTGACCGTCTGTCAGAATTGCCTCTGGGTGTGTTTGCGGTTGCTATTGCCACGGTGATACTGCCCAACCTATCGCGCCATCATGCGGCTGAATCTAAACAGGCTTTCTCGGAGACATTGGACTGGGCACTAAAGCTGGTATTGATTATCGCGGTACCTGCGGCTGTGGCTCTGGTGCTGTTGGCAGAGCCGATTCTCGTAACCCTGTTCTTTTATGGCGATGTTATGACTGCTCGGGATATGTCTATGGCAACATTGAGCCTGCGCGCCTATGCAGTGGGTCTGGTGGCCTTTATGTTGATCAAGGTGCTGGCTCCTGGATTTTTTGCTCGCCAGGATATGCGTACTCCGGTGAGAATTGGTGTGATTGCCATGGTCTCTAATATGCTGCTAAACCTGCTATTTGTTTTGCCGTTGCATTTCTACTGGGAGATTGGTCATATGGGGCTGGCGGCTGCAACCTCTGTATCGGCTTTTCTGAATGCCGGGCTGTTATATATTTTTCTGCGCAAGAATAAGATCTATTCACCCTCTGCCCGATGGCTGCGCTTCTCTGTGAGTTTGCTGTTATCTGTGGTCGCAATGGTTGCCGTGTTGATTCTGCTGGCTAATCAGTTAAATATTAACGACTCTGTATTCTGGCAGCAGCTGCTCTGGTGGCAGCGGGCTGGCAATATTGTTGCGCTCTGTTCGGCAGGGTTTATGACCTATATTGCTTGCCTGTTTATCACTGGATTCAGGGTCGCAGATTTGCGTGGCCCTGCCAAAGCAACTTCATCTGAGAACTAGATTCAAGGTTGCGTTGGGCCTGTTTAAATTGTCAGCACCAATCTGGTGCTATCCCTTACCTTTGGTCGCTTTGCTAGGTATACTCAGTCCCCTGTGCAGAGAGTAATGCCCTTGGCTTTAGAACCTAGCAAAATGACCTTTATTCGCGATTTGCAGAGCTTGCAGTCGTTCAATCAGCGATCAGTGGTCACCATTGGTTCATTCGATGGCGTTCATCTCGGGCATCAGACGATTCTGAATCAGGTTAAGGCCAGTGCATTGGATCTAGGGTTGCCCTCTGTGGTGATGACTTTTGAACCTCAGCCCCAGGAATTTTTCTCTGGGGAGAGAGCTCCGGCACGTTTGATGAGGTTGCGGGAAAAGGTCGATGCGCTGCTGGAGTTTGGTGTCGACCAGGTACTCTGTCTGCAGTTTAATCGTGCCCTGCGCAATCTAACTGCCAGCGAATTTGTGCGTTCGGTATTAGTAAATGGACTGGGCACTCAGCACCTGATTGTCGGCGATGATTTTCGCTTTGGCTGTGATCGCAGTGGCGACTTTAAGATGCTGTCTGAAATGGGTGCAACCTGTGATTTTACCGTACAGGATACTGCGACCTTAGAAATTGATGGCGAGCGTGTCAGCAGCACTTTGGTGCGGCAGAACTTAGAGCAGGGCAACTTTGATCGCGCCAGCCAACTGCTGGGTAAGCCTTTCTCCATCACAGGGCGTGTAGTTTACGGCCAGCAGCTGGGGCGAGAGCTTGGTTTTCCTACAGCTAATGTGCAGCTCAATCGCTATAGTGCTCCCTTGTCCGGGGTCTATGCTGTTTTGGTGGACATAGATGGCACTGTCTATCGGGGTGCAGCAAATGTAGGTGTAAGACCGACTGTGGGTGATTTACTGAAGCCCATTTTGGAAGTTCATCTGCTGGACTTTAAGGGCGATCTCTATGGTCGAAGAATTGAGGTAGAGTTTGTTACCAAGATTCGCAATGAAGAAAAATTTATTTCGCTGGATAAGCTTATCGAGAGCATCCAGCGGGATGTTAAACAGATTAGAGCCTGGTTTTCAGGCAACAGTGAGAATATAAATTAAGGCCGATATGAGCGACCCAATTGACTACAAGGCAACACTAAACCTGCCCAAAACTGACTTTCCCATGCGCGCCAATCTGGCTCAGCGGGAGCCAGGGATTCTCAAAGAATGGCACGAAACCAATCTCTATCAGCAGATTAGGGCGGCCCGCGCTGGTCGTGAACAGTATATTCTTCACGATGGTCCTCCCTATGCCAATGGCGATATTCATCTGGGCCATGCGGTTAATAAAACGCTGAAAGACATTGTGGTTAAGTCGCGCACCATAAGTGGTTACGATGCGCCCTATATTCCCGGATGGGACTGTCATGGGCTGCCCATTGAGCACAATGTTGAAAAGAAAGTGGGTAAGGCCGGCGTCAAAGTCGACTACTCTACTTTCCGCCAAAAGTGCCGCGACTATGCGATGAAGCAGGTGGAAGGCCAGCGCAAAGACTTTGTGCGCATCGGCGTGTTTGGTGACTGGGATAGGCCCTATCTGACCATGAACTTTGGGGTTGAGGCGGATATTATTCGCGCTCTGGGCAAGATCGCTGAAAATGGCCACCTAGTAAAGGGCTATAAGCCAGTTTACTGGAGTGTAGTCGGTGGCTCTGCTCTGGCGGAAGCCGAGGTGGAGTATCAGGATAAAACCTCGTTCTCCATCGATGTAGCCTATCCGGTGACTGATGCCACGCAGTTAGAAAAAGCTAGCGTTGCCCTCAGCGGCTTGCCTGGCGAAGGGCAGGTTAATGTTCTGATTTGGACCACAACACCCTGGACAATTCCTAGCAGTCAGGCCATTTCTATGGGTGCTGATCTGGAATACAGCTTGGTGCAATGTGCCACTGAGGCAGGGCCTGTAAGGTTAATTTTCGCTCAGGCATTGCTTGAGTCTGTGATGCGGCGCCTGGAGATTAAAGACTACAGAGTACTGGCTAGCTGCCAGGGTTCGGCACTGGAAAATCTGGTCGCTGAGCATCCATTCTATCAGCGTGATATCCCTGTATTGCTGGGTGATCATGTGACTACCGATGCCGGTACTGGCTGTGTTCACACTGCTCCAGATCATGGTATGGAAGATTTTACCGTGGCTGCAGCCTATGGCATTGGTACTCTTAATTATGTGATGGATAACGGTCTGTTCCGCGATGATGTGGAGCTATTTTCCGGTGAGCATGTATACAAGGTTGAAGAACATATTATTGAGGTGCTGCGCGAGCGAGGCAGCTTGATGGCCTGTGGCAAGTTTGTTCACAGCTATGCTCATTGCTGGCGTACTAAAACTCCATTGATCTACAGGGCTACACCCCAGTGGTTTATCTCTATGGACAAGAATGGCCTGCTCGATAAGGCCAAAGCCGCTATTAAGGATGTGGCCTGGCACCCGGAATGGGGTGAGGCGCGCATTGAAGGCATGTTAGATGGCAGTCCGGACTGGTGTGTCTCTCGCCAGCGTACCTGGGGTGTGCCCATTGCGCTATTTGTGCATCGTCAGACGGGTGAGCTGCATCCGCGCACCGCCGAAATTATTGAACAGGTTGCCCGGTTGGTCGAGCAGAGCGGTATTGATGCCTGGTACGATGCTGACCCAGTCGAGTTGTTGGGAGCGGATGCAGAAGATTATCAAAAGGTTACAGATACATTGGATGTCTGGTTTGACTCTGGTGTTACCCATGCCTCGGTGATAGGCGCTCGAGAAGAGCTGCGCTACCCGGCGGATCTGTATCTTGAGGGTTCTGATCAGCATCGCGGCTGGTTTCAGTCGTCTCTCAAAACCGCTATCGCCATCAATGGCACCGCCCCTTACAAGGCGGTTCTGACCCACGGTTTTACGGTTGATGAGAATGGTCGCAAGATGTCCAAATCGATCGGCAATGTCATTCCGCCGCAGAAGGTGATCAATGAGTTGGGTGCAGATGTGCTGCGGCTGTGGATCGCCAGCGCTGACTTTAGTGCTGAAATGACGGTGTCTGATGAGATTCTTAAGCGTGCGGGCGAATCCTATCGCCGCATCCGCAATACTGCGCGTTATTTTCTCTCCAATATAGATGGCTTTGACCCGGCGCAACATGCGGTTGACCACGCTGAGTTATTGGCGCTGGATCGCTGGGCCATTGACTGTGCTGCCCAGCTGCAGGATGAGATTATTGAGGACTACAATAATTTCCAGTTCCACCAGATCTATCAAAAACTGCACAATTTCTGTGTGCGGGATATGGGTGGTTTTTATCTGGATATTATTAAAGACAGAATTTATACCTGCGCCGAAGACAGCCTGCCGCGACGCTCTGCGCAGACGGCCCTGTACCAGATTGCCGAGGCTTTTGTGCGCTGGATTGCACCAATACTCAGCTTTACCGCCCATGAGATTTGGGGCCATATGCCAGGTGACCGCAGCAGTTCTGTGTTTGTGGCTGAATGGTATCCACTGCAGCGGCTGGGTGATAGCGAGGTCATTAGTAAACAGGACTGGGCAATTATTTTGCAGGCCAAAGAAGCCATCAATAAGGTGATTGAAGATCAGCGCAACCTGGGCAATGTTAAAGGCTCTCTGGAAGCTGATATACAGGTATTTGCAGATGCAGCTCTGGCAGCGTCTCTTGCCAAGCTGGGGGACGAGTTGCGCTTTGTAACCATTACCTCCAGGGCTAGCCTGTCTGGTTTGGATGGCAGTAATGGCGCTGAAGACTCTGCAATGGAAGGCTTAAAGGTTTCCTTGCAGCGCTCTGCAGCTGACAAATGTGTGCGCTGCTGGCACTTTATAGACGATGTGGGCAGCAATGCCGACCACCCGGAAGTCTGTGGGCGCTGTATCAGTAATATCAGCGGTCAGGCCGAGGCTCGACTCTATGCCTAGGTTGCAGCCGACTACATTATTCTGGTTCGCTGTGGCCGCCACGGTGCTGCTCTCAGATCAGTACAGCAAGCTGTGGATTATGGAGCGCTATGCCTATGGTGAGGGCGAGTTATTTACTGGCTTTTTCAATTTGGTTCGCGCCCACAATTATGGCGCTGCATTTAGTTTTTTAAGTGATGCTGGCGGCTGGCAGCGCTGGGCCTTTAGCCTGTTGGCTGCGGTAATCAGTGTGGTGATTGCTGTTTGGATTGCCCGGCTACCTGTGCAGCGCAAACTTGAGGGTCTGGCCCTGGCACTGATTTTAGGGGGTGCGCTGGGTAATCTGTACGACCGTTTAACCCTGGGTTATGTAGTCGACTTTTTAGATTTTCACTGGTCAGGGCGTCATTTTCCTGCATTTAATATTGCCGATAGCGGCATTTCGGTAGGTGCGGTACTGTTAATTTTGGATGGTTTTATTAATAAGCCAGACAGCCAAACCACAGACAAAGATTAAGCAAGTGACTATGAGTTTACCTATTGATACAGGCACCAGCGTAACCCTGCATTTTTCCCTGGCACTGGAAGACGGCTACATGGTGGATTCCAATTTTGAGGGCAATCCGGCTACCTTTACGGTTGGCGATGGCAATCTGTTGCCTGGCTTTGAAGCTGTGTTAATGGGCCTGGTCGACGGTGACGAGCGCGAGTTTACTATAGCGCCACAAAATGCCTTTGGTCAGCATAATCCGGAAAATGTGCAGGCAGTTGAGCGCGGCAATTTTAGCGAAGATGAGCTTGAGGTTGGTGCCATGTATTCTTTCCAGAACGGTGACGGTGAGTTGCCCGGTGTGATCGTGGAGCTGGGAGATAAAGAAATTATGGTGGATTTTAATCATCCTCTGGCGGGGCAGAATATTCTCTTTAAGGTGAATATTATCAGCGTATCGCCACAGCAGGTTCACTGATGGATATCAAACTGGCCAACCCCCGGGGCTTCTGTGCCGGTGTAGATCGCGCTATCGATATTGTTGATCGAGCGCTGGATATGTTTGGCGCGCCAATCTATGTGCGCCACGAGGTGGTGCACAATAAGTTTGTTGTGGATAAGCTGCGCAATCGCGGTGCGATATTTGTCGATGAGCTGGATGAAATTCCCGATGATGTGATTGTTATCTTCAGCGCCCACGGAGTCTCTCAGGCGGTGCAAAAGGAAGCCTCTGAACGCAATTTAAAGGTGTTTGATGCCACCTGTCCGCTGGTTACCAAGGTACATATCGAGGTAACGAAATACTCTGGTGACGGCATGGAGTGCGTTTTGATCGGCCACGCCGGACACCCGGAAGTTGAGGGCACCATGGGTCAGTATGATCAGTCTACGGGCGGCAAAATCTATCTGGTGGAGAATGAAGCCGATGTGCTCGACCTGGAAGTTAACAACCCCGAAAACCTGGCATTTGTTACCCAAACGACCCTATCTATGGATGACACTGCACTGGTGATTGATGCACTGCGTAAAAAGTTTCCACAGATTCGTGGCCCGCGCAAAGATGATATCTGTTACGCCACCCAGAACAGACAGGATGCGGTGAAGCAGCTGGCCATTGAATCTGATTTGGTGCTAGTGGTGGGTTCTGCAGCAAGTTCTAATTCCAATCGCCTGCGGGAGCTGGCAGAGCGCTGTGGTTGCGAGGCTCATCTAATTGATGGCCCTCAGGATATTCAGCCTGCCTGGTTGCAGAATACTAGCTCGATTGGCCTGACCGCTGGCGCTTCCGCGCCTGAGGTGTTGGTTCAGGATGTGATCAGCCGCCTGGTTGAGCTGGGTGCAAAAGCGCCCCGCGAGCTGGATGGTGTGGAGGAGAATATTAGTTTCTCTCTGCCAAAAGAGCTGCGCTCCTAGGTTCCCAAGCTCTATTCCATACTGCCAATCTGGGCAAATAAGGCTTTGGTGGAGGGGTCAAATTCGGCTTTCTCGCTGTTCTCTGCCAGCAATTCATTGGCCATCTTCTTACCCAGTTCCACGCCCCACTGGTCAAAGGAATTAATATTCCAGATGCTGCCCTGAACAAATACTTTGTGTTCATAGAGAGCAATCAGGGCACCAAAGTTTTTGGGTGACAGTTGCTTTAACAACAGCGTATTGGAGGGTTTGTTGCCGGCATAAAATCTATGTTGTTGTCCTTCAGGGGCAGCCTGTCCGGTCATTAGAGCGGAGGACTGGGCCAGCATATTGCCCAGCAGCACCCGGTGGTGCTCCTCATTGCTCAGGTTATCTTTGGCCGCTGCAATAAAGTCGATTGGCACGGTTCTGGTGCCCTGATGCAGCAGCTGGAAAAATGCGTGCTGGCCATTGGTGCCAGTCTGTCCCCAGAGAATAGCGCCAGTATCATAATCCACTGGTTCTCCGCTGAGATTGGTGGCCTTGCCATTGCTTTCCATATCCAGCTGCTGAAGATAGGAGGGCAGAAGTAACAGGCGTTCGCAATAGGGTATAACCGCTGTGGTTTCCAGTTTAAGGAAATTGCTGTACCAGATGCCCAGCAGCGCCATAATTACCGGCATATTGCTCTCTAGTGGTGCCTGTTGAAAATGATTATCCATTTCCCGTGCACCAATTAGCATCTGTTCAAATTGTTCAAAGCCGATAGAGATAGCAATCGACAGTCCAATGCTGGACCACAGGGAATAGCGCCCTCCAACCCATTCGGCAAACTCCAGAATCTGATCTTCGGGAATGCCATAGGCTATAGCATTGTCTGGGTTGGCAGTTAGGCCAACAAAATGACTGCTGTTCTGGGCATTGTCCAGACCCAGTGTCTGTTTAAACCAATGGATGGCTGTTTTGGCATTTAGCAGTGTTTCCTGGGTGGTAAAGGTCTTGCTGGCCAGCGCAACCAATGTGGTTTCCGGGTTGAGCTTTTTTAAGGTGGTTAATATTTGGGCGCCATCTACATTGGAGATAAAGTGCAGATTAATATCTGGGTGGGAGTACTCTTCCAGAGCGGCGCAGGCCAGCTTGGGGCCCAGATCAGATCCGCCGATGCCAATATTGACAACATCAGTAATGGCTTTGCCAGTGCTGCCCAGCCATTGTCCGGCACGAATTTTGTCGCTGGCTGCTTTCACTGCCTGCAGTTGCTGCTTTACCTGGGTTACTCGCTCTCTGGCCTCGTCGCTGCTGGCATCTTGTGGCTCAGCGCGCAGAGCGGCGTGCAATACGGCGCGGTTCTCGGTGCTGTTAATGGGTTCGCCCGCGAACATGGCGGCACGGTGACTCTGCAGCGGAGATTGCTCGGCTAAATTGAGCAGCTCTGACCAGACTTTATCAGTCACCAGATGCTTGGAAAAATCCAAAAACAACTCACCACTGCTAACAGAGAGTTTGTCGGCACGCTGAGAGTCTGCCGCAAATAAGTCAGTGATACGAACCTCGAGGGCAGTATCAGCCTCTGATGTGAGATTGGACCAGGCTGCGGTGGCAGTGGGACTGTAGGTTTTGCTGTTCATTTTTTGCTCTATTTCCTGTTTGAGACTGCTGATTAAAGGCGTAAAATCACCACCGGCGATAAACGCTGCTGTCATCGAGATTATTCGTAATAAAATTACATTTATTTCCAGTATAACGGATTAAGCATGGTTAATTTATGTAATTTTGTTACAATTAGCCCAACATCAATTCGGAGCCATTATGGGCCAGATTAACCCTCAAATAGCCGCTGTTACGCAGCGCATTATAGAGCGCAGCGCTTCATTGCGCGCTGATTATTTACGTCAGATTGCAGACGACTATAACAATCGTCCCGAGCGTGGAAAGCTAAGTTGCGGCAATCTAGCTCACGGTTTTGCCGCCTGTGGTGAAGAGGACAAAAATAGCCTGCGGATGATGGAGTCCGGCAATATGGCTATTGTCACCTCCTACAACGACATGCTGTCGGCTCACCAGCCCTATGCCACCTACCCGGACCAGCTTAAGCAGGCAATGCGCGATATTGGCTGCACGGCACAGGTTGCCGGTGGCGTTCCCGCTATGTGTGACGGTGTGACCCAGGGACAGGATGGTATGGAGCTGAGTCTGCTCAGTCGCGATCTAATTGCCCAGTGCACGGCCATGTCACTGTCTCACCAGATGTTTGATGGTGTTTTGGCTCTGGGTATCTGTGACAAAATTGTTCCGGGTCTGATTATGGGTGTGCTGAGCTTCGGCTATCTGCCAGCACTCTTTGTGCCTGCAGGTCCTATGGAATCTGGTCTGCCCAATAAAGAGAAGCAGCGCATTCGCCAGCTGTATGCCGAGGGCAAGATTGGGCGTGATGAGTTATTGCAGGCAGAGTTAGCGTCTTACCACAGTGCTGGCACCTGTACTTTTTACGGCACGGCCAACAGTAACCAAATGGTGCTTGAGGCTATGGGTTTGCAAATGCCTGGCAGTTCTTTTGTTAATCCGGAAAACCCCCTGCGCAAAAAACTGACCACTGAGGCTGGGTATCAGTTGGCCCGCATTACAGCTCTGGGCAATGATTACAGGCCGGTGGGTGAGATTGTCGATGAGCGCGCCATAGTTAATGGCACAGTTGCGCTGCTGGCCTCCGGTGGTTCTACCAATCACAGCATGCATCTGGTGGCCATTGCGAGATCGGCCGGCATTATCCTTAACTGGGATGATATCTCTGATCTATCTGCTGCTGTGCCGCTGCTGGCCAGGGTATATCCCAATGGTCAGGCCGATGTAAATCACTTCCATGCAGCTGGTGGCACTAGCTGTATGTTCCGTCAACTTTTGGATGCGGGCTATATGCACCCAGATGCCAAAACTTCC
The DNA here is from genome assembly GCA_002334915.1 of Porticoccaceae bacterium UBA2002. Classification (GTDB taxonomy): domain Bacteria; phylum Pseudomonadota; class Gammaproteobacteria; order Pseudomonadales; family Porticoccaceae; genus HTCC2207. Next base: position 18,599 of record DDCQ01000047.1, read on the forward strand.
TGGGGCACTACTTTTTCCGATTTTACCCAGGAGCCAAAGTTAAATGACGACAATAAGGTTGTCTGGCAGGAGTCTCCGCTGGTGCCGCTGGATACAGATGTTCTGACCACGGTTGATAAACCATTTTCTGATGAGGGCGGTCTGCGCTTGATGAGTGGCAACCTGGGTCGCGGTATGATCAAGGTGTCTGCAGTGGCGCTTGAGAATCAAATTGTTGAAGCACCAGCCGTGGTTATTGATGCCCAGGACGATCTGGAGCCACTGTTTAAGTCTGGTTCACTGGATAGAGACTGTGTTGTTGTGGTGCGCTACCAGGGGCCCAAGGCACTGGGAATGCCTGAGTTACACAAGCTGACACCATTCCTGGGTACATTGCAGGACCGTGGCCACAGTGTTGCCCTGGTGACAGATGGTCGTATGTCGGGAGCCTCAGGCAAGGTGCCTGCGGCCATCCATCTGGTTCCAGAAGCTGCTGAGGGCGGTATTCTCAGCAAAATTCAGGATGGCGACATTATCCGCGTCAATGCAGTCACTGGTGAGCTGATGTTTATGGGTGATGCAGCTGAGCTCGAAGCGCGCGAGGCTGTGCCGCAGTCTGATGCGGGCCAGCGCGGCTGCGGTCGCGAGCTGTTTGCGGTTAATCGCAATAATATTAGCGATGCAGAGCAGGGCGCCTCCTACCTGTTTGGTGGAGCATAAGCTATGGGTACAAACTGGAATCTGGTTGCGGATATTGGTGGCACCAATGCAAGGTTTTCTGCGCTATTAGATAATGGCAGTCTGGAGACTGAGCACGAGTTTCATCACTCGGTAGAAGAGTATCCGCAATTTGCTGATCTAATCGATGGCTTGCTCGCAGAGATAGCTGAGGCTACTGGCTGGAATAATGCGCCAACCAATATCTGTTTTGCTGTGGCCTGCCCGGCGGATAGCGAAGAGATCTCGTTTACCAATAGTCACTGGAAATTTACCAAGACCCAGCTTAAACAGCTGCTGGGCTGTGAGCGCCTGTCAGTGATTAATGACTTTGAAGCCGTAGCCCATGGTATTACTGAGCTGGATGACAGCGATCTGGTAAAGGTGGGTGGTGGCGATGCAGTAGGCACCAAGCCGATTGGTATTCTGGGCGCGGGAACAGGCCTGGGTGTGGCTGGGCTGGTTCGCCATGCCGATGGCTATCATGTGGTGGACACTGAGGGTGGCCATGCTGACTATGCTCCTGTTGATGATGTGCAGAGCGCAGTGGTTAATTGCCTGCGCGAGCGTTATGGCCGCGTGTCTCTGGAGCGTCTGCTCTCTGGTAAAGGTATTCTGAATATTTATACGGCACTCTGCTCTATCCAGGGAGTAGAGGCTGAGTTTGAAACCCCCGCCGAAGTGGTAGCCGCAGCATTGGAGCGCAATGATGGCAGGGCACTGCAGACTTTAAATATGTTCTGTGAAGGAATGGGTTCTGCGGCCGGTAACTTGGCGCTGACCTTTGGTGCTAAAGGCGGCATCTATATCGCCGGTGGTGTTATTCCCCGCTTTCAAGAGTTTTTTATCAACAGTGGTTTTCGCAGCAAGTTTGAGGACAAAGGGCGTTTTGTCAGTTACTTGCAGCCGATACCTGTCTATTTAGTTACTCGCAGTAATCTAGGCCTTCTAGGTGCGGCGAAAAAATTACAGCAAATTTAAGGAGTTGTTAGTGCGCAATTTATTAGCTGGTAATCCGGTGATTCCAGTCATTACTTTAAATCGAGTAGAGGATGCAGTTCCTCTTGCTCAGGCGCTGATTGCCGGTGGCTTGAAGGTACTTGAAGTCACTCTAAGAACCGAGGCGGCTGTAGAGGGTATTCGGCAGATTGTTAAGCATGTTCCAGAAGCCATTGTGGGTACTGGAACCGTATGCACAGAACAGCAACTAAAGCTGTCTGAAGATCTGGGCTGTCAGTTTACGATTTCTCCAGGTGCCACTGAGGGTTTACTGAAGGCCGCGGCAAATGCTTCGATACCATTTTTGCCCGGTATTGCCACTGTTAGCGAGTTGATGCGCGGTATGGAGTACGGTCACCGCACCTTTAAATTTTTCCCTGCAGAGGCGGCTGGTGGCGTGCCAGTACTAAAGTCATTTGCTGGACCATTTGCAGATATTAGTTTCTGTCCTACGGGTGGTATTGGCTTGCACAATGTCATGGATTACCTGGCGCTGCCAAATGTATTATGCGTAGGTGGTTCATGGATAGCACAACCAAAATTGATTGATGATAAAAATTGGGCAGGCATAGAGCAGTTAGCTAGAGATGCTGTTGAGCTAGCAGGCTAGTCCGAAAACGGTTTAATTAGATATAAAGTCTGAATGTAGTCGATAACTACAGAGGTTTATGATGAGCAATAATATTGATCTGGTTATTTTTGGGGCCCGTGGCGACCTGTCTAAGCGCAAGTTGTTTCCTGCGCTGTACCAACTGGATAAGTCTGGGTTGCTTAGCGACAGCGTGCGCATTGCAGGTGTTGCCCGTGAAGATATGGACAGCGTTAGCTTTATCAAACAGATGCATAAGTCTCTCAAGGCAATATTGCCAGGCACAGATTGGGACGAGGCAGTGTGGAAAAAGTTTAGCCAGCGTCTGCAGTACATCCGCATCGACTTCTCTCAGAAAAAACAGTTTGCGTCGCTAAAAGATTGGTCGATAGAAAAACGCACCATGATTTACTATATGGCAACTCCGCCCAGTATTTTTGGCTCCATATGCAAGCATTTGGATGATGCGGGCTGTGTGGGCAAAACTTCACGTATCGTTTTGGAAAAGCCTATAGGGCACGATCTGAAAAGCTCTCAGGAAGTGAATGATACCGTGGGTCGCTACTTCCCTGAGCGCAATATTTACCGCATCGATCATTATCTGGGTAAAGAGACAGTACAGAATTTATTGGCCCTGCGTTTTGCCAACCGCATGATCAACAGTCAGTGGGACAATAGCTGTATTGACCATGTGCAGATCACTGCAGCTGAAACTGTGGGTATCGAGGGTCGCTGGTCCTACTACGACAAGGTGGGTCAGTTGCGAGATATGGTACAAAACCATCTGCTACAACTGCTCTGTATGGTCGCTATGGAACCACCAAACTCTCTGGAAGCCGATGAGATACGTGCCGAAAAAGTTAAGTTGCTGAGAGCGCTGAGCCCGATAAATTCAGGCAATGTAGTAGATCAGGCAGTTCGCGGTCAGTACTCCGCTGGCTGGATTGCTGGCGATCCTGTAGTGGGCTACATGGAAGAAGAGGGCTGCACTGGAGATAGCAGTAACAACGAAACCTATGTGGCGCTAAAAGTCTATATAGATAACTGGCGCTGGAACGGTGTGCCGTTTTATCTGCGCACCGGCAAGCGCATGAAAGAAAAGGTGACTCAGGTGGTTATAACCTATAAAGATAACCCCCACTCCCTGTTCCCTGAGACCGATGATGACGCCAATAACCGACTGATTATTAATCTGCAGCCCAATGAGGGCATTCAGTTGGAAATGGTGTCCAAAAAGCATAGTTTGAAAGAGCGAATGGGCGTTGAAAAGGGAGTACTCAATCTTGACTTCTTTGACTCAGAAGGGGAGTCCAGAATTCCCGATGCCTATGAGCGTTTGATTCTGGAAGTGATCAAGGGAGATCAGTGGCTATTTGTGAGTCGCGATGAAATTGAAGCCTCTTGGCGCTGGTGTGATACTTTGCTCGATGCTTGGGTAGACCAAAAGGTGGGTACCAAGGCCTATAGCGCTGGTTCTCTGGGGCCAGCCAAAGCTGAAATGCTGATTGAAAATGATAACCGCAGTTGGCACGAGGATTAAGTATGGACATGCTGGAATTTGAAAACACCTCTGCTCTGGATATAGAGCTGGCCGAAAAAGTTGTGGCTCTGTTGGCGGCGGATATCGAGGCCAGGGGCGCAGCTTCACTAGTGGTCTCTGGAGGAAGAACGCCTATGGGGTTTTTCCATTTGCTGTCGCAGCAGCTGCTGGACTGGAGTTCAGTTACTGTCACCCTGGCCGATGAGCGCTGGGTCAATGCTGATCACAAAGACAGCAACGAAAAACTGGTGCGCGAGAATCTGTTAATTAATGAGGCCTATCAGGCTAAATTTATTAGTTTAAAAACCTCTGCTGAAAATGCGGTGGACGGCGAGTCAGAGTGCGAACAGGCACTGGCCTCTGTTGGCCAATTTACGGTAGTGATTCTGGGTATGGGCGATGATGGCCACACGGCCTCATTGTTCCCCGGGGCTGATGCTCTAGCCATGGGCCTGGATATGAGCTCTGGCCGCACGGCTATTGCTGTGACCCCCACGGAGGCTCCTCACCAACGTATGAGTATGACATTGCCCAGGCTGTTAGATGCCCAGCAGCTGATTATTCATATTAGTGGATCGAGCAAGCAGGCTGTATTGCAGGCTGCGCAAGGAAGTGATGATGCTGCTGAACTGCCCATTCGGGCTATCCTTGGTCAGCAGGTCGCGCCGCTCTCAATCTACTGGGCTAAATAACTCAGCAGAGATTATGCGGGCCAGATTTTGGAGGTCTGTTTTAAAGTAGGCCATCCATGGCCTGGGAAGAGACGGTTTTTCAAGCTAGCGAATAACGTCGCCGACTCGAACAATCTTTAGGGTATTGGTGCCGCCATGGACATTTACAAAGTCCCCTTTGGTAATCAATACCAGGTCGCCATCGCTGACCGCAGCGTACTCACGCAATTTTTCAACGGCACAGTGATTAACTTCAGAGGGATCTAACTCTGAGGTGTCAAATGGCACTGGCACTACGCCTTTGTACAGCGCAGTGATTTCGCAGGTACCCAGCTTTTGAGCCATGGCATAAATAGGCAGAGATGAGGTAATGCGTGACATCAGCAATGGAGTAAAGCCGGTCTCTGTCATGCAGATAACTGCTTTCACGCCATGTAGATGATTGGCCACATACATGGCTGACAGTGCCAGTGACTCATCTATACGCTGGAACGTCTGATGCATTCTGTGTTTGGAGCGTTGAGCTAGGGGGTGTTTTTCTGCCCCCTCAATCACTCTGGCCATTGCCTTCACTGTTTCTACTGGGTAGTCGCCTACAGCGGTCTCTGCCGATAGCATTACTGCATCTGTGCCATCCAGTACCGCATTGGCTACATCAAAAACTTCTGCGCGCGTGGGTGTGGGAGCGCTGATCATTGACTCCATCATCTGGGTCGCGGTGATCACTACTTTGTTGGCTGAGTTGGCTGCCTCGATTAACTGCTTTTGCACGGCTACAAGGTTGGCGTCGCCAATTTCTACACCCAGGTCACCACGGGCAACCATGACTCCGTCAGCACTCTCAATAATGCCGGGTAAAAATTCATCGGTGATCGCCTCTGCCCGCTCAACTTTGGCGATAATATGCGCATTGCTGCCGGCTGCAGTTAACAGGCTTCTGGTCTCTTCGATATCGTCTTTAGACTGGACAAACGAGATAGCCAGATAGTCAGTGTTGAGTGCGGCAGCAGTTTTGATGTCGGATTTGTCTTTCTCGGTAAGAGCCTTGGCTGAAAGACCACCACCAAACTTGTTTACGCCTTTTTTACTGGATAGCACTCCACCCTGAATCACACGGCAGGCGACAGCATGATGTGTTTTTTCACTGACCTCCAGAGTGAGGCGGCCATCATCCAGCAGCAGGATATTGCTCTGTTCTATATCTTCCAGCAGTTCCTGAGCAATAAATACGCTATGGTCATTGCCCAACTCTGGATCCAGCTGGCTATCCAGAATAAAAGTGCTGCCTTCACTGAGTTGAATCTTGCTGTCATCGGCAAAGCTGCCAATACGTATCTTTGGTCCCTGCATATCGCAGAGAATACCCACCGGAGTTTTTAGCTCCTTGCCTATACGTCTAATCGCCCGGGCACGCTGAGTATGCTCTTCAGCACTGCCATGGGAGAAATTGAGGCGAAAGACATTGACGCCAGCAATAATCAGATCTCTTATTGCTTGATCATCACTGCTGCCAGGGCCAAGTGTGGCCAGAATTTTGGTTCTGCGCGGCATAGATTACTCAGGGGCACTGAGCAGGGCGATGCTGTTATCGAGCATACGATTGGAGAAACCCCATTCGTTGTCGTACCAGGCCATTACCTTAACCAATGAGCCGTTGACGCGAGTTTGCAGCGAGTCAAAGTTACTGGAGTAGGGGATATGGTTGTAGTCGATGGATACCAGTGGCTCATCGCAGTAGCTCAGGACTTCGCTTAAGTCACCCTCGGCAGCCTGCTTAAGAATTTTGTTTACCTCTTCAACAGAGGTGTCTCTGCCGGCATTAAAGGTCAGATCGACCAGAGATACGTTAATAGTGGGCACCCGCACAGCCAGACCATCGAGCTTGCCCGCCAATTCAGGCATAACATCGCCAATAGCCACTGCAGCGCCAGTTTTGGTGGGGATCATAGATTGGGTAGCAGATCGCGCGCGGTAGACGTCTGAGTGGTAGACATCGCTGAGTTGTTGATCGTTGGTATAGGCATGCACGGTGGTCATATATCCAGACTCAATACCCATGGCTTCATGCAGTGGTTTTACCAGAGGCGCTAGACAGTTGGTTGTGCAGGAGGCATTGGAGATCACCTGATGCTGTTGAGTCAGGATACTGTGGTTGATACCGTAGACAACGGTGGCATCCACATTGGAGCCCGGTGCAGAGATAAGTACTTTTTTGGCGCCACCGGCAATATGCAATGCGGCTTTATCGCGACTGGTGAAGACCCCTGTGCATTCGCAGACCAGATCTACTCCCAGATCACCCCAGGGAATATTGGCTGGGTCGCGCTCGCAGAACCATTTAATTTCCTGGCCATTGATGCGGACCGAGTTCTCGCCCACTTCCACCTGCTGACCAAAGCGGCCGTGCACCGTATCAAACTTGAGCAAATGGGCGCTAATTGAGGCATCGCCAAGGTCATTGATGGCGACAATTTGAATCCTGTCCTGAAGGTCTGGGCGCTCATAGAGTGCTCTCAAAATATTGCGTCCGATGCGGCCAAAACCATTGATGGCGATTTTATACATAATTATTATCTTTTAAGTGTAGTAAACTTACGTAAATTATAGATTTAATGCCGGTTTTAATCAATTTATATTGGCATAAATTACGTAAAATTACATTAAATTAAAGCTTTCTATAGTTTTGTTGCAGAAAGATGAAATTTTGTTACAAAATGCTGTTTTATTGGGGTTTTTATGTCGATTAAATCTAGAATCAACTTACACTGTAGATAAATTACGTAACCAAATGTCAACCAGAGTTGGGACCTATGCATAGCCAGAATCTGATCAATATTATTACCGATGCCCTGCCGAATCTAAACAAGTCGGAAACCAAGGTTGCCAACATTATTTTGTCAGATCCAGATGCGGCGACTCAGTCCAGTATTGCGACACTGGCTAAGAAGGCCAGCGTCAGCGAACCCAGTGTTAACAGGTTCTGTAAGCGTTTTGATGCCGCAGGTTTTCCAGACTTTAAGCTCAAATTAGCCAAGTCGCTGGTCAGTGGCATTCGCTTTGTAAACCGCAATGTTGACCCCAATGACGATGTTGCCAGTTACACGCCAAAAATAATTGATAGCACTATAAATACCCTGGCTTCTGTTCGAGATAAAATCAGCTATACCAGGGTAAATCAGGTGGTAGACAAGCTTATTCAGGCAAAGCGGATTTACTTTTTTGGTCTGGGTGCCTCGGGTTCTGTGGCCCGCGATGCCGAACATAAGTTTTTTCGTTTCAACCTGCCAGTGTCTAGCCATGATGATGTGCTGATGCAGCGTATGCTTGCGTCCACTGGCGGGGCTGGAGATCTGTTCTTTATTGTCTCTCACACTGGCCGCACCAAAGAGATTGTTGAGGTGGCAGAGATCGCCAGAGACAATGGTTCCACGGTTATTGGTCTGACCGCGCCAGATTCGCCACTGGCGGCTATGTGCACATTGGCTATGGATGTTGATGTGCCGGAAAACACCGATGAATATATGCCTATGGCGTCTCGTATTGTGCACCTGGTTGTTCTTGATGTGCTGGCGACTGGCATGACATTGCGCCGCGGGCCAGAATTTTTACCCCACCTTGAAAAAATTAAAAGTAGCCTTAAGCCAACTCGTTATAAAAGCGACAGCTGATGGCTCTTTGTTTCTTAGGCTAACGGCTCTTGGTTTCTTAGGCTAATGGCTCTTGGTTTCGTCCGCTGATGGCTCTTGCTGATTGCGACGATTTCTGGTGAATTAGTGCCAGAAGGGGCAATTAGGTTGAGAACGCACGGATAAATCTACTAGACTAACTCCCTTCTTATGCTGCCAACGTTTTCTAGTAAAGGGTTTCCCCTATGTCTGAATCTTCGCTTTACCCTGTCCCAGCCTCCTGGCGTGAGTCTGCCTGGATTAATAAGCAAAAATACACAGAGATGTATCGTCAATCTATAGAGCAACCCGACCAGTTCTGGGCTGAACAGGCCCGTGAATTTCTGACCTGGGATAGCCCATGGCAGACGGTATCCAGCTATGATTTTTTGGCGGCAGAGGCAACCTGGTTTGGCGGCGGCAAGTTAAATGTCGCGGTTAACTGTATTGACCGCCATTTGCCCCAGCGGGCTGATCAAACCGCATTGATTTGGGAGGGTGATGAGCCCAGCGACGATAAAACTATTACCTATGCGGAGTTGCACGACCAGGTATCTCGACTAGGCAACGTGCTGCGTGAGCGCGGGGTTAAGAAGGGCGATTCTGTATGTATCTATATGCCGATGATCCCTGAAGCGGCCTATGCAATGCTGGCCTGTGCGCGCATTGGTGCTGTGCACTCAGTGGTTTTTGGCGGTTTCTCTCCAGAGGCATTAAAAGATCGCATTCTGGACTCTGATTGCCAGCTGGTGATTACCGCAGATGAGGGGGTTCGTGGCGGCAAAACTATTCCTCTCAAGCAGAATGTCGACAGTGCACTAGCTTATTGTCCCGCAGTGCACAGCTGTTTAGTGGTAGAGCGCACTTCTGGCGCTGTGAACTGGGAAGAGGGCCGCGATATCTGGTATCAGCAGTCCACTAATGCAGTTACTGCCGACTGTGCGCCAGAACTTATGGACGCGGAAGATCCACTGTTTATTCTCTATACCTCAGGTTCCACGGGCAAGCCTAAAGGCGTGCTGCACACTACAGCGGGCTACTTGCTGATGGCGGCCATGAGTCATAAATATACCTTTGATTATAAAGAGGGCGATATTTACTGGTGTACTGCTGATGTTGGCTGGATTACCGGTCATAGCTATATATTGTATGGTCCTCTGTGCAATGGCGGTATCTCGCTAATGTTTGAAGGGGTGCCCACCTATCCTGATGCCTCAAGGTTCTGGCAGGTGATCGACAAGCATCAGGTCAATCAATTTTATACGGCACCAACTGCGATTCGCGCGCTTATGTCTGCAGGCAACGAGCCTGTAGAGAAAACCTCGCGCAGCTCGTTAAAGTTGTTGGGAACCGTGGGTGAGCCAATTAATCCCGAGGCCTGGGAATGGTACTACAGAGTGGTGGGTGAGTCTCGCTGCCCTATAGTAGACACCTGGTGGCAGACCGAAACCGGAGCCCATATGATGACTCCTCTGCCAGGCGCTACCGACCTTAAGCCAGGTTCTGCATGCCAGCCATTCTTTGGGGTAGAGCCTGTATTACTGGATCCTGAGGGCACTGAAATTCAGGGTGCTGGTGAGGGGCTGTTAATGATCAAATCTTCATGGCCCAGCCAGATTCGGTCTGTATTTGGTGACCATAAACGCTGTATTGAGACCTACTTTAGTGCCTACCCCGGGTATTACTTTACCGGAGATGGGGCGCGTCGCGACGAAGATGGCTATTACTGGATTACCGGGCGTGTAGACGATGTGCTCAATGTGTCTGGCCATCGCATGGGTACCGCAGAGGTCGAGAGTGCGCTGGTGCTGCATGAGGCTATTGCCGAAGCCGCAGTGGTGGGCTACCCCCATGATATTAAAGGGCAGGGTATTTACTGCTATGTTACTCCGATGGCAAATGTGGAGCCCGATGAGGTATTGCTTAAGGAACTGGTGGCCCTCTGTGTTGCTGAAATTGGCCCCATAGCCAAACCGGATATTATTCAATGGGCTCCGGGTTTGCCGAAAACCAGGTCTGGTAAAATTATGCGGCGTATTTTACGAAAAGTGGCAGCCAATGAGTTGGATAGCCTGGGGGATACCTCAACATTGGCGGAGCCTGCAGTTGTCGAGGAGTTAATTGCAAACCGACACAACCGCTAGCCCGTAACTAGCACCAGTTTTGAGCCTTCAAGAGCAATATAACAATAACAGGTACGCTCTATGAAAATTTTCGCTGCAATTGCCGTTGGGCTACTGTTGGGTTATGCACTACTAGCAAATCTGCCTGCCGCCGAGCCGGTTGAAGATATTGCTTTTTATAAGTCTAAGGCGGTGCAGGTGATTGCCCATGGCAATGGCCGGGCACTGCTGCCAGGCAATACGCTGGAAGCGGCAGTAAATGCCCTTGAGGTTGGCACAGATATCCTCGAGTTAGATATTCATCTGACAGCAGATGACCAGCTGGTTGTGCGCCATGATGACATGATTGACACCACGACCAATGGCACCGGGCTGATTGCCGAAATGACTCTGGCTGAAATTCAACAGTATGATGTTGGCTTCCATGAGGTTGATTTCCCCCAGCTCTCGTATCCCCCAGGCATTGTAGTTCCGACACTGGAGTCGCTGTTTGTTCGTCTTCCTGATAGTCGTTTTCTGATTGAGTTGAAGCCTGAGGCAACAGCTGCCGCGGACCATCTCTGTCGATTAGTCAACAGGTATAGCCTGGCAGATCAGGTTGTTATTGGGTCTTTCCACAGTTCTGTATTAAGGTATTTTAGGCAGATTTGCCCCGATGTACCCACATCTCTGGGACAGTCTGAGGTTGTACTGTTGGTAATTCTTAGTCGCTTGGGGCTGGGCCATTTATTTAGCTCACATGGTGTTTCTGTGCAGGTCCCGGTTGTCTATGCTGGCTTTGAGATTCTTACGCCGGCAATTGTCGAGGCGGCTCATCTGCTCAATATGCGGGTTGATGCCTGGACGGTAAATGATCCATTACTAATGCAAAAGCTGATCGATAGCCGGATAGATGGTATCATTACCGATAGGCCTGATATTATGCTTTCTGTGCTGGGTCGGTGAGATAGAGTCAAAGCCCGACTGTTAAATTAATATCGCATCTGATCCCAATATGGTCTAAAAATAATACATAGGCTGGATAGTAACGAGTGGCAAAATGGCGACCATGAAACTTGATATTAGCAAACAACTCGCGAGGCTAATGAGAGAGCGTAGGCTCTCCCAAAGCGCTCTGTCTAGAGCGACTGGAGTACCTCAACCTACTATTAATCGTATTTTGAGCGAGGTGACTAGAGAGCCGCGCCGCGACTCCGTGGTGCGCATCGCCAACTTTTTTGGCGTCACACCTGAGTCTCTCTACGGTCCACCACTCAAAAAGCCCGCAGAAGTAGACCCAGTGCCGGTAGAAGAGCTCTACGAACGCATTCAATCGTTGAGTGATAATGAAAGAGCCGCTCTTTTTGCCAAGGTGGCTGAAAAGTTTACCTAGGCTTGTCGCTAGCCTTATCAACTACCAGTTCTAGCAACTGCTGTCGCTGAGAATATGGCAGGCTTTCCAGCCAGGTTGCGAATCTCTCGAGACCGGCATCATAGGCTTCTTTAAACGCGTTCTTGTCATGGGTTTCGGACGTATTGATCACTGATATTTCCTTTATTATGGGTCTTATTTAGGTCCAACCTTGAGTCTGTCAACGTTGCGCCGATTTCAGCGCAACGTCTTCCATGAAACGGCACTCCCTCTGCCATTTGGAGGTGTAAAGTAATGGATACTGGAGAAAGTTCATATAATCCTGAAGAACTAATACTAAAGTATTAGTTGTTGCTCCATAGCCCTGATACCCCCCGTTACTGGCAATAGCGCCAAATTAGCCAGATTATGGGCAGATTAGTCGGAAAAATTAACTTGTTTTCTTCGATTAGGTCTGTATAAAAACCCTATGGATATTATTCTGCAAAGCTCTTCCGGCGCGGTCTTTTGGCTATCGGTCACCACAGCCTGTCTGCTGGGCGCCATGTCCCCAGGCCCCAGTCTGGCATTAATCATTAACCACTCATTATCTCAGGGTAAGGTAGCTGGACTCTGTGCAGCGCTGGCCCATGGTCTGGGCATTGCATTATTTGCTTTTGTCACTGCCTTTGGTCTGGTGGTTGCTGTAGATAAAAACCCTGAGCTGTTTGATGTTATTCAGATTTTAGGTTGTCTCTTTCTGCTCTATCTGGCCGTAAGACTGCTATTTTCACCGGTGAATAGAGATACCGATATCAGCATGGCAGTGCGATCCTCCTATCTGGCTGCGGCCCGGGATGGCTTTTTAATTGCGCTAGTCAATCCAAAGATACTTATCTTCTTTACAGCTTTATTTAGTCAATTTGTCACTGCGGATAGTTCAGATTGGGAAAAGCTAAGCCTTACCCTGATCGCCGGAGGTGTAGATGCGCTCTGGTATATGCTGGTGGTTTTGCTGGTGTCCCATTCCGGTGCAATGGTTAGGTTTCAGCGCAAAAGCTGGGTGATAGATAAGATATTTAGTCTGATACTCTTTGTTATTTCTAGCTACTTTATTAGCCAAATAATACAGCGTAGTGACTGGCTTGAGTGGCTTTAACTTGCTGTGATATTGCGTAAAAATTTTAAAAAGGATGTTAATCCATGACCTCATTTGATGCGCTCTTCCAGCTAGCTGCCAGCACCAGAGGCGGCCCCGAGGTATTTGAAGCAGCACTGCCTGTGCCCAAAACCAGTCAACAACTTATGGCTCAGGCTGATGATCGCTATCTGTCCATGATAGCGCGATGTATTTTTCGCGCAGGTTTTGTATGGCGAGTAATAGATAACAAATGGCCAGGGTTTGAAATGGCTTTTTCGCAGTTTAATCCGCTGGCTGTTGCACATTTTAGCGATGAAAAGCTGGAAGAGTTGGCTCAGGATCGCAGCATAGTGCGCAACTTCACCAAAATTGTCGCGGTGCGCAATAATGCGGTCTATGTATTAGATCGTCAGCGCAGTCATGGCAGTTTTGGAGAATTTATAGCCCACTGGCCTGAGGATAATATTACGGGTCTGTGGCTGGAATTAAAAAAGCAGGGCAGTCGCCTCGGGGGTAATTCCGGCCCTATGATGCTACGCAGCATGGGACGAGATACTTTTTTATTGACCAATGATGTCTGTCAGGCGCTGGTGCACCATGGGTTTATAAAAAAGTTTAGCCCCAATTCCCAGCGAGATTTAAAGTTGGTGGAGCAGGTGTTTGAAAATTTGCGTCAGGAGTCCGGCAGGCCACTGTGCCAAATTAGCCGCATACTCGCCTGTACTCTTTAGCAGCAATACCAGTGACCTGTTGATTGGGCCTTAGGGCCGGTGGTATTATAGCGGCGTTTCCTAAGGGGCGGTCAGATTGGCCTGAGAAGTACCCTTTGAACCTGATCCGGATTATGCCGGCGTAGGAATAGGACTACTAGCTTTTTGCCCTGCCCCCCGTCTTTGACTCCGGGTCTCCTTAACTAAAGTTACTGAGGCTCTATGAACTTCTATCAATGCAAATATTTTACCCTGTTATGTCTGTTAGCTATTGGCACTGGCAATGCGCTGCCAGCGTCGGCCGATCCTGTTATTGATGAAATTATTATCAGCGCGGATTTTCGCGCGGCATCTGCGCAGACTACTCCAGCGAGTATCAGTATTGTGTCTGAAGCACGGCTAATTGACCGAACCGCAAAGCACCTCGAGGATGTCTTAAATATTGCTGCAAATGTAAATTCAGCTGCTGGTGCATCCAGGGGGCGGTTTTTTCAGATCAGAGGAATAGGCGAGCGCAGCCAATTTAAAGAGCCTTTGGATTCATCGGTTGGTCTGGTAGTTGACGGCATTGACTTTAGCAACCTTGGCCTTGCCGGTGGTGTCTATGATGTCGAACAAATCGAGATTTTACGTGGCTCCCAAGGTACGGCTTTTGGCTCAAGTGCTCTGGCCGGTCTCATCAATATCAGCTCGGCTGCACCCACTAAGGAGTTCGAAGGGCAGGTTGATCTGGGTATGGGAAATTATGCATCTCAATCGATCGGCATGGTTGTCAGTGGACCGATCTCGAATAGATTGCTCGGGCGCATCGCTATTAGCAAAAATTCTGGCGATGGTTATATCAAAAATGATTTTAGCAATCGTGACGATACCAATAATATTGATGAGCTTCTGATGCGAGCCAAACTACATTGGACGCCAATAGATGCGCTGGATATAGACTTGACGGCAGTCTTTATAGATACAGACAATGGCTATAACGCCTTCTCTCTTGAAAATACACGACGTACTCGCTCTGATGAACCAGGACATGACCGCCAAGAGTCGAGCGCGGTTGCCTTGAAATCTACCTGGCGTGGATCGCCTGCCTATCTCTTTGAAGCTCAAATTTCAGTTGAAGATTCTAATCTGGAATATGGTTTTGATTGGGATTGGTCGGATTTCGATACTTTAGGGGTTCGTGGTTTTGAAAATAATATTCGCGATAGAGAGGCCAAGAGCATTGATCTCCGATTTTTATCCAAGCCAGGCAATGAGATATTTGCTGGTGCAAGTTGGGTTGCTGGAGTTTACGCCTACGACCGCCAAGTTGATCTTAGTTACTCGGAAGATGCTGATTACTGGGGGGCATGGACCGGAAGCCTAAGCAGTCGTTTTGAATCCAGACGCTTCGCGGCCTATGGTCAGCTCGATTGGTCTGTCGGCGATCACTGGATGCTTTCACTGGGATCCAGAGTCGAACATTTCGACAATCAATATACCGACAGTTATGGCGTGGCCGGCGAAATCGCCGACGACCTTGTTGGCGGAAAGTTAAGCCTGCAATATATTATTGATGACAGCGCTATGGCTTATGCCAGCGTGACTCGAGGTTACAAAACCGGAGGTATAAATTCCGATGCAATGGGCAAGGCCTTGGTTAATGAAGATGCCGCGAGCATAGCCTTCCTGCAAAATCACCTAAGCTATGACGGGGAGGTTGCTCTCAACTATGAGGTAGGCCTTAAAAGTTTTCATCTTGAGGACAGCCTTACAGTTAACCTGACCGCTTTTTATATTGATCGCCAGGACATGCAGGCCAGTGTGGCGTTTGAAATTAGCACAGCTAACTGGACAGCTTACCGAGAGAATATTCAGGGTAGCAATAACTATGGGCTGGAATTAGAACTTGATTGGCAGGCTAGCGAGCAGTTGCGACTGTTTGCCGGGGTGGGTGTTTTGGACACTCAACTCGGCGATCTTCAGGTTCTCGATGTCAATGATGAGGTTTTAAAGCAATCTGGCCGAGATCAGGCTCATGCCCCCGGCTATCAGTTTAATGCTGGTTTGGAATATGGGTTTATGCAGCACTATTCGGCCTCCATACAGGTAGATGGCAAGGACAACTTTTATTTCTCAAATAGTCATAATCAGCAATCGGATGCTTATGAACTGGTGCATGCGAACCTTAGCTATAGGCAGGGTGCAGTTACGATATCAGTCTGGGGGAGAAATTTGACCGATAAGGATTATCAGGTTCGCGGTTTTTACTTTGGTAACAACCCTGCTAATGGCTGGATTCCCGAGTCCTATATCCAGTTTGGCGAGCCGAGAGTATTTGGCTTGAGCGGTAAATATGATTTTTAATCATCAATTACTAACAAGGAGAGCAGAATGCAGGTAACTATTGATATCAGTATGTATCCCAATCGTGAAGATTTTATTCCGCCCATCAAAGGTTTTATTGACAAGATCAACAGGTTCGACAACCTTAAGGTAACGACATTTCCCACTAGCACAGTGGTACAGGGAGACTTCGAATCCGCGATGTCTGCAGTGCAGGATACGATTTCTGACTGCTATCGGGAATTTAATATGGCTATCTATGTGGCCAAGATAATTCCCGGTTACGAGGCGCTCTAGGCTTGTTTGACTGGGTGGGTCTCGAGACAGTGGCGGTGGCATTAGCTATTGGCTATCTGCTGTTAGCGGTAAGGGAGAATATTCTCTGCTGGTACTGTGCTTTCTTTAGTACAGCCATCTATGTGTGGATTTTTGGCGATGTAAACCTGTATATGGAGTCAGCGCTGAATATCTACTATATGGCAATGGCCCTGTATGGCTGGTATCAGTGGCAATACGGTGGCTCAGGTCAAGAGGGGGTTGCTATTTGCCGTTGGACAGCTGCTCAGCATATTCAGTGGGGGGCATTGATTTTATTGGTGAGTTTCATTTCCGGGTACTTTTTAGCCCAGAGTACTGATGCTCGTTTGCCCTATGTTGATTCATTTACCACCTGGGCCAGCGTGGTAACCACCTGGATGGTCGCTCGCAAAGTCCTCGAAAACTGGCTGTATTGGATGCTGATTAACTCGGTTTCCATTGGCCTGTTTATTGACCGGGAGCTCTATCAAACCGCGGCAATGCTTGGGGTATACTTGCTGTTATCCCTGATCGGTTACTTTGCCTGGAGAAAGACCTATCTTGAACAGAACCCAGACAGTATTGCAGCTAGCCCTGTCTAGTTGGCATGACTGGAATACCAGTGGTCTTGAGGCCCTTGCAGCAGAGCCAGAGGTGGTCAGCGAACTTTTTGGTGGCCGCACCAATAAAACCTTTTTGGTCTCCAGCGGCGACTTTCGGGCAGTGGTCAGGGTTAACTCCCCTGACGCGGTTAAGCTGGGCATTGATCGACAGCGTGAAAAACGTATTCTGCAACTGTTACAACCCACTGGGCTGGTGCCCAAAGTTTTATTTATCCATGATGATTTTTTAGTCTCTGAGTTTATCGAAGGCAGTTCTTTAACTTATAAAAGCTTAAAAAACAGTCATTTTATGGGGTCCCTCTCCGAGGCTCTGGCTGTGATTCAGTCGGTAAAGATGGCTGATGACAGCCCGCGCAACTATCTTGACTACTGTCGGCAATATCTTAACCAGCTGTCCGAGGTCACAGTATCACCTGTGGTAGTAGAGCAGATAGAAGAGGCGGCCAGAGCGGTTGACGGGGAGGCCTGGGAGCCGGTAATTTGCCACCATGACATGGTGCCTGAGAATATTATTGTCAATGACAGAGGGCTGTTTATTATAGATTGGGAATATGCGGCTCTGGGTCATCCGGGACTGGACTTTTTGCGTCTATACGGGGCGGACTATGCGTCCTTAGACAGCCAAAAAGAGTCTCTGCAGTCCCTTTTTAAGGTCAAGCAGGCGATGGATAAGCTGTGGTTAGCGGTGCAACTTTAGGGTTCATTGATAGAACCTATTGATAGGATAATGAGATGAGTGATCAAGACTATAATCAGTTGAATGCTGAAGAGCAGTATGTGATCTTGCACAAGGGCACAGAGCCGCCATTTGTCGGCGAGTATACCGACAACAAGACTCAGGGTCTGTATAAGTGCAGGCAGTGCAATAGACCGTTATACAGGTCCGAGCACAAATTCCCCTCACACTGTGGCTGGCCAAGCTTTGATGATGAGATTGAGGGTGCGGTGCGCCGTGAGCCCGATGCAGATGGCCGGCGAGTGGAGATTGTCTGCGCTAACTGCGATGGCCATCTGGGGCACGTATTTGAGGGTGAGGGCTTTACCGATAAAAATATACGCCACTGCGTGAACAGTATCTCTATGCTATTTGTTGCGGCGGACTGATACCCGGCTCCGGGCTTAGATTTTAATCTCGAAAGTTTTTAAACTGAAAGGGCTGGCCCAGATCTGCCTCGCGTACCATGGCCATTACGGCTTGCAGGTCATCGCGTTTTTTGCCGGTCACGCGTACCTGATCACCCTGAATAGCAGCCTGTACCTTAAGTTTTTGATCTTTGATCAGTTTGACAATCTTTTTACAAACTTCAGAGCTGATCCCCTGTTTAAAGCTGACTTCCAGAGAGAACGACTTGCCACGATGCACAGATTCATCATCACATTCAATCACTCGGGGATCGATCTTGCGCTTGATCAACTGGGCGCGAAAAATATCCAATAATTGCTGACATTGAAAGTCGGCTTCCGTTTTAATGGTCACTATGTCATTGGCGAGGCTGATACTGGCATCAACACCGCGAAAGTCGAATCTTGTCGACAATTCTCGCTCAGCGTTATCTGTGGCGTTGAGGATTTCAGCGGTATCAATCTCGGAAACAATATCGACGCTTGGCATGGTCTGACTCTCTGCTGGATTTAAGCTATGATTTTAAACCACTCTGTATTGCCCAGGCCAGCCCAAATAAAATAAGTAGGGAACTCCGAATGATGAATCAATATTGTGTTTGCGGCAGCCAGCAGCGGTTTTCTAAGTGCTGCGAGCCGTTGTTAAAAGAGGTGCAGCCCGCTATCACGCCAGAGCAATTAATGCGCTCAAGATACAGTGCCTATTCACTGGGTGGCTATGGTGAGTATCTGCTCAAGACTTGGTTTGCGCCCATGGCCAGCGATCTCTCGGCTGAAGAACTCTCGAAATCAGATACTGAATGGCTGAGTTTAACCGTGCTGGGTTCAGGCACCAGCGGCAATAGCGGCTGGGTAGAATTTAAAGCTGTATACAGAGACAACCAACGGTCTGTTGAGATGCATGAGAAATCTGTATTTACCCTACAGGGCAACCGCTGGTTTTATATAGGCGGGGAAGTATCCCGCAACCAGATATAGCTGTGCTGGATCACCAGGATTACTCGGCGGGTTTGACCAGGCGGCCAAACAGAATGCCAATTTCAAATAGCAGCCACATGGGAATGGCAAGCAGAGTCTGAGAGATAATATCCGGCGGTGTTAGCAGCATGCCCAATATAAAGCAGAGCACAAATACATAGGGGCGCTTCTTGGCTAGATTATCTGGCTCTACTACACCCATCCAGGAGAGAATTACCACAGCTATAGGAATCTCAAAGCTGAGTCCAAAAGCAAAAAACAGCTTGAGTACAAAATCCAAATAGCTGCGAATATCTGGCATTACGCTGATGCCTTCCGGGGCTATGCTGGTAAAAAACATAAATACCAGTGGGAAGACCACATAGTACGCAAAGGCCATGCCACCATAGAACAGCATTACGCTGGAGAAAAATAACGGCAGCACAATTTTCTTTTCCCGCTTATACAGCCCCGGAGCCACAAAGGCCCAAACCTGATAGAGGATATAGGGCATCGCGGCAAACATCGATAACACCAATGTCAGCTTAAAAGGAGTTAAAAATGGTGAGGCGACTTCTGTAGCAATCATGGTGGAAGAGTCTGGCAGAAACGCTCGGATAGGCTCAGAGATGTAGAGATAGAGGTCTTGGCTGAAGGCGAACAGGCCTGCAAAAATCACCAGAATCGAAATAAAAATACGCAGCACACGGTCGCGAAACTCAATCAGATGGGCCATAAATGGCTGTCGATCAAGGTCCTCTTGTTCGTCCTGGAGGCTCTCGTTGCTGGAGGGTTCACTCATGATTTATCGGTTTCCGACGACTGCACTGCGTCTTTGATCTTTGCAGCGGCGCTGTCTAACTCAGCAGTGCTGTCGCGCAGGCTATTTTTAAAGTCTGCTTTGCTGTTTTCCAGATCGCGCAGTATTTTCTCATTGTGCAGTTGGCGGCGGACTTCGCCCATGCCCACTTCACTCTCTAGCTCGGTGCGGGCGGAAGAAATCATTTGCTTGAGTCGACCGAGCCACAGGCTAATGGTGCGGACAGTTTCAGGCAGGCGCTCCGGACCCATTACAATCAATGTAATAACGGCGATAACCAGAAGCTCAGAAAACCCTATATCAAACATGGGTTATTCTGCGGTGTCTTTTTTCTCAGTGCTGGCATCAGCTTCTTCTGCAGATTTGTTCTCTGCAGAGGTTTCGGTGTCACTGGCTATACCATCCTTAAAGCCTTTTACCGCACCACCCAGATCTGAACCTATGTTGCGCAGCTTCTTAGTACCAAAAATCAGCGCCACGATCACCAAAATAATTAATAACTCTTGCCAACCAAAACCCATGTTACCGCTCCTTATTTATTGTTCGCTGAGCCTTCTCGTCAAGGCCAGATAAATCAAATCGTTTGTTTAGCTCTGTGAGGACTGCACTGGCATCCTCGCCCAAATGAGACAGCATAACCAGACTGTGAAACCACAGATCAGCAGTCTCATAAATTAGTTTTTCGTTGTTGCCAGACTGTTCGGCATCGCGAGCCGCGAGAATAGTCTCAACGGATTCTTCGCCAACTTTTTCCAGTATTTTATTAAGCCCCTTGGCGTGCAGACTGGCCACATAGGACTCATCTGCCGAGGCCTGTTTGCGAGCCTCCAAAACTTCGCTTAGCCGATGTAAAACAGAGTCATTCATGAATAAATATCCCTGGGATCTTTGATAACTTCATCTACGGCCTGCCATTGGCCATCGCGCAAAACTGAATAGAAACAAGAGGCTCTGCCAGTGTGGCAGGCAATGCCACCGAGCTGTTCAACATGCATCATAATCACATCATTGTCGCAGTCGAGGCGCAGTTCCTTGAGCAGCTGCATATTGCCTGACTCTTCGCCTTTACGCCAAAGCTTGTGACGCGATCTGGACCAGTACACAGCGCGGTTTTCTTTGACCGTGAGCTCCAGAGCCTGCCGGTTCATCCAGGCAACCATCAGTATCAGGCCAGATTCAGCATCCTGGGCTATGGCAGGAGCCAATCCGTCCGAATTCCAGGCTATTTGGTCTAGATAGTTAGTCATGGCTGCAGTATAGCGGAACTCAGCCTAGCGCAGTAGTAGTAACAGTAGACCCATCCCACCCAGAATCAGGCTGCTGGCAGGAATCTGGCTGATGGGCTCGGCCCAGTGAGGAGAGGCCAAACCTATGCCTATACCAAGCAGCGCAGCGCCGAATCGATTTATCATTCTGCGAGGCTTAGATGAGGACTTTTCTTTGGCCACAGGTGACGGAGCAACAGTGCTGATCGGCGACTGCTGCATATTTTGCAGGGCCTGAAAAATCAATGGTGGTATCTGTGGCAGATGTTCCAGCCAGTCGGGCACATGGCGCTTAAACTGTTTAAAAATGCTCTTTGGCGAATAGCGATCTTTTAGCCATTTCTCCAAAAATGGCTGCGCTGTGGTCCAGAGGTCCAGCTGGGGATACATCTGCCGGCCCAGACCTTCAATATTGAGCAGAGTTTTTTGCAGAAGTACCAGTGACGGCTGCACCTCCATGTTGAATCGTCGAGCGGTGTTAAACAGGCTGATAAGCATATGCCCCAGTGAAATTTCATTCAGTGGGCGCTCAAAAATCGGTTCACAGACCGAGCGAATGGCCCCGGTAAACTCATTGACCGGGGTGTCGGCTGGCACCCAGCCAGAGCGAATATGCAACTCTGCTACCTGTCGATAATCGCGCTTAAAAATCGCCAGCAGATTGCGTGCCAGATAGAACTGATCGTCGCTGGACAACGAGCCCATAATGGCACAGTCGATAGCCAGATAGCTGGGCGACTTGGGTTTGCTGGCATCGACAAAGATATTGCCCGGATGCATATCGGCATGAAAGAAATTATGCTCAAACACCTGGGTAAAGAAGATTTCAACACCCCGTTCCGCCAACAACTTCATATCCACGCCGGCGGCCTCCAGGTCAGCCATATTGGTGACTGGAATGCCGTAAATACGCTCCATAACCAGCACATTTTCGTTGGAGTAGGGCCAGTGGATTTCTGGCACATAGAGCAGAGGTGAGTTTTCAAAGTTATGGCGCAGCAGCGAGGCATTGGCACCCTCGGACTGCAGATTTAACTCCTCGAGAATTACCATTTCGTAATCTGCCACCACCTCCAGAGGACGCAAGCGACGGCCATCCTCACTGTATTTGGCCAGCAGGCGAGCCAGGGTATACAGCAGGGCTATATCTTTGCGAATGGTTTTTTCAATACCTGGACGCACCGCTTTTACTACCACATCTCGGCCATCGGTGAGAACGGCTGCATGAACCTGAGCCACCGAAGCAGAGGCCAGCGGTTCCGCCTCAAAACTATGGAACAGATTATCGACGGTATCCTCGAGGGCTGCCTCTATATTGGCTTTGAAGGTAGTGGGTGAAAAGGGCGGCACATTGTCCTGCAACTGCGCCAGTTCCGTGCAGATATCTGAGGGCACCAGATCTGGCCTAGTGGATAGCAGCTGGCCAAATTTAATAAAGATGGGGCCCAGCTCTTCCAGCGCCATGCGCAGGCGCTCGCCACGTGGTGCGCTGTTGCCGCCAAATAGTGCCGCTGGCGCCAGCAGAGCGCGCATGGAAAAGGGCAGGCTGTCTTTGTCTAACAGCTTATCGAGGCGATATTTACCCACCACTCGGGCAATTTTGGCTAGGCGGCGAAGGCGCATCACTGGCTGATTTTTCCCTCTTGAAGGCTGAGACGTAGCTTATTAGCCCTGGCTGCCAGGCGATCGACATCTGTGGACAGATGGCGCACAGACTGCACAAAACCCTCATATTCATTTTTGCTTGGGGCCAAGCGCAACTCTTCCTGAGATACTTCGGCCAGAGCAGACTGGGCGCGCTTTACCGCCTGGCCACGAAATTCGGCAGAGTTGCGAATGGTCTCACCCAGCAGATGTGCGGGAACATCACCAATTAATTCGGCCAGTGCGGCCTCCCAGTCGACATCCAGCCCTGCCAAAATATGATTGAGCTGACGCAAAACCTCCAGATTACCGCTGACATTGACGCCAGTACCGGAGAGGGAAACCATCTCGCCGGAATTGATTGCCATTGCGACGAGAGAGACCAATGTGCCTGTTACGGTCACGTCAGCATCGTCTTGCCAGTTACTGTGCAGCATAAGTCCAGTGGCACTGGGCTCCACAGCAATACGCAGAGGTGGCATGGAGCTATCCACCAGCAGTACTTTGCCCTCTAGAGCTCTAAGTCGCTCGGCTGAGGCTGGGTCATGTACCAGGGTGGCATTGACAATTTTCTCAGCGCCTTCCAGGGCAGCTGACTGCAGAGCGGCAAATATCACTAGGGTTTAACTCCCCGGTGCAGGGCCACTACGCCACCGGTCATATTGTGGAAGTCGGTATTGGCAAAGCCTGCGTTATCCATCATATCTTGTAATGTTTGCTGGTCTGGATGCATGCGAATGGATTCGGCCAGGTACTGATAGCTGTCGGCATCGCTGGCAAAAAGCTTGCCCAGCTTGGGCAGAATATTGAATGAATAGCTATCGTAGACTTTGGATAACAGCGGGTTGCCTGGCTTGGAAAATTCCAGCACCAGCAGCCGGCCCCCCGGTTTTAATACTCGCAGCATAGAGCTCAGCGCCAAGTCTTTATCGGTGACATTGCGCAGGCCAAAGGCAATGGTAATGACATCAAAGGTATTGTCTGGGAAGGGCAGATACTGGGCATCCGCCTGAGAGAATTTAATATTATTGACCACGCCGCGATCGATCAGGCGATCGCGCCCAACCCTGAGCATTGAATCATTGATATCGGCCAGCACCACTGTGCCCTCTGGGCCAACAATGCGTGAGAATTTTGCGCTTAGATCACCTGTGCCACCGGCAATATCCAGTACCGAGTTGCCGCGGCGCACCCCGGACATCTCGATGGTGATACGCTTCCATAGGCGATGCACACCGCCTGACATCAGATCGTTCATCAGGTCGTATTTGCCAGCAACAGAGTGAAAGACCTCGGCCACTTTGCCAGCCTTTTCTTCAGTGTTGACGGTTTTGTAACCAAAGTGGGTAGTTTTATCAGACATTGGTGCAGTTACTCGAAAATCTCTAGAAACAGGGCGCCTATTGTAGCCCTAGTTGGGGTATTTAGGTAATTTAGGCAGCCAGATAACTTAAGACAGTTTGACTACCTGGGTATCTGGATCGCGGGACTGGTTGGCATCGTGCAGGCGCTGCAGATAGTCGGCCCAGTTAGGAGTTTGATTGGAGCCCAGCTCAAACAGGTAGTCCCAGGTATAGATACCCGAATCATGGCCGTCGTCAAAGCTGATCTGAATGGCGTAATTGCCTGATTGCTGGATAGAGGCAATCTTTACCTGACGTTTGCCAACCTGCAGTACCTCTTGACCCTTGCCATGGCCGCGCACCTCTGCGCTGGGTGAATAAACACGCAGGTACTCGGCGGGCAGGTTAAAGCGCACATCGCCCGGATACTCCATGCTCAGCGTATCTTTTTGCTGGCTGACAACAATGCGGGCGGGCACAGGCATTAGAGAATAAACCTGGTCAGATCTTCATTGTTGGCCAGTTCGCCAAGGCTTTTGTCGACAAATGTCGCATCTATACTGATAGTTTCGCCTTTGCTGCCCAGCTCTGAGGCATCAAAGGAAATCTCTTCCAGCAGGCGCTCAAGAATGGTGTGCAGGCGTCTGGCACCTATATTCTCGGTGCCTTCATTGACCTCAAAGGCAATCTCAGCCATGCGTCTGACGCCGTCGGCGGTAAACTCAATAGTCAGGCCCTCTGTGGCCATCAACTCGCAGTACTGCTTGGTTAGCGAAGCATTGGGTTCGATAAGGATACGTTCCAGATCGCCGATCTCCAGGGAGTTTAGTTCTACACGGATAGGCAGTCGGCCCTGCAGTTCGGGGATCAGGTCAGAGGGTTTGGAGAGGTGGAATGCACCAGAGGCAATAAACAGGATATGGTCGGTTTTAATCATGCCGTATTTGGTGGAAACCGTGCTGCCTTCAATAAGAGGCAACAGATCGCGCTGCACACCTTCACGAGACACATCGGCACCGCCACTGCCTTCACCGCGGCGACAGACTTTGTCTATCTCATCGAGAAAAACAATGCCATTTTGCTCGGCGGCCTCTACAGCATTGGTTTTAATTTTCTCTTCATTGACCAGTTTGCCAGCTTCTTCATCTTTTAACTGCTTCATGGCCTCGGCCACAGTGACCTTGCGGGTAGAGGTTTTACCCTTGCCCATACTGCTAAACATACCCTGCAGTTGGTTAGTCATCTCCTCCATGCCCGGGGGCGCCATAATTTCAACGCCTGCGGGCATCTGGCTCAGCTCAATCTCAATTTCCTTGTCGTTGAGCGCGCCTTCGCGCAGTTTCTTGCGAAATACCTGTCTTGTGGAGCTATCTCTATCAGTCTGGGCATCTGCACTGCGGGCTGGCGGCAGCAGGGCATCCAGAACACGCTCTTCAGCGGCATCCATAGCTCGCTGGGCTACCTTTTCCATCTCCTGTTCACGGCGCTGTTTGACCGATGTCTCTACCAGATCGCGAATAATGGACTCTACATCCTTGCCCACATAGCCAACTTCAGTAAATTTGGTGGCTTCCACTTTAACAAAGGGCGCATTGGCTAGGCGCGCCAAACGGCGGGCTATCTCGGTTTTACCCACGCCAGTGGGACCGATCATTAGAATATTTTTAGGTGTGACTTCGTTGCGCATCTCATCATCGAGTTGCGAGCGACGCCAGCGGTTGCGCAGGGCAATGGCTACGGCACGCTTGGCATCGTCCTGGCCAATAATATGGCGATTCAGTTCGTGAACAATCTCTCTAGGGGTCATTTGTGACATAAGAATTCCTTGCTATCCACAGCTTAGCGGACGCTTAAGTGTTTGAATCCAGCTCTTCAATGGTTCTGTTGTGATTGGTATAGATACAGATATCGCCGGCAATCTTTAGGCCCTGTTCGACAATATCCCGGGCACCCATCTCGGTATTGTCCAGCAGTGCACGGGCGGCAGATTGTGCGAAGGGGCCACCAGAGCCAATGGCAATCAGATCGTCTTCAGGCTGAATAACATCGCCATTGCCGGTAATGATTAATGAGGCTTCTGCGTCAGCCACAGCCAGCAGGGCTTCGAGTTTGCGCAGAATACGATCGGTGCGCCAATCTTTGGCTAGCTCTACAGCGGCTTTGGTAAGGTTGCCCTGATGCTGTTCCAGCTTGGCTTCAAAGCGTTCGAAAAGGGTAAAGGCATCAGCGGTACCGCCAGCGAAGCCAGCGATTACCTGATCTTTATAGAGGCGACGAACCTTGCGGGCATTGCCTTTCATTATGGTATTGCCGAGACTGACCTGGCCGTCACCACCTATGACTACTTTGCCATTGCGTCGCACGGACAGAATAGTTGTACCGCGATATTGTTCCATCTGACTGCCTGCCTTAAGTTTTTGCTTAAAGTAGAGATGGGGTCGGGCATTTAAATATCAATGCCCCTGACCAATTAAATCACTATAGGTGGCCCTGCTGTTTTAAATCATCCACGCAGGCCAGAATACTCTCGCGCAGGGTACTGACAATAAAGTCCACCTGCTCAGCATCAATAATCAGAGGTGGTGACATCACATTCAGGTTAACAATGGGTCGCACAATCAAGCCTCTGCTATCCGCCTGATTAGAGATCCACTTGCCGATATCAAACTCTTCATCGAAGCGCTCTTTACTGGCTTTATCCTTAACAAACTCAACGCAGGCCATAAGGCCAATACCCCGCACATCGCCTACGATAGGCAGATCGCTCAGGGTTTTTAGCTGTGCCTGAAAGTAAGGGCCAATATCCTGCACATGGGGCAGCAGTTTTTCTCGCTCCATAATCTCAATATTTTTAAGGGCAGCGGCACAGGCGACCGGATGACCGGAGTAGGTAAAGCCGTGGGTAAAACAGCGGCCATGGCCCAGTTCGCTGATTACATTGTGGATTTTACTGGAGTAAATGGTGGCTCCCAGAGGCTGATAACCAGAGGTCAGGCCTTTGGCAGAGCAGATAATGTCGGGCTGAAAGTCGAAGACTTCCTTTGAGGCGAACCAATGGCCGAGACGGCCAAAGGCGGTAACCACCTCATCTGATACATACAGCACATCGTATTTTTGGCAGATTTCCCAGGTGCCGCGATGGTAACCCTGGGGCGGCACAATAACGCCACCGGCACCAAATACCGGTTCGGCAAAAAATGCTGCAACCTTATCTGGCCCCACCTGCAAAATCTTATCTTCCAGCTCCTGCAGCCTGGCCTCAAGAAAATCTGCTTCGCTAAGCCCGGCCTCTGCGCGGTAATAGTTAGGGCAGGAGATATGGTGGATAGTGTCCTGAATATAATCGAACTCCGGGGGATGATCCCCCGGCTTGCCACCTATGGACATAGAGGCATAGGTAGAGCCATGGTAGGAGTTGATCCGGGAAATAATATGTTTCTTGTTCTGTTTGCCGCGGCAGTTCTGATAGAAATGAATCAACCGATAAGCGGTATCTATAGCTGTGGAGCCACCGCAGGACAGGGCCACATGATTGAGATCGCCCGGGGCCAGTTCGGCCAGTTTGGCAGCCAAAGTAGCCGCGGGAATATTGGTCATATCCACAAAGGGGCTGGCATAGGCCATTTTGCGCACCTGCTCAGCAATGGCATCGGCCATTTCTTCGCGGCCCAGGCCAATATTAGTGCACCAGAGGCCGCCCACAGCATCCAGGTAGCGATTGCCATCGCTATCATAAATATAGGCGCCCTCGGCTGCAGCTATAGGCAGAGCCCCCTCTTCTGCAATGGCATCAAAGATTTGCCAGGGATGCAGAAAATGCGCCCTGTCAGTCTCAGAGATAGCTGCGGTGTCGTACTGGGTGAAATCGGTTGGCTGGGAGCTAAAAGACATAGAAATCTCAGTTGGCATAGTTAGGTTGACAATGTACTGGTCGGGTCATTACAGGACTAATACCCCCAACTGGGTGCAGCTGTTTAGGTTGCTAATATTAGTTGCTGGGTAGATAGCCATTTTTGCGCACATTGCGCTCAACCTGCCCGGGCAGGAAGTTAAACATGGGCAGCAGGCGCAGGCCCGCTCGGCTGAGCCCATAGGCTGTCCAGTTATTACAGGTATTGAGGGCGAGATAGATGCCGCGAGACTTAAAGAATTGGGTACCACAATGTCGGTCGCGAACCTTGGTGGGCTGATTGCTCTTATCCAGCTTAAAGTGACGGCTGATAAACAGTGCCACAGCTTCCATTAATGACCCATTAACTGAGATGCTGTAAATAGTGGCTGAATCGCTGAGGGCTTCACTGAGATCATTGGTACCCAGTAGACCAACTACTGCAGAGGTGGGTATAAACAGTGCTCGCAGGCCCAGCCAGACTGGCTGGTGCTCGGCGCCATAGTAACGGTAATCGCCCCAGCCGACTCTGATCCACTGGCAGTCGGTAAAATAGGGTCGCAACTGAGGCACAGCCTGTAAAAGTATCTCGGTGGGCAGAGCCAGATGGGTATGAATACCATCGCGAATAAAATGTAGTGCTTGATCGGACATTTTGTTCCCCTCGGGCGTTCAGATTACAGGTTTTTAGCCATTCCTTGTAGTCCTTGACAGACTGGTAGCCTATCTACCTAATCATGGGTATTGTCCCTGACTCCTCTGTGAATCATTATTTACGCCAAATGGGCTATGCTTATTGTCGATTTATCTAAAATTAGGCCAACCAATTTAAATAACGGAAATTCCAATGACATTAACACTCAATGACAGCAGCTTAATTAAGAGCCAATCCTATATAGATGGCCAGTGGGTTGATGCCGATTCTGGCGACACTCTTGCAGTCACTAACCCAGCCAATAATGAAACTCTGGTCGAGGTTGCCAAATGCGGCACGGCCGAGACCAGACGAATGATTGAGGCTGCAGAAGTTGCTCAGAGAGCCTGGGCGAAAACCACCGCCAAAGAGCGCGCAGCACTGCTGCGCAAATGGTACAACCTGATTATGGAAAATCAGGAAGATTTGGCACAGATTTTAACCGCAGAGCAGGGCAAGCCCCTGGCCGAGGCCCGTGGCGAAATTGCCTATGGTGCTAACTATGCCGAGTGGTTTAGTGAGGAGTCCAAGCGAGTTTACGGCGATATTATTCCTCCGCCCTCCAGCGACAAGCGTATTATGGTGATCAAGCAGCCAGTGGGTGTGGTGGCCTGTATCACGCCATGGAATTTCCCCAATGCCATGCTGACACGCAAAATTGCCCCCGCCATTGCTGCCGGCTGTGCTGTGGTCTGTAAGCCAGCCAATGCGACACCATTGTCAGCCCTTGCGCTGATGGAACTGGCCCAGCGCGCCGGATTCCCCAAGGGGCTGGTCAATATGGTCACTGGCCGCACCGCCGAGATTGGTGCCGAGATTACTAGCAACCCAATAGTGCGCAAAGTAACCTTTACTGGCTCGACTCCCGTGGGCAAACAGCTGATGGCCGAATGTGCCCAGACAGTGAAGCGCACGTCGATGGAGTTGGGCGGCAATGCGCCATTTATTGTCTTTGATGATGCCGATATTGATGCCGCAGTGCAGGGTGCTCTGGTCTCAAAATACCGCAATGCCGGCCAGACCTGTGTCTGTTCCAATCGCCTGATTATTCAGGCAGGAATCTATGACCAATTTGCCGCCAAACTGGCCGAGGCAGTGAAAACGTTAAAACTGGGCAATGGCGCTGAACAGGGCGTTACTGTCGGCCCGCTGATTGATGAAAAGGCGGCCACTGGAGTCTGTGAGTTTATTGATGATGCTGTGACCAAAGGCGCAACCATTGCCATGGGTGGCGGTCGCAGTGAGCTGGGGGGCAGCTTTGTTGAGCCCACCATTTTGACCAATGTTACTCGAGATATGCGAGTTTTCTCGGAAGAGATTTTTGGGCCTGTGGCGCCACTATTTAAATTTGAGACAGAAGAACAGGTGGTGCAGATGGCCAATGATACGGAGTTTGGCCTAGCCGCCTATTTCTATTCCAGAGATATAGGCCGGGTTCACCGTGTGGCCGAGCAATTGGAGTACGGCATTATTGGCGTCAATGAAGGCATTATCTCCAATGAGATGGCACCCTTTGGCGGTGTAAAGGAATCTGGCAGTGGTCGCGAGGGGTCCAAGTACGGTATGGATGACTATATGGATATTAAATATATCTGTATGGGCGGCATAGACAGATAAAAAGACCCATAAAAAGAGAAATAAAAAGGCAAATAAAAAAAGTGACGAGCATTTAAGGAATCACTATGACCCATTTAATTTATCCAACAACCAACTTTAAAGCCATTGAGCAGATTACCATCGAGCGAGGTGAGGGCTGTTATGTCTGGGATAAAGACGGCAATCAATACCTCGAGGGGTTGGCCGGTCTCTGGTGTACGGCACTGGGTTATGGCAATCAGGAACTGATTGATATCACTACTGAGCAGATGAGCAAGTTGACCTTTAGCCATATGTTTGGCGGCAAGACCCATCAGGTTGCGATTGACTTGGCGGATAGGCTCGCCGATATGATTCCGATGAAAGATGCTGTGCTATCCTTTGGGAATTCTGGCAGTGATGCCAACGATACACATATTAAATTACTGCGCTATTACCATGAAGCCATAGGCAAGCCCGAGCGCCGCAAGATAATTGCCCGCGAGCGTTCGTACCATGGTGTCACCGTGGCCGCTGCTTCGCTGACCGGTCTGCCGGTGACTCAGAATCACTTCGACCTACCTGTGGAAGCCCTGGGTATTCTGCGCACCGACCATCCCCATTACTACCGAGGCAAACAGGGCGATGAGTCTGAGGCAGAATTTGTCGATCGCATTGTCGGCAATCTTGAGGCTATGATTGTGCGCGAAGGGCCGGAGACTATTGCTGCCTTTATCGCCGAGCCTATCACTGGTGCCAGTGGCGTGATTGTGCCGCCGGAAGGTTACTACCAGAAGGTTCAGGCTGTGCTAAACAGATACGATATTATGTTTTGGGCTGATGAGGTTATCACCGGATTTGGTCGTACGGGAAATGATTTCGGTTGCACCACCATGGGTATCGAATCTCCGGATATGATGACCTTTGCCAAACAGCTATCGTCTGCCTA
>DDCQ01000013.1 GCA_002334915.1 Porticoccaceae bacterium UBA2002
AAAGCTTTTGAGATGGGATGGCGCATTGCCACCCAGGGTTTATTTCGCGCTGCCTCCTCGGTCTGCCCGCTTATGGAAAAACGAGGTCATGGCACAATTATCGTAACCTCTGCCACGGCTGCGGTGCGTGGCAATGCAGGTCAGCACTCCCACGCTGCAGCCATGGGCGGGCGTCGCATGCTGTGCCAGTCGCTCAATGCAGAAATGGGCCCCAAAGGAATTCATGTGGCCCATGTGCTTATCGATGGCGTCGTAGATGCGCCNNGACACTCTAGGTAAGATGCTTGGGCCAGAACAGTTTCAGGCGCTGCGAGAGAGCAGGGGCCTCGAGCATGATGGCCTAATGCTGCCAGACAAAATTGCCGAGACCTATCTGCACCTGGCCCAGCAGCACAGATCCACCTGGACTCATGAACTAGATCTGCGCTCATTTACCGATCTGCCTTGGTGGAACCACTAGTACAGCTGGTTATCCCCAAGAGGCACTTCCAGAGCATTAGAGCCAGTTTTATCCGGCCCGCCCACCATTTCATCATAGGGGCCGGTGTGGCGCAGCACAGTCTCTGTTGCCTTTACCTTGGCCAGAGCTTTTTGCAGCTCAATCAACTTGTGAGACTTCAGAAAATTGCCGCTGTTATCGGCAATATAGTATTCCTCACCCTCCACCATGGCAGACACCATATACAGGCTTAAATCTACCGAATGGTAAATCAGTTTGTCGACTACAAAATATTTTTTCTGCTTTGCCAGAGGCATTTTCATAGGGCAGGTCCTGATGGGTTATAACGCGAAAAGCCCTCCGAAGAGGGCTTTTGACTGAAAACACAGCTTCTGGGTTTTATACTAGCTGAATTGCCATGTAGACCATACACACCACAGAGGCCACCCAGGAGGCCGAGCGCAGCATACTGATGCCCAGCAGATACAGCGGGATATAAACAACGCGCAGAACCAGCCAGATCATGGCCGTAGCACCAATATCCACCTGTAACTGCATAGCCAGCAGGCAGAGGGCTAAAAACGCCGGTAAGCTGGCCTGCAGATTGGCCGAGGCCCGGCTCGCTCGCTCATAGATAACCGTGGTTTCAACAGTCTCATCTCGGCTGGAGAACAACCAGGCAGTATTTTTCAGATTGAGGAACATAGGCAGCAGCCAGATTTGCACCAGGGCCAGTGCCAGGGTGTAGATAATAATATCGCTCATCGGGGTTTCCTTTTTTATTATTGTTGGTCGATGTATTTAGCTTAACAACAAAATTGCTTCCGTCGTACCCCTTTGGCGTATCTTTAAAACATTTATAAGGGTGATAGACTGCTATTATCAATGACAGGCGGCAGAACAGCTATGAGCGAAACAGCAGGTAACAGTTTTAACCAGCCTTTAGGTGGCAACCAGATGCCCAGATTTGCGGGTCAGGCGAGCTTCTTTAGATTGCCGGTTCAGGAAGATGCTGCGGGCCTGGATGTGGCGCTGCTGGGTATGCCTGTGGATATAGGCACCAGCAATCGCCCAGGCACCAGATTTGGTCCCCGGGAGATCAGAACAGAGTCTGTGCTAGTGCGCCCTTATGGCATGGCCACCCAGGCTGCGCCCTTTGACTCCTTTCAGGTGGCAGATATTGGTGATGTAGCAGTCAATCCCTACAACCTGTTAAAAACCGTAGATGCTATTGAGGCTGCCGTAGATGGAGTTTTAGCCGCCGGGGCCAAGCCGGTCTCTGTGGGCGGAGACCATACCTGCACCCTGCCAATACTGAGATCCATCGCCAAAGTTCATGGCCCGGTGGCACTGATTCATATTGATGCCCATGCCGATATCAATGACGAGATGTTTGGGGAAAAGATTGCCCATGGCACGGTCTTTCGCCGCGCTATCGAAGAGGGGCTAATAGAAACCAGCAAGATGTTTCAGATTGGCCTCAGGGCTACCGGCTATGTGGCAGATGATTTCGACTGGTCCAGGGAGCAGGGCGCCACAGTGATTACCGCAGAAGAATGCTGGTATAAATCCCTGGCACCATTAATGGATCAGATCCGCGACACCATAGGCCCGGACACGCCCGCTTATTTAACCTTTGATATTGATGGCCTGGACCCCTCAGTGGCACCTGGTACAGGTACCCCAGAGCCCGGCGGGCTTACAGCCTCTCAGGGGCTGGAGGTAATACGAGGCTGCTTCGGTTTAAATCTGGTGGGCTGTGATTTGATGGAAGTGTCGCCACCCTACGACACCACAGGCAATACCTCGCTGTTGGCGGCCAATCTGCTCTTTGAAATGCTCTGTAGCCTGCCGGGTTGTATTCGCCGCAACTAGTTGGCCGACAGTGGTGCCGGGGTGCCCTCAAACACCGTGCCCCAGATTTTAATATCTTTTATGCGCTTGGGGCTGACCTTATAGGGGTCGGCCTCAAGAATAGTAAAGTCAGCTTTTTTACCCGCCCGTATCGAGCCAATCTCATCTTCATAACCCATCACCCAGGCGGCATTAATGGTAATTGCTCGCAGCCCGGCATCCAAACTGACCCGCTCATGCTCACCGGTCAAGTTGCCATTAATGGTGATACGGTTCACCGCTGCAGACACCAGGGTCAGAGGTTCCAGTGGCGCCATGGGACTGTCCGAGTGGAAAGCAAAGGGCACGCCCAGCCGCTCCAGAGAGCCCAGCCTCACCATCTGATTGCCGCGGTCGGCACCCAGCCATTGCTCGCTGTAAATATCACTGAGAATAAAATGGTAATAGGGGTTGGCAGACACCACGGCGCCCAGCTCTTTTAGCTGCCGGTTTTGATCTTCCGTGGTGTAGGCAAAATGCTCCAGAGACAGACGATGGTCTGGTTTGGGGGTATTAGCCTGCAATGTTTTAATCAGCTTGATCAGCCGCGCAGCACTGCCATCGCCATTGGTATGGGCGTGCAACTGATAGCCTGCATCCCAAAATGCCTGGGCCCACTGGGTGGTCACATCCTCGGGCACCATCCACACGCCCTCGTGGCCATCGATATAGCCCGGAAAGTCAAATTGGGCCAGCCCACTGTAGATAGCGCCATCCATCATTAGCTTAAACCGCCTGTCGAGCTTTACCCTGTGGCTGTTTTGTGAGCGCCACTGGTCAATCTCTTTAAAGGCATCTTCTATCGAGACACCGCGGCCTAGAAAATCAGTGATAATGGGGGTTAATATAATTCTTGCCGGAGCCTGAGCGGTTTCAACAGCATGGCGGATCATGGCTATCTCCCCAGCTGGATCACCAAACACCCCAGTCCCCATATCCAGCGCGGCGGTCACGCCACCCTGATGAACCATGCGGATAAAGTTTTGCATGCCCTGGCCAAAGCGCGCTGGCTCAAAGATAAACCCCATCTTGGGTATCAGTGCATACATACCATTTTCAAAGAAGTGGCCGCGCTTCCAGCTGGTGAGTGGGTTGGCTTCAAGCTCGGCTTCTGTAACGCCCAGTAAATCCATGGCAGCATCATTGCCAATTAACTCATGGAATGAGCGGTGCCACAGCATCACGGGCTTATCCGGAAATAGCTCAGTTAGCTGCTGGCGAAATAACTCGCCGTGCCAGAGCGGGTGATAGCCCCAGGTGATAAAGGGGATATTTGGGTTATTGTGCTGGGCAACCAGTTCTTTTAACCGTGCAATATAGGCTTTAGGTGTTGTGGCCCCGGGAAATTTACCCGTAGGCAGGGACCAGTCATCCGGGGCAATAAATGGAAACTGGGTTAGCACCGCAGGCAGCGAGGGGTGCACATGGGGCTCAATAAAGCCGGGCATTATAATTTTGCCCTCAAAGCGCCGGTCGATACGGGAGTTTTTATGCTCCCTCCAGCTGCCCAGAGAGTCCAGAGAGCCCACAGCCACAATGCGGCCATCGGCCACAGCTACTGCAGTGGCTTCGGGTAGAGCGGGTTCCATGGTGATAATCTTTTTAGCGGTATAGATCACCAGATTATCTACCGGTTTTATACCTTTGGGGGTTCCGGACGCCCAGCACCAGGAGCTGAGTAATAGCCATAGTGTGGCAAGATTAAAAATTGATTTCATTGGGTGGCCCCGTAGATTATTTTTTGTAATTAGACGCCGCATTCTGATAGCCAAAATAGCCTGTTTTAGCCTAGTATGGCAACTAACAATAAAAGCGATATTTAAGAGGAATCAACTATGAAGACCAAAGCCGCCGTTGCATTTGGAGCAGGAAAGCCCCTAGAAATTGTCGAAGTCGATCTCGATGGCCCCAGAGCCGGAGAAGTTTTAGTTGAGATTAAAGCAACAGGCGTGTGCCATACCGACGCATTTACCCTGTCCGGCGATGATCCAGAGGGCGCCTTCCCGGCAATTTTGGGGCACGAGGGTGCAGGTGTGGTGGTTGATGTGGGCCCAGGCGTAAAAAATCTTAAACCTGGCGACCATGTGATTCCTCTTTACACTGCCGAATGCCGCGAGTGCGATTTCTGCCTCAATCCAAAAACCAATCTATGTCAGGCGGTGCGTGCCACCCAGGGCCAAGGCGTGATGCCCGATGGCACCAGCAGATTCTCTTTTGAAGGCAAGCCCATACTGCACTATATGGGTTGCTCCACCTTCTCCAATTACACCGTGCTCCCAGAGATTTCCCTGGCCAAGGTGCGTGACGACGCGCCCTTCGACAAGATTTGCTATATCGGCTGCGGTGTCACCACCGGAATTGGTGCAGTGGCCTTTACTATGAAAGTTGAAGCTGGCTCCACAGTGGCTGTATTTGGTCTTGGGGGTATTGGCCTTAATGTGATTCAGGGCGCCAAAATGGTCGGCGCTACCAGAATTATTGGTATTGATTTAAACCCGGCTCGTCAGGCTCTAGGCAAGCAGTTTGGTATGACCGACTTTATTAATCCGCGCGATGTGGAAAATGTGGTCGACCATATTATTGATATGACAGGCGGCGGTGTGGATTACAGCTTTGAGTGTATTGGCAATGTAGAGGTGATGCGTCAGGCACTGGAATGCTGCCATAAAGGCTGGGGTGAGAGCTGTATTGTAGGTGTAGCTGGCGCAGGCAAAGAGATTGCAACCCGACCATTTCAGCTGGTGACAGGCCGTTCCTGGCGCGGCACCGCCTTTGGTGGCGCCCGCGGCCGTACAGATGTGCCCAAGATTGTGGACTGGTATATGGATGGCAAGATCAATATCGATGATCTGATTACCCATAAGATGCCATTGCAAGATATCAACAAAGCCTTTGATTTAATGCATGCGGGCGAGAGCATTAGATCAGTTGTCGAATTTTAAGGCGGAGTTTTAAATGACAGTTGAACAGATTGGCTCAAACCAGAGCTTTGGTGGCCAGCAGCTGCGCTACAAGCATCAGTCCGCTGTGCTTAATTGCGAGATGACATTCTCGATCTATCTGCCGCCTCAGGCTGCACAGGGCCCAGTGCCCGTGCTGTACTGGTTATCTGGCCTCACCTGCACAGATGAAAACTTTGTGCAAAAGGCCGGGGCCCAGCAGCATGCCGCAGAGTATGGCATTGCCATTGTCTGCCCGGATACCAGCCCCAGAGGTGAGGGCGTGGCCGATGACCCTGAGGGTGCCTATGATATGGGTCTGGGGGCCGGATTCTATGTCAATGCTACAGAGCAGCCCTGGGTCAAGCATTACCAGATGTACAGCTATATAGTCGAAGATCTGCCAGCATTGATTAATAGCCAGTTCCCCGTGGACAGTGCTAGGGCATCAATTTCAGGGCATTCCATGGGTGGTCATGGCGCGCTAACCATAGCGCTTAAAAACCCGGGCCAGTTTAAATCGGTATCGGCATTTTCACCCATCTGCTCGCCGTTAAATTGCCCCTGGGGTGATAAGACATTAACCAACTACCTCGGCAGCAACCGCGATACCTGGGCCCAGTACGATACCGTAGCTCTGGTAGGTCAGGCCACAGAGCATCTGCCGGTGCTGGTCGATCAGGGTGAAGGAGATAACTTTCTTGAGGAGCAGCTTAAAACGCCACTGCTGATTGAGGCGGCAAAAAAGGCCGCTTTCCC
>DDCQ01000004.1:0-7140 GCA_002334915.1 Porticoccaceae bacterium UBA2002
TTCAAGCTCCTAAAAACTCCTAAAACTAACTAAACGCGCATGCAAAACGCGACCATTTCCTTATTTTGAGTACAAAACTAAACTACTTAACAGGTAAAGGTAAAAGTAGTTCTCATTTTTGACATTGTCAAAAAATAAAACTGGATTTTTGTGATTTTGTAGTAGCGGAATCAGCATTGGAATCAATAACTTAGCGAAATCTGCTCGCCAAAACCTATAGAGTTTTGCATAAACCAAAAGTTTACTGTTTTGAAAACAATGAGTTAGGCGGGGTTTTGAATAAACATTCTAACTGCGCATCGGGATACTTCCTCTATTTGCCCTGCATCAATATAAATACCATCAATAAATAGCTTGGCGATGCCATGCACTGCTCCCCAGATCACCTGGGAGGTGCGCAGAGGATTGTCGCCAGTAATCAGCCCGGCCTGCTGCCAGCTGCGCACCATATCAACCTGGTGCTGAAAACAGGGGTAGGCGACATCGCGCAGCTCCTGGGTGCTGTTTTCCTGTTTCCAGATGCTGCGCCCGAACATAAGCTCGTACTCTTCAGGGTTGTCTGCGGCAAACTGCATATAGCCAAAAATATAGGCCTCAAACTTCTCCTCCGGGGTCAGCCGCGGATCATCAAAAGTGGCCATGGCCTCTCTGTGCCTGCGGCGAAACCCCTGCGCCGCTATAGCGCAGAGCAGGTCATTCTTGCCAGAGAAATGATGGTAGGGCGCAGTGCGCGACACCCCTGCTCGCTCTGCCAGTTTGCGCAGGGACAGATTGTCGATACCAGCCTCGGCAATCAGGTCCTTTGCAGCCACTAACAGAGCGCTGCGCAGGTCACCATGATGATAGCTGGGGCGGGGAATTTCTATAACATTGGCAAGACTCATGGGCGCAATGTATCAACACATCTTGACAGTGTCAAAATACCAGCTTAATCTGGCTTTTTAGGTCAGCCGTAAGTAACAACATTGACTACTGCTAGGGACCCGCAACTGGATAAAAATAATGACACAGCCATTAAATACCTCAGACTTTAATCAACTCAAAGCCTTTAGGGTCGAAATAGACGATCATTATGTCGCTGAGATCAGCCTTAATCGCGCAGAGTCGATTAATTCAATGAACGCCGATTTCTGGTCGGAGCTGCCAGCTATTATTGAGGCTCTGGATAGAGAGTCTGCAGCCCGCGTGATTATTCTCAGCTCCCAGGGCAGGCACTTTACCGCCGGCATGGATCTCAGCGTGATTGGCGCTATAGGCAATAGCGAAGGTCATGAGCCAGCCCGCGCGGCGGAGAAAGCTCGGCGCTGGATTCTCGACCTGCAAAATACCTTTACGGTGCTGGAAAAAGCCCGCATGCCGGTAATCTCTGCGATCCAGGGTGCCTGTATTGGCGGTGGTGTAGATATGATCTGTGCCACTGATATGCGCTTCTGCACCAGCAATGCCTACTTTAATATTAAAGAAACTGCACTGGGCATTACTGCAGATGTGGGTACTTTGCAGCGTATCCAGCATGTGATGCCCAGCGGACTGGCCCGCGAACTGGCGTACAGCAGCCGCAACCTGGGAGCCGAAGAGGCCCTGGCCTGTGGCTTTGTTAATAAAGTCTATGCAGATCAAGAGCAGATGCTCGAGGCGGTTCGCGCCCTGGCCACCGAGATTGCCAGACACAGCCCCATGGCCGTGCACGGCACCAAATCCATGCTTAACTACAGTCGCGACCATTCTGTTGAAGATAGTCTCAACCATATGGCGACCTGGCAGTCGGGCATGTTGCAGGCGCCCGATGTACAGGAAGCCATGCAGGCGAATAGGGACAAACGCGCGCCCAAATTCGACAATCTGCTGCCCTAACTGATAACTAAAACAAAAAATAGAGAGAAATTTATGTCACACAGTACCTACCCCCATATGCTCGCCCCTCTGGACCTGGGTTTTACCACCTT
This sequence comes from Porticoccaceae bacterium UBA2002, assembly GCA_002334915.1. Lineage (GTDB taxonomy): Bacteria > Pseudomonadota > Gammaproteobacteria > Pseudomonadales > Porticoccaceae > HTCC2207. Next base: position 1,947 of record DDCQ01000004.1, read on the forward strand.
AAAAAACCGCGTGCTTATGGGCTCAATGCACACTGGCCTGGAAGAAGTGGCCAATGGCCATGAACGTATGGCCGCCTACTTTGGTGAGCGCGCAAAAGGCGGTGTAGGACTGATTGTGACCGGTGGCATTGGCCCCAACACCGAGGGCGGCACCCACCCCAATACCAAAAAGCTGGTTGATGAAGAAGATATCGCCGGCCATAAACAGATCACCGACGCGGTACATAAGCACGATGGCAAGATCTGCCTGCAGATTCTGCACACTGGTCGCTATGCTTATTCTCCAGATCAGGTGGCCCCCTCCGCAATCAAGGCTCCGATTAATCCATTTACGCCCAGAGCACTGACTGATGCAGAGATCTACAAACAGATTGATGATTTTGTCTTTACCTCGGTACAGGCTCAGAAGGCTGGCTATGATGGCGTTGAAATCATGGGCTCTGAGGGCTATTTCCTAAATCAATTTATTGCCGCTCGCACCAATCAGCGCGAAGATGACTGGGGTGGCAGCTACGAGAATCGCATCCGCCTGCCCATAGAAGTGGTGCGCAGAGTGCGCGAAGCGGTTGGCGAGAAATTTATTATTATCTTCCGTCTGTCGATGCTCGATCTAGTCGATGGTGGCAGCACCGCAGAGGAAGTTATTCAACTGGGTAAGGCCGTTGAGCAGGCCGGCGCCACTATTATTAATACGGGTATTGGCTGGCATGAGGCGCAGATTCCCACCATTGCCACCAAGGTGCCAAGAGCGGCCTTTACCTGGGTGACGGCCCGCTTTAGAAAAGAGCTGTCGGTACCTGTGATTACCTCCAACCGCATCAATACCCCAGAAGTGGCCGAGGAAGTGCTGGCTCGCGGCGATGCAGATATGGTTTCTATGGCTCGCCCCTTCCTGGCTGATCCTGACTTTGTAATCAAGTCCCAGGAAAATCGCGCCGATGAAATTAACACCTGCATTGGCTGCAACCAGGCCTGCCTGGACCATGTATTTAGTGGCGTAATGACAAGCTGTCTGGTTAATCCCCGCGCCTGCCATGAGACTGAGTTGCATATTGTGGCCACCAGCAATACCAAGAAAATTGCCGTGGTTGGCGCTGGCCCTGCGGGACTGTCTGCGGCAACCACTGCTGCATCTCGTGGCCATCAGGTGACCCTGTTTGATGCCGCCAATGAAATTGGCGGTCAGTTTAATATCGCCAAGCAGATTCCCGGTAAAGAGGAATTCTATGAGACCCTGCGCTATTACCAGAAGCAAATTGAAATAACCGGCGTAAATCTGCAGCTCAACTCAAGGGTGACCGCAGAGCAGCTCAATAATGGCGGCTTTGACGAGGTGATTATCGCTACTGGCATCAGCCCCAGAACGCCGCAGATTGAGGGTATTAATCATCCTAAAGTTCTCAACTATCTGGATGTGATTGGTGGCAAAAAGCCGGTGGGCGATAAGGTGGCGATTATTGGTGCCGGCGGTATAGGTTTTGATACCGCGGAATATATTACTCACAGCGGTGAGTCTACCAGCACCAATATCCCGGCCTTTATGAAGGAATGGGGCATAGATATGACCTTCGGCTCGCGCTCGGGCATTGAAGGGGTTACAGCTCAACCAGAGCCCTCCCCTAGAGAAGTTTATTTGCTGCAGCGCAAAACCACCCGCGTGGGCAAAGGCCTGGGTAAGACCACAGGCTGGATTCACCGCGCCGGTCTGGCGATGAAAGGCGTGCGTATGATGCCTGGCTGTGACTACAGCCATATTGATGATGAGGGTCTGCATATGACGGTTGGCGACGACCCCCAGGTACTGCCAGTGGATACCGTAATTATCTGCGCCGGGCAGGACCCGCTGCGGGAATTGGTGGATGGCCTGAATTTACCCCACCATCTGATTGGCGGAGCCGATGAGGCTGGAGAGCTGGATGCCAAGCGCGCTATCAACCAGGGAACCAGGCTGGCCGCTGCCATGTAATGTTGGTCAAATAACCTGAATTCAGCATGGCTGCTAGTGCATAGAGCACTGACCGGCATGCTGATTATTTTTGCCCTAGACCTTGCAACCCAAGGGTATTCCAACCATCATTGCCGCCCCATACAAGCCGACGCCACCAATAAGAGATCTATGTCCACTTCTAACTTCAGTAAGCTCGACTTTCGCAATGCACTGGGCAGTTTTGCCACAGGCGTCACTGTGGTTACTGCCCTGGGTAAAAATGGGCAGAAAGTAGGCATGACCGCCAATAGCTTTAACTCTGTGTCACTGGATCCGGCGCTGGTTCTGTGGAGCATTGGTCGCGACACCAACTGCTTTGATGATTTTATCGCGGCAGAGGCATTTGCTATTCATATTCTGGCGGAGGATCAGCAGGAGCTCTCCAACCGCTTTGCTACAACGGGGACAGATAGATTTGCTGGCCTGGAGGTTTCGGAAGGACTTGCCGGTGTGCCGCTACTGACTCATTACAGTGCCTGCTTCCAATGCGCGATCGCCAATCAATACGATGGCGGCGACCATGTAATTATGCTGGGCAAGGTGCTTGATTTCACAGATCAGGGACACAGACCCTTGATCTTTCACCGTGGCAATTACGAGGCTCTATAGCCCTGCAATAATCTCGGCCACTGAAAGCACATCTGCGTACTTGGCATTTAAATCAAACAGATTGGCCTGATGAGCCTCTGGGTTTCTATCCCCCACAGCCTCAAGGGCAACTACCGTCTGATAATTATTTTGCAGCCCATCTACAGCTGAGGCTCGCACACAGCCGCTGGTGGTTAACCCTGTAACCACTAGTGAGTCCACATCCAGTGCCCTAAGTTGGCTGTTCAGGTCGGTTCCGTAAAACGCGCTGGCCCATTGTTTTTCAACTAGAGGTTCAGAGGCCAGGCGCCCCATTCGAGAATCAATATCCACCCAGTGAGAGCCAGGTGTAAGCACATTGAGAGCCGGGACTTTAGCGCGAAAGACACTGGCCTGCTGATCATTGTGATAGACCACGCTGGTAAAGAAAATTGGCAGTGCCCTGTCACGAAAAGCAGTTAACAACTCAATATTGGCTGCAACTACCTCTGGGCAATTGCTACCTAGCGGGCAGGCTGGGTCGGTAAAGCCATTAATTATATCCACCACCAAAAGTGCTGGCGACCGGCCTAAGCCAAGTTGATTCTGATGCAGATTTGATAGGGCCATGTGAAGCTCTCTTTTCTGTAGCTATAAAAAAGCGGGCTGCGCTCTGTGTAACCTGAGCCGCAACCCGCCTTTATACTACTAGCTTTTGAGACTACTCACTAAACTTTAGAAGCGGTAGTTGAAGTCCACCCCGTAAGAGTCCTTGGCACCCGGATGGATAAATGATCCACCAAATTCAGGTGCTGGAATCACTTCTTCGAGATAGTTTTCATCGGTGATATTGCGACCCCAGAATGTCAGGCCCCAGTTTTCACTGTCAAAGGAGATTCTCGCGTTTAGCGTTGAGTAATCATCACGAGTCGCCTTGCTAAAGTTTTGCGTGATGGGCACACCTGGGTAGAACACCTGCCAGATAGTGGGAGTCTCTTCACCTTGCAAGCTGTGGAAAGACATCTCGCCCACATGCTGCCAGTCCAGACGCGCAGTCATTTCAATACCAGTGGCAACAGACATCTCAAACTGTGCACCCAGGTTGTAGGTGCGGTCTGGTGCCTGGGGTGCGTCGTTACCCACAGTTGCTGGACGATGAGTATTGCGGATAATCTCGCTATCCAGAATACCCAGACCACCAAATACAGACAGGTTCTCGGTGACTACAGCATTGAAGTCCATCTCGAAGCCCTGAATTTCAACGTCTTCAATGGTGGTAACCACACGCATCAAACCAAAGGGTCCGGCGTAGAACTCAAAGAACTGACTGTCTTCAACATCTGTCTGGAACACCGAGGCATTGACGCGCAGACGGTTGTCCATAAACTCCATCTTGCTGCCCAGCTCAAAGCTGGTGGAGACTTCTTTATCGTACTCATCTTTTACTGACAGCTGAGCATCAACCAGCGCCCCCGGATTGGTACCATCGCCATTGTCGTTGTACCAGAGGTCAATCAGCGCCTCACTGCCGATGGAGTTAAATCCACCGCTGCGGAAGCCAACGCCCCAGCTGGCGTAGATATTGATATCTTCAGCGGCATTCCAGCTCCAGGTTACCTTGGGCTGAAACTGGCTAAAGGTAGCATCGCGATTGGGTATGCCGTTGGGATTAGCCGCAAAAGCCGGGTTAATGGGGTTGGTCAGTGCATTAACACTAAGGCCAGACGCTGCCACATTGGGCACCTGGTTCTGCACATCGCGCTCTTCACGATCGTAGCGCGCGGCAAAAGCCAGCTCCATATCGTCGCTCATATCAAACTCAACCTGACCAAAGATAGCCATTACCGAGGTGTCAAACTTGTCGCTAAACATCAGATCGGTTGGGTTGGGGCCAGTGGCTGGCACATAGGGCTGACGCAGGAAGCCATTGCCTGTGTCGGCACCATAGGCAACCACCACTTCACGCTCGATATCGGCCACATAGGCACCGGCAATCCAGCTGATTTCGGCATCGGCCTCTGACGCCAGACGTATTTCCAGGCTGGTATCTGACTGGTTGCGCTCCTGATACTGGTAACCATCACAGGAAGTGGGCGTATAGGGCCCATAGATACCGGTGAAGTCCGGATCTGCACCGCCTGCACCGGGAAATACGCCAAAGGGAGCAAAGAAGGCACCAAACAGATCATCGCGACCGGCTCCTCCCATTGAGGTTGGCAAATTGTTGAGGATTGCGCGATCTGACTGACATGAGGGAGTGACTTCATAGCCATAGAACGTGGCACTGGTGCCATCTGAGAGCAGATATTCTTCGAGATCGCTGTAGCTGAAGATAGCACTGACATCATAGTTTTCGAGATCCCAGTCTGCCTTGATGGAGAACTCAGTTGTCTCCTGCTCATTTTCTCCCGGTACGTTGTTGGAGAAAATAAACTCGTGCTCATTCACATCTTTAAAGAAAGTGGGTCCCAGACCAAAACCCTCTGCAAACATGGGAATCGCAAATACCGCATTAAAGTTAATCGCACCGCCACTGACTTCGCTCATACCGGCACGCATATCCAGAGACAGCTCTTCGTTGACGTCCCAGATAAGACGACCGCGCACTGTGGTGTCCTCCAGAAAATCAACCGAGTCAGC
>DDCQ01000004.1:7173-26420 GCA_002334915.1 Porticoccaceae bacterium UBA2002
TTGCCTTCGAACTCTTCATCCGGGCGATTGGTAGTGACCAGTATGGCACCGGCTACTGCGTTGCGACCATAGAGTGCGCCCTGCGGCCCTTTGAGAACTTCAATCTGACTAACATCCATTAACTCTTCGTTAAAGCCATTGGGGTTAGTGACCAGCACACCATCGACCACATAAGCGAAGGTTGATTCAGCATCACGGGTTGAAACAATACCGCGAATACTCACCTGGGTATCACCCACATTGGCTGAGTCGACCATGGTGACATTGGGCATTAGGCCAATAAAGTCGCCTGGACGCTGAATACCGGCACTCTCAATTTGAGCTTCGGTAAAGGCTGATACTGCAATCGGCACTTCCTGCAGATTTTCTGCGCGCTTTCGTGCCGAAACAACAATTTCTTCAATGGCAATTTCGGCGACCGAGGTCGTCGCGAAACTGGCGAGTATCGCCGTCGCCATCATATTTTTTAAAGCTGGTGTTTTCATGGTTTTTCTCCCACCTATTGTTTTGGTTAACATTGTTTTATTGTATTTTTTGTTATTTACTCAATTTAATTCGCCAGCAACCCGTCTGGAGCACCTATTGCGATAGCCCAATAAAGGTTGGTTTAACCGGCGCGGGCAGGTTGGTCTCTGCTTCACAGCGGCTGCGAATATCTTCTATATCACCACCAAAATTAAACAGTGCTGGCTCTCCAGCGGCGGCTTTTAATTCAGCGCGCAGCGTCTCCGTTGCACCACTATCTACAGATCCATCCGCGGCCATCACAACGCCGTAGCGCTTGGCTCCCTCGACTGTCACCAGTCGTCGATTAATATCCTGCCGCACCAGCTCTGGGTCACGGGCAAATGGATCACCCCAACCGCCGCCACCCCAGGTATTGAAATACAGCATGTCGCCAGTCTTGACCTTGATACCCTCGGCTTTGGCTGGCAGCCATTCTTCGGAGCCATCCACACGCACCAGACGCTTGGTTGAACGCAGTCCAGTTTCGCCCCCGAGCACCCCCCAGGGATAAGTCAGCCAGCGCTCATCGTGAATACCTATATCACCATCGCAGAGAAAGCGATAGGCAACACTCAGGCCATTGCCACCCCGGTGCAAACCAGCACCGCCAGAATCTGCAATGGTTTCATAGCGCTCGATACGCAACGGAAAGTAAGACTCAATAAATTCATTGGGCACATTGGTAAATCCAGGCCACAGACTGTGGCCGTCCGGGCCATCGCCAACCGGCCGGCCTGGGACTCCACCAAAGCCAATCTGGAATAGCTGGAACCATTCATTGCCTTTTCCCGGTCTGCTGTCATAACCAGAGAAGAACAGGTGCGGTGAATCGGAGAAGCCCGCCGCATTGAGCATCATCTCAGGTGCGCCCATACCCAGCAGTGCGCCGAGTACGTCAAAGATGCGCCCCAGAGCATGGGTTCTGCCCGACAGTGCCGCCGGATAATTAGGCTTTAACAGGGTACCCTGGGGAATACGCACATCCACCAGATCATAGAAGCCATCGTTAAAGACAATTTGCGGGTCCACCACATTGATGGTGAATGAACCAAAGAACATTTTGAACATATCTTCGTTAAGGAAGAAGTTCACTGAACTCTGGGCCTGGGGATCGGTGCCGGCAAAATCAAAAATCGCCTTTTCCCCTTCCCGCCACATGGTGCATTTTATTTTGTAGGGGCCCATGCCCATGCCGTCATCGCATAGATAGTCTTCAAACTCCCTTGGCTCTTCGGGAATAAACATACCAATAATATGCTTCATGGCGTCATAGTTGCGCTGCAACATAATATCCATGGTCGAGAACAGCACATCATCGCCAAAGCGTTCGGCCAGCTCAACACAGCGCTTTGCCGCAGTATTACAGGCGGCGACCAGTGCATTGAGATCAAAGCGGTTCCACTGGGGAGTACGCACATTGTGCAGAATTAGCTCCAGAAGGTCCGACTGCAGCACACCTTTTTTGTATAGCTTGGTAGGCGGAATACGAATACCTTCCTGGAAGATGGTCGTAGCCTCGATAGGAATCGAGCCCGGTACCATACCGCCATTGTCCGACATATGCCCGAACATGGCCGACCAGGCAATATGTCGGCCCTCCTTAAATACAGGCACCAGTACAACCCAGTCCGGCAAGTGAGATACCGCCGCATTACACATATAGGGGTCGTTGGTGAGAATAATATCTCCCTCTTCGATCTCATCATTGTAGGCTTCTAAAAAGGGCCCGATAAACGAACCAAACTGGCCCACTACCATTTTGCCGTCTTTATTGGCGATCATCGGAAAGCAGTCACCCTGCTCGCGAATACCTGGAGACATGGCGGTTCTAAACAGCACCGCGTCCATTTCTTCGCGGGCATTGCGCAGGGCGTTTTCGATAATATCAACGGTCACGCCATCGACATCAATTTTCTTCAGAGGATCTTTATTGGTTTCTAGTAATCTTGCAGTCATTTTATTGTCCTCCATTAACTGGATTGATCAGTAGGTTACCCACGGCATCCACCTCTGCCACAAAGCCTGGCAGTACCACTGTGGTTGAATCCATTTCACCCACAATAGCTGGGCCAGAAACCTGCAAACCCGTATTGAGTTTATTGCGATCGTAGATATTGGCGTCGTACCAGTCGCCTTCGTAATAGAAGCGACTGGGAGCAATAATGCACTGCTCTAGGCTCATGCCTGTCTCACCAACCTGACGCTCGGCGATAGATTTGGCTCTGGCTTTAGCCACTGCTCGGATCATTAAGATTTCATGACCATCATCCAACTTAAAGGTAAATAGCTGCTCGTGCTCGCCATCAAATTGATCGGTCAGCAGGGCTACGCCCTTCTCTTTTAGCTCGTCTTCGGTAAAGTCGATGGTGATCTGGAAAGCCTGGCCTGCATAGCGCAGATCGGCCTGATAGGTAATTTCATGCTCTGAGGCGGGAATATTGTCGGTTAGCAGTGCCTCACCCGCTCTGGCTTTTAGCTCATGGAGATCTGCCACTAGCTGGTTATCGGTGAGATCACCGGCCATGGTCAGATAGGTGCGAGCTGCTTCATCCTGCACCTGAGTGGTAGCATCACCATAGGCGCAGAGCACGCCGGGCCCCGGCGGAATAATCACCGGCCAGGCGTCGGTCAGTATGCCCAGCGCATTGGCATGCAATGGGCCCGCACCGCCAAAGCCCACCAGAGCAAAGTCACGGGGATCGTAGCCCTGTTCAACGGACACTAGGCGCAGTGCACCGAACATGGACTCATTAACAATCTTGATAATACCTTCGGCGGCAGCCATAAGATCAATGCCCATGGCATCTGCCACAGATTGAACCGCGGCAACGGAGGCCTCACGATTAATGTCCATCTTGCCCCCCAGCTGCACATCGGAGGGCAGATAACCCAGCACCACATTAGCGTCGCACACCGTGGGCTGTTCACCGCCCTTCATGTAGCAGGCGGGACCAGGCACTGCACCGGCAGACTCCGGGCCTACTCGAAGTGCTTTGGTTAGTTCCGGAACAAAGGCAATAGAACCACCGCCAGCACCCACTGTGCGCACATCCACTGAGGGGGCGCGAACTCTTACATCAGCAACAATGGTTTCCCGGCGCACCCGGGCACGGGAATTTTGAATTAGGGCCACATCGGTGGAGGTACCACCCATGTCGCAGGTTAAAATATTGTCATAACCGGCACGGCTGCAAAAATAGATAGCACCGGAGACACCGCCAGCGGGACCGGACATCAGCATATTAACTGGTGACTCCGCCGAGGCTCTGGCTGAAGCCAAACCACCATCGGAGCGCAAAATGGATAGCTGAGTGTCTGACCCCATTTTGTCATCCAGGGCCGCTTGCAGATTGCTCACATAGCTGGCCACTTCCGGACGCACATAGGAGTTCACTACCGTAGTTTCAGTGCGCTCATATTCCTGCATCTCTGGCACCACATCACTGGAAATAGAAATGGGCGTATCGGTAAAAATCTCTGCGGCAATCTCTGCGGCACGCTTTTCATGGGCACCGTTAATATAGGCATTGATAAAACAGATGGTCAGGGCTTCCACCTGGCCAGTTCCATGGAGAGTTTTTAGGTCAGTGCGCAACTGCTCTTCATCTAACCCTGCAACCACTTCACCATCGGCACCGATTCGCTCATGGGCACCAATAGTAAGTTCCAATGGTGCCAGCAATGGTTTTTTAACAAAGCTGACCCAGCCCCCCAGACCACCGGGGCAAAATGATCTAGCCACCTGCAATGTGTCTTCATAACCAGCAGTGGTGACCAGCCCTACCTTTGCTCCCCGGCCTGTCAGCACCGCATTAGTGGCAACAGTAGTACCGTGCATCACCCGGCTCACATCGGCTGGATTGACGCCAGATTCGTCACAGATGCGCGCAATACCATTGAGAACACCAATGGAGGAATCCTCTGGTGTCGAGGGCACTTTGGCCGTATGGGTGTCACCTGTATCTTCGTTAATCAGCAGAAGGTCTGTGAATGTTCCCCCTACATCTACCCCTAATCTGTAGCTCATTTTTATCTCCGAACCATACTTATAATTATTTATTGTTATGCCAATACTGTGGGTAAACCTCTAACTGGCCTGCTTAGTTAAATAGCCCTGGAGCCAAGGCTTAGATCTCCCTCCAGGGGCTGTACCTGTCAGTGCCTGGGCCAGATCAGAGGCCTGCATTAGTTTATTTAAATCTATACCTGTCTCAAAGCCCATCTGCTGCAACATCATAGCAATATCATCGGTGGCCACATTGCCCGATGCGCCCGGTGCAAAGGGACAGCCTCCCAATCCGGCAATAGAGCTATCGAAGCGGCGAATACCAGACTCCACTGCGGCATAGACATTGGCCAGCCCCATGGCGCGGGTATCGTGAAAATGGCAGCCCAGCCTGTCGGCACCATGTTGTTCGACCAATGTTGCCGTTAGAGCTCGCACCTGCTGAGGGTCGGCAGCGCCTATGGTGTCCGCCAGCACAACTTGATTAGCTTCAGTCCGCATAAATTTGGCCACCGATTTCTCTACGACGGATGCCTCAATGGGCCCATCAAAGGGACAGCCAAAAGCAACCGCGATGGTGGCAATCACCTCAATATCATCCTGCTTTGCCAACCGCAGAATTTCTAGCGTAATCTCGTCCGCTTCCGCCATGCTCATGGAAGCATTTTTTTGCGCCATACCATCGCTGGCATACAGCACCATAGAGACCGATTTGGCGCCGGCATCGCGCGCCAGCTCATAACCTTTCATATTCGGGATCAAGGCTATGGTTGGGGTGGCAAACCCGTCGCGCTCAAGATTGGCAAAAACCTGATCAGTGCCAGCCATAGCAGGGACAGCTTTAGGTGAGACGAAGCTTCCCACTTCAATCTGCGGCACGCCGGCGGCAGCAATAGCCTGCACCAGCGCCAGGCGCTCCTCTATGCTGAGTATTTTAGGTTGGTTCTGCAGGCCATCTCTTGGGCCCACATCGGTGATCACTACTTTTTGTGGAGTCATTTTATTATTCCCTGCTCTCGCAGATATTCTATCTGTTGTACGCTGAGGTTAAGGAGTTGGGTCATTACCTCCTGGGTATGCTGACCCAGCGTTGGCGCAGCAGTAAACTCCTGGTCACTGCTGCGAGACAGCTTGATGGGATTGCCCGGTCCCTTAGTGGATTTGCCACTGGGATGCTTTAGATCAACCACCATATTGCGATGCAGCACCTGGGTATCTCTCAGCGCCTGACTCAGACTATTGACCGGCGCACAGGGAATGCGCTTGGCCTCCAGTTGGGCCAGCCAATACTCACAGGTATTGCCACTCAATAGTCGGTTTAAGGTGCTATTAATCATCTCCCGATCTTGCCAACGGCCCGGCTGAGTATCGTATTTAGCATCATTAAACTCGGCACAGCTAACCACCTGTTTAAGATTCTGCCAAAAGTTATCGGTAATCACTGCAATCACGATATAGCCATCGGAGCAGCTAAAGGTGTTGTAGGGCACATGAACAAAGTGGCTGTTGCCTATGGGATAGGGATCGTCGCCGGACAGAAAATGCATGGTTGCCATGTAATTAAGCATGGAGATCTGACAATCCAGCATGGAGATATCCACATGCTGGCCGACACCACTGCGCTCACGCTCGTAGAGCGCGGCCAGAATGCCCATAACTCCGAACATACCACCACCCAGATCGCCTATGGGAATGCCAGCGCGAACTATACTGTGCTGGTCGGTACCAGTAATCGACATGCCACCACCCATGGCCTGAGCCACCTGATCAAAAGCCGGTCGCTTGCTGCCCGGGCCATCGGAGCCAAATCCGGAAATGGTACAGGTAATAATTCGCGGATTGACCTCTGCCAGAGAGCTGTAATCAATACCCAGACGCTCAGGCACATCGGCACCAAAGTTGCTGATAACAATATCTACGTTTTTAACCAAGTCTTTAAAGAGTGACAACCCCTGTTCAGTCTTGAGATCTACCGCTACACTCTTTTTGTTGCGGTTGAGGGTAATATAGTAAGCACCCATACCATCAAGGGAGTTTTTGGGGTCTGTGGCCAGTAACTTGCGGGTTCCCTCTCCATGACAGGGCTCTACCTTGATGGTCTCCGCACCCAGATCGGCGAGGATCATACTGCCGTAGGGGCCAGACAGCATATGGGTAAGGTCCAGGACGCGCACACCAGCAAGTGCCTTGTTCATAGGTGGTACCTAAGGGTAGATTTTGAATTTTTGCTATAATGATATAATGTTATATCAAAGTATCAAGTTTGCACAACCCTGTTTTTAACTTAACGAGAAGCTTATGACGACCCATGCAGGTGCCATATTATTCAGCAAAAGCCAGCGCAATCTGGTGTCTGAGGATGAGCCCTCACCTCTGTATTACCAGCTATATAGCCTGATCAAAGGCTATATTCTCGATGGCACTTTTCATCTGGGAGAAAAGCTACCCAGCGAAAAGGAACTGGCAGACGGTTTTAATGTTTCGCGCATTACCGTCAAGCGGGCAGTCAATGAGTTAGCGGCAGAGGACCTGGTTCAGCGCGGTCGCGGCAAAGGCACTCACGTAATTTACAAGTACACACCAAAGCCGGTGGAGGCTCCGCTACTGGGTGTTTTAGAAGAGATCAACAGTATTGCCCAAAATTCTGTGGCTGAGGTGCTGGATTGCCGGGTAGTGGTGCCCCCTCAAAGTATCCGCACGGAATTTTACCTGGGCAATAATGACTCGCTATTCCATCTGGTGCGCAAACGAGAGCGAGCAGGGGCATTTTTTGGTTATTTTGATAGCTGGAGTGCTGGCATCGATAAACCGGAAGATCCAGGTATCTTTATTAGTCAATCCCGCCATCAGTATTTTCGGGAGAGCGGCATGCAGGTCAGCCATATCAATCAAACTCTTAGCGCTGTGGCCGCTACCGAGGCCATTGCAGCGCATCTGCAGGTGCCCACAGGCTTTCCCCTGCTTAGCCTGGTGCGTCGTTCCTATTACCAGGACGATGACCGGGAGATGCTGGTGGACTATTTAGCGGCACTGTATAACACCGAACTCTTCCAGTATCAGATGGATTTAAAGCTGGATTAATCCATTAGCCTCAGATCTTTGCATTATTTAACCCATAATAAATCAGCCGCAATAGTTTACGTTAACGTAAAGGTAGGGTTATACTTGCCAACTACCCGTTAACAACCAGAGCCCTGCAATGGCTGAATACAGTATTTCCCAACTTTCCAAGGAGTTCGATATAACCACCAGAACCATCCGTCATTACGAGGATCTGGGTCTGCTGGCACCAGCTCGTCGGGGACAAACCAGAGTTTATAGCCCCGCCGATCGCACCAGACTGAGGCTAATTCTGCGTGGCAAACGACTGGGTTTATCTCTGGATGACTCAAGGGAAATTATTGATATGTATGAGCCAGGCAAAACCAATGTGGATCAGCTTAAAAAACTGATCGATGCGATTCAGGCACAGAGAGTCAAGCTGAATCAACAATTGGACGATATCAGTAAGCTGCTTAAAGATCTTAATCAGGCAGAAGTTGACTGTATTGACGCCCTTAAATCCAATGGACAAGGCTAACCTATGAACGCTTCCTACCCCAGCTTAAATTTTAATCTCGGCACTGATATCGATATGCTTCGCGATACTGTTTTCCAATTCTGTGCCAATGAGATCGCCCCTCGCGCCAGCGAGATTGATAGCAGCAATGAGTTTCCCATGGACCTGTGGCGCAAGCTGGGTGATATGGGATTGCTCGGTATTACTGTCGACCAACAGTGCGGCGGCTCCGCCATGGGTTATCTGGCCCACTGCGTGGCCATGGAGGAAATCTCCCGGGCCTCGGCATCAGTTGCCCTGTCCTACGGCGCCCATTCCAATCTGTGCATGAATCAGTTAGCTAAAAATGGTACTGAGGAGCAAAAGCTCAGGTATCTGCCCAAACTTTGTTCCGGCGAACATATTGGCGCACTGGCCATGAGCGAACCCAATGCTGGCTCTGATGTGGTCAGTATGAAACTCAAGGCAAAAAGGCGCGGGGACCACTATGTGCTTAATGGCAACAAGATGTGGATTACCAATGGTCCGGATGCCCATACCTATATTATCTATGCCAAGACCGATGCAGAGGCTGACTCTAAAGGCATAACGGCGTTTATTGTTGAGCGCGATTACCCTGGATTCTCCCGCCATCAAAAGCTGGATAAATTGGGTATGCGTGGCTCCAACACCTGCGAGCTGGTGTTTCAGGACTGCGAGGTTCCAGTGGAGAATATTCTCGGTGGTGAGGGCCGCGGTGTGGCGGTGCTGATGTCTGGCCTCGACTATGAGCGCACGGTGCTGTCGGGCGGCCCTGTGGGCATTATGCAGGCCTGTCTGGATGTGGTGCTGCCCTATATTCATGAGCGCAAACAGTTTGGTCAGGCAATTGGTGAGTTCCAGTTAATGCAGGGCAAAATTGCCGATATGTATGCCGATCTCAATGCATCTCGGGCCTATTTATACGCTGTTGCTCGGGCCTGTGACCTGGGCCAGGACTCGCGCAAAGATGCCGCCGCTGTGATTTTATTTACCGCGGAGAAAGCCACGCAAATGGCATTGCAGGCCATCCAGGCTCTGGGCGGCAATGGCTATACTAATGAATATTCCACCGGTCGATTACTGCGTGATGCCAAGCTCTATGAGATTGGCGCTGGCACCTCTGAAGTGCGGCGCATGCTGATTGGCCGCGAACTGTTTTCCGAGAGCACTTAAGGGGCAGACTATGGCAGCTATCAAGACCAAGATTAACCCCAACAGCGCAGAGTTTTCTGCCAACGCTGCAGCCATGCAGGCTCAGGTTGACGACTTGCAGGCGACTCTGGATAAAATCCGTGAGGGCGGTGGCAGCAAGGCCTGCGAGCGTCATGTTAGCCGCGGCAAGTTGCTGCCCCGGGAGCGAGTACAGGGCCTACTTGATCCGGGCTCGCCGTTCTTGGAACTCTCCGCTCTGGCGGCTCACAATGTCTATGGCGAGGATGTTCCGGCGGCAGGCATTATTACCGGTATTGGCCGGGTTAGTGGTGAGGAATGTGTGATCGTCGCCAATGATGCCACGGTGAAAGGCGGCAGTTATTACCCCCTGACAGTGAAGAAGCATCTGCGCGCTCAGGCCATTGCCGCTGAGAATAATCTGCCCTGTATCTATCTGGTGGATTCCGGCGGTGCCAATCTGCCCCGTCAGGATGAGGTGTTCCCAGACCGGGAACATTTTGGTCGTATCTTTTTTAATCAGGCCAATATGTCGGCGCGCAATATTCCCCAAATTGCGGCGGTGATGGGGTCCTGTACAGCCGGTGGTGCCTATGTGCCGGCGATGGCGGATGAATCGATTATTGTTGTGGAGCAAGGCACTATTTTTCTCGCTGGCCCTCCTTTGGTTAAAGCTGCTACAGGTGAGGTGGTGACCGCGGAGGAATTAGGTGGTGCTGATGTGCACTGTCGAACCTCTGGTGTAGCCGATCATCTGGCTAATAATGACCACCATGCTCTGGATCTGGCCCGCAGGGCTGTGGCCCGATTGAATCGGGTTAAGCCGGTAAATGGTGATTTAAAAGAAGCTGTTGAGCCTGCCTATAACAGTCGCGAAATCTATGGTGTAGTGCCGGCGGATTCGCGCAAATCCTATGATGTGCGGGAGGTGATTGCGCGCATTGTCGACGGTTCTGATTTTGATGAATTTAAGGCGCTCTATGGCGCCACTCTTGTGTGCGGCTTTGCCCGAATCTTTGGTTATCCGGTGGGTATTGTGGCCAATAATGGCATTCTGTTTGGCGAGTCGGCGCAGAAAGGCGCGCACTTTATTGAGCTCTGTGCCCAGCGCAAAATTCCTCTGGTGTTTTTGCAAAATATCACTGGTTTTATGGTGGGCAAGCAGTATGAGAATGATGGTATTGCCAAGCATGGGGCAAAGATGGTGACGGCGGTAGCAACTGCCAATGTACCTAAGTTTACGGTGTTGATTGGCGGTTCTTTTGGTGCCGGTAATTACGGTATGTGTGGCCGTGCCTATGATCCCCGCTTTATGTTTATGTGGCCCAATGCGCGGATTTCGGTGATGGGTGGCGAGCAGGCGGCTGGGGTATTGGCTCAGGTAACGCGGGATAAGTATGAGCGCGATGCTGTTGACTGGAGTGCTGAGGATGAGGCTGAGTTTAAGCAACCTATTATTGATAATTATGAGCATCAGGGGCACCCCTATTATGCGTCGGCCAGGCTTTGGGATGATGGAGTGATTGATCCGGCAGATACGCGGATGGTGTTGGGGCTGTCTATTTCGGCGAGTCACAATCGGGAGATTGAGGAAACTAAGTTTGGCTTGTTCCGGATGTAAAATCCCCAAGCCCCCCGATGTCATCCTGAGGCTTCCTCCCGATGTCATCCTGAGGAGCAAGGCGACGAAGGATCTCTGATCCGTTGCAGCGGACTCGAGTTTCTTGTTAAGTGCCGTGACACGCCGCAAGTACGTCCATGTAGGCTCCGCGTCAGCATCCCTGCTGACGAGGGTCACTGCACTTAACAAGTAACTCAAGCCTTCGGGCTGGGCATTTTTTTATATAGGTAAAGGTGAGGATGAATAGGGTAATTACTGATATTGATGATCTTGGGGTTGCTTGGGTTAGGTTAAATAATCCGGATAGGCACAATGCTTTTGATGATCAGATTATTGGGCAGCTTACTGAGGCATTTGCTGAGGTTGCAGGTAATCCTAACGTGCGGGTTATGGTGTTGGGTTCTGAGGGCAAAAGCTTTTCTGCTGGAGCTGATCTGGGGTGGATGAAGCGTATGGCTAGCTACTCCTATAAGGAGAATCTTCGTGATGCAGGTGCATTGGCGCTGATGCTTAAGACCCTTAATTATATGCCCCAACCCACTATTGCTCGAGTACAGGGGGCAGCTTTTGGTGGGGCTGTGGGGCTGGTCAGCTGCTGTGATATGGCGGTGGCTGCCAGTGCCGCGAATTTCAGCCTGAGTGAAGTTAAGATTGGCTTGGTACCGGCTACTATCAGCCCCTATGTGATTGCGGCGATTGGGCAGCGTGCAGCGCGGCGTTACTTTGTGACTGCCGAGCGCTTCAACGCTCACAGGGCTCTGCAATTGGGTTTGGTTAATGAGGTGGTGGATGCTGAGCAGCTTGATCAGGAAGTAGACCGCTTGGTTGAGGCTGTGCTGGCCAATGGGCCTGAGGCGGTGATAGCGGCCAAGCAGTTGGTGTTTGATGTTGCGGGTAAGCCTATTGATCAACAGCTAATCGATTCTACCTGTGAGTCCATTGC
Source organism: Porticoccaceae bacterium UBA2002 (assembly GCA_002334915.1). Lineage (GTDB taxonomy): Bacteria > Pseudomonadota > Gammaproteobacteria > Pseudomonadales > Porticoccaceae > HTCC2207. The sequence continues at coordinate 19,001 of DDCQ01000004.1, forward strand.
TGCTATTCGGGTGAGTGCGCAGGGTCAGGAGGGTTTGCAGGCTTTTTTGCAAAAGCGCAAACCCCATTGGTTAAAAGATTAGGGCCGCTTATGTTTGATAAAATTTTAATTGCCAATCGTGGCGAAATTGCCTGTCGCATTATTAAGACTGCGCGGGCCATGGGTGTTGCCACTGTGGCGGTTTACTCTGAGGCTGACCGCAATGCACTGCATGTGCAGATGGCTGATGAGTCTGTGTTTATAGGACCTTCTCCCTCCACGGAATCTTACCTGCTGGGAGATAACATCATTCAGGCAGCGTTGGAGACTGGCGCTGAGGCGATTCATCCAGGCTATGGGTTTCTGTCGGAAAATGCTGAGTTTTGTCGCCAGTGTGAGACCAATAATCTGGTCTTTATTGGACCTCCCGTTGAGTCTATTTTGGCTATGGGTTCCAAGTCTGCGGCCAAGACTATTATGGCCGATGCCGGTGTACCTCTGGTGCCTGGTTATCATGGTGAGGATCAGTCGCCTGAACTGATTTTGCAGGCCGCCAACAATATGGGTTATCCGGTGCTGCTCAAAGCGGCGGCTGGTGGCGGCGGCAAAGGCATGCGCGCTGTGTATACCGAAGAGGAATTTGATCAGGCTCTGGAGGCAGCCAAACGCGAGGCTCGCAATAGTTTTAATGACGATATTATGCTGGTGGAGAAGTATCTGCTTAAACCCCGGCATGTGGAAATTCAGGTTTTTTGCGATAGCCAGGGCAATGGGGTGTATCTGTTTGAACGGGACTGCTCTGTGCAGCGCCGCCATCAGAAAGTGATCGAGGAAGCACCGGCGCCGGGGATGTCTGAGGCGCTGCGCCAGAAAATGGGTGAGGCGGCAATTAAAGCTGCCCAGGCAATCAACTATCAGGGTGCCGGTACCGTGGAGTTTTTGCTGGATGCCCAGGGCCAGTTTTACTTTATGGAGATGAACACTCGCCTGCAGGTTGAGCATCCGGTCACTGAGATGATCAGCGGTCAGGATCTGGTCGAATGGCAGCTGCGGGTTGCCAGTGGTGAACCCCTGCCCTGCTCCCAGGAACAGTTACAGATTAATGGCCATGCCTTTGAGGCGCGGATTTATGCCGAGGATCCCGAAAATGATTTTCTGCCAGCCACTGGACGTCTCAATATCTTAAGGCCACCACTGGAAAATGCCAATGTGCGGGTGGACACCGGTGTGGTTGAAGGCGATGAGGTAAGTATTTATTACGACCCTATGATTGCCAAGCTGGTGGTCTGGGATCTGGATCGTGATCGCGCTCTGCAGCGGTTAACAGAGGCTCTCAGCAATTATCGCATTGACGGGCTGACCACTAATATTGGTTTTCTCTACAATCTGGCAACCAGCCAGGCGTTTAAAAATGGCGATGTGGATACCGGCTTTATCGAAGAGCATCATCAGGAAATATTTCGCCTGCGCGATACAGATACTGATTACGGGGCGCCCCTGGCCGCTGCTGCTATTAATAGCTTGCGCCAACAACAGGCGCAGGCCCGGGCCCAGCAATCCGGCGAGCCCAGCTCTCCCTGGCATCTGGTTAATCACTGGGGGCTGCCGCCGTCGCAGCTGCAACTCAGATTACAGAATAAGGAATTGTCTCTAAGCCCGGATAGCCAAACTGATCTGACCGGCACCAAGCTGGTAGTGACTGAGTCCGGTTTTGATTTGTTTACTGCCAAGGGCTTTTTCCAGGGCTCAGAAATTGGCCCGGATTTGGGGCTGGATTCTGAGGAGGGTGCCGCCAGCAGCCTGCGCGCGCCTATGAATGGCACCCTGGTTAGCACCATGGTTGAGGTTGGTGCCAAGGTACACAAAGGCGATACCCTGCTGGTGATGGAGGCAATGAAAATGGAGCATAGTATTGAGGCGCCCAGCGATGGTCTGGTGACGGAATTCTATTTTCAGGCTGGTGATCTGGTGGATGGTGGGGCCGAACTATTGAGCTTTGAGGGCAGTGCAGAATGAATTATCCACCATCGGTAAAAATTGTCGAAGTAGGTCCCCGCGATGGTTTGCAAAATGAAAAAACCAGTCTGGATACAGAGACCAGGGTTGAGCTGATTACTCAGCTGACCAATGCTGGTCTAAGTTATATTGAGGCAGGTAGCTTTGTCAGCCCCAAATGGGTCCCGCAGATGGCGGGTAGCGATAAGGTTTTTGAACAACTGCCAGTGGATGCAGCCACCACCTACGCAGCCCTGACTCCCAATATGCAGGGGTTGGAAAGAGCCATGCAGTGCGGAGTAAAGGAGGTGGCAGTTTTTGCTGCGACCTCGCAAAGCTTTAGCCAAAAAAATATTAACTGTTCGATTGCCGAGAGTATTGAGCGCTTTAAACCCGTCGCCAGGGAAGCCCTCAGCGCCGGATTAGCCGTGCGCGGCTATATCTCCTGCGTGGTTGGCTGCCCCTATGAGGGCGAGGTAGATATTGAATCAGTTGCCCAGGTGGCACAACAGTTACTGGCCATGGGCTGCTATGAAGTTTCCCTCGGTGACACCATAGGCGTGGGCACGCCGGCCTCGATAGAAACGCTGCTCAACAGGCTGTTAAAAGATATCACTGCGGACAAACTCGCCATCCATGCCCATGACACCTATGGGCAGGCACTGGCCAATATTCTTATCGCATTGCAGCTGGGCATTAGCACTGTAGACAGCTCTGTTGCCGGCCTGGGTGGTTGCCCCTATGCTCAGGGAGCCTCGGGCAATGTGGCCACTGAAGATCTGATCTATATGCTCAATGGCCTGGGTATCAACCATGGTGTAGACCTGCCCAAACTTATCGCCGCAGGCCATTTTATTAGCCAAAAACTTAATCGCGCCAATGGTTCAAAGGTAGGAATCGCACTGCAGTAAGTTATACTGCCGCCCTGATAAACCACATTCGGAGCCAATCCCGTGACCGCGTTTCGTCCCTGTATCGACCTGCACCAGGGTCAGGTAAAACAAATTGTCGGTGGTAGCCTCACCGACGATGGCGCGGATACCAATTTTGTCAGCACCCACAATGCCGCCTACTACGCCAAACTCTACCAGCAACATCAGCTAACCGGCGGTCATGTTATTGCCCTTGGGCCCAACAATCAGCCGCAGGTGCTTGCAGCACTTGCTGCATACCCCAGTGGACTGCAGTTTGGTGGTGGGGTCAATCTTGAAAATGCTGCCAGCTATCTGGCCGCTGGTGCTTCACATATTATTGTGACCTCCTATCTTTTTGAAAACGGCGAGTTTTCTTGGCCCCGTCTTGAGGCTATAAAAGCAGAAGTAGGTGCAGAGCGCCTGGTACTGGACCTGAGCTGCCGCAAAACTGACCAGGGTTGGATGATTGCCACTGACCGCTGGCAGACCATCACCAGTACCCCGGTCAATGCACAGACCATTGCAGCATTGGAAAACCACTGTGCAGAGTTTTTGGTTCACGCAGCGGATGTTGAAGGGCTGCAAGCGGGAATTGATACAGAGCTGGTTAAGCTGCTCGGCGAATGCTGTACAGTTCCATGCACCTATGCTGGTGGAGCCAGATCACTTGATGATCTTGCCCTAGTGGACACGCTATCCAGTGGCAGTGTGGATCTGACCATCGGCAGCGCCCTGGATATCTTTGGTGGTCAGGGCGTCAGACTCGACGACTGTATTCAATGGAATCGTCGCGCCGACTAACTGTGTAGCCGTTTACGAATCCTTAATGTCAGCATCACCGCTCCAAGAAACACCACCGGTGTTATAGCCGCCAGGGCTATGCCCTGCGAGATAGGCAGGTAATTTTCAATCACCACAGGCTTAAGTAAGAGTTCAATCAGGCTCATGCTGTAGTAGGTCATTGCAATCACCGACAGGCCCTCCACGGTCTGTTGCAAACGCAGCTGTATTTCGCTGCGCTTATCCATTGATACCAGCAGCTGCTGATTCTGTGTCTCAAGAGACAGCTGTAGCCGCAGATGCAGCAACTCACTGGTGCGGCTAATACGTTTGGATAAATTTTCTTTGCGTTTAACCACTGACATACAGGTATTAAAAGCCGGGATAAACCGCCGCACATGAAACTGTTTAAGGGTTCTGATCGCCGGCATTTTCTGCTCTCTCAGCATATCCAATCGGCTTTCGGTCAAATTGAAATAAGCCTCGGTGGCTGAGAAACGAAAGTTGTGGTCCGCAACCAGTTTTTCCAGCTGGGTTGCCTCGGCAATCAACTCGTTCATTAGAGCCTGCTCGTCCTCTAGGGTAACCAGCTGATTTAATTTTTCATTGGTCTTGACCAGGCGCTGTTCGAGATGACGAACCTCGGGCATTAGTAGGCGCGCGGTGGGCAGTGCCAGCAATGTCATGGAGCGATAGGCGGCAATTTCAAGCAAATTGCGAATAAGCCTGCCAGCCTGAAATGGGTCCAGGCCCTCATCCACCACCAGGGTACGGATAAAGCCATCGTCTTCAGACTGCACCGAGGTCCAGATTGTGGCCAGACCATCATAAATTTTGCTGCCTACCAGTCGCTGATCGTTAAATAACTGAGAAAGATCCTGCCGAGTGGTTGGCGCATCAGAAGCCGGGCGCAGATCAATATGATTAGCAGCAATTAACTGACCCTGAAGATTAGCAACCCAATCATTATCTAACAGAGAAAACACATTCTTACAAAAAGGCTGATCTGGCTGACCCCGGCGCACGGCCGTGTAGGTAGAGAATTCATTATGAAATTCCCAGCGCAGATCGAATTGTTCAAAACTCTGATAGTAGCAGTCGGCATTATCTGATGGAGCATCGACCCCATGGGACTGGGCAAGATCGGTAAGTTTATCCAACTCAGCCTGACGGTCACCGGAATGCAGAAACACCAGGCTCGACACCTGAGCAGGCAGGTCCACAACGGGGAAGGGACGATTATGCAACTCATTAATTAGAGAATCTTTTAGCGGGTGAAGATCCATAAAGCGCAACTCCTCTGGTGGTGGTGATTTGCCTGGTGTAATTTTTCCTATAGATTTTCCCTGTAACTGCAAATGCAAGCTGCACTGTAAATACACTGCAATTGGGCTAGTACGTTTATTATCGCTGTACCGGTTTACTTTATCCTTGCGCTACCAGCTGAACTGAATGCCAACCTGGGCTGTTCTGGGGGTTCCAGGGAAGTAGCGCTGTTGACTAAATGTGGTGTAATCGGCGCGCTCGGCATACTGCCTATCGGTGAGGTTGCTGATATTGGCATACAGACGCATAGACTCAGAGACCGCCCAGCCCGCTCTGAGGTGCAGTAAATTGTGCCCCTCATAACTATATAGGTTCTCCGGGTTTAGGTAGTAGCTGCCCATAGACTGCCATTCCAACTCCAGGCTCTGACGATCGCTGGGTTTAAACGCCAGCCGGACGCTGCCAAAGTGCCTTGGTGCCGTGTCTATATCATTATCGCGAATATCCACACCACCCAGCAAGGTGCTGTTGCGGTAAGTATGGCGGGCCTGGGTAGCACTGAGACCCAATGCCCATTGATCATTGATCTCGTAGTCCAGCTCCAGCTCAACACCCCGGTGCTCGGTCTCGCCATCGCTAACATTAAAAAAGCTCGAGTCGCGGAATATCACATGGTCTTTTTCCATATGATAGGCAGCCAGCTTATAACTCAGATAGTCGGTATTGCCTTTGACGCCTATCTCCAGACTATCGATACTCTCCGAGTCCAGGTCGGTGATCTGCTGGGCGCGCTGCAGGCGATAGAGCTCGGTGGCCTGGGGAGCTCTAAAGCCGCGAGCCAGGCGGATAAATGCACTGTGACTATCACTCATCCTAAGCTGGGCTCCCAGATTGGAAGACCAGTTATTAAACTCATTTTTGCCACTGGCGGGACGACTGTAGCGACAGCCACCGCGGCCACATGCAGTGCCATCGGCCTTGGTGCGTCCGGTCAGCATTTTATTGCTGTAGTCATAGCGCATGGTTTCAAAGCGCAGCCCTCCACTCAGGGATAGCTGATCATTGACCGTCCAGTCCAGATGCATAAATGGCGCAGCCATGCTGGCATCAACCGAATAATCGTAGTGCTGACCCTGGGGAATGGTCTCCTGCAAAAATGCTGAACCCATGGTGGGCCCATCCTGAGACTGCTCTAGATAGGCATCGGTAATCTCGGCATCAAAACCGGCGATAACATTGATACCCTGAACTAGAGTGCGGTAATAACCCACCTGCACACCCAGACTTTTTTGGCCATTCTCTTCCAGCGGATCACCGGGCAGAAAATGCTGCAAAAAATCCATTTGGCTGTAGCGAATATAGGGCGTTACAATCAGCTGATAATTCTGCTCTGACTTGCTGATACGCGACCAGGCCCGGGCAGAACGCACATCGCGATAGGCCTCTGGATTAAGATTTTGCTTCACCAGAGAGTTATCTTTATAGGCATCCAGACCCTCGATAAAGCCCGCCGTTTCCTGATTGAGATTGGTGACTGTCAGACCAGAGTCAATCTGCAGATCATCAGTTTTATAGCGATGACGCAGTGACATTTTTTGCTGGTCAAATCCCGACTCATCGCGGAAGCCACCGTCGCGGGTAAAGCTAGCCGCAATACCCAGAGTTTCGGTACCAGACTTAAACTTGACTCTACCATAGTCATTGGCGCCAACCTCTAGCCCCAGACTGCTCTGTTCAGAAATTTCAGGGGTGACTATATTAACCACCCCGTGCATGGCATTGGAACCATGGAGCACTGTGCCTGTACCGCGCAATACCTCAATACGCTGAGCTATTTCAGTATTGGCTTCAAACAGTTCATTAATATTACAGAACCCAGCCGCACGCAGAGGAATACCATCCTCCTGCATCAGAAAACCACCACAGCCACCGGCACCGGTTAGAACCGGTGAGCGCACTGCGGGGAGATATTCCTGACCATTGCCGCGGTGCAGATTAACCCCGGCAACTCTTGATAGCGCCTGCTGCACATGGGCGTGGGAAACTAACTCCAGCGCCTCCTCATCCACCACAGAGACACTGCCAATTACCTGCTGCAAATCGGCCTCTGCTCTGGTGGCAACAGTGACAATTTCATCAATATTAGCCATTGCGGCACTAGAGAATAGTACCGCCAATATGGCTAGAGAACGTCCGGGTTTATTGATCATCAAAATCGCCTCAGCTTTAGATCAGTCTTCAACAGTAAATGTTAGGCCTGCATTAGCCTGCACACGCTCAATCAGCAATGAGCCCATCGCTGGCGCCGGTGTCCAGATTCCACCACTGGCCGCCTCTGGGTTCTTCAGCAGACAGATAGCGCTCTCGGCTATCATCTTTGAGGTAGAGCCATAGCCGGGATCCTTATCACCCTGGACACTGACTTTAACCAGCTGACCATCACTGGCCTCGCCTACAAACAGCACATCGTACATGCCGTTTTCGCG
>DDCQ01000070.1:0-1413 GCA_002334915.1 Porticoccaceae bacterium UBA2002
TTCATCAGCAGCATTAACCGCCAGCTCAACTTCTGAACCTGTGGCAATCAAAATTGCCTGCGGCGCTTCGCAGTCTTTAAGAATATAACCACCGCGGGAGATGGCGGCTACCTGATCAGCAGAGCGCGGCATTGGCGTTAGCCCCTGACGGCTAAATACCAGTGCCGCTGGACCATCGCGACGCTCAATAGCACTTTTCCAGCTCACCGCAGATTCCACTGTGTCACAGGGACGCCAGGTGTGCAGGTTGGGCGTGGAGCGCAGTGCACTCAACTGCTCTACCGGCTGGTGAGTCGGGCCATCTTCACCCAGACCAATGGAGTCATGGGTGTAAACAAAGATGCTCTGCTGCTTCATCAGTGCCGCCATACGCACTGCATTGCGGGCGTATTCCATAAACATCAGGAAGGTTGCGCCGTAGTTAATAAAGCCGCCGTGCAGGGCGATACCATTCATCATGGCACTCATACCAAACTCGCGCACACCGTAATAGATGTAGTTGCCATCGGCATTGTCACCTGTAATATCTTTGGAGCCAGACCAGATTGTCAGGTTAGAACCTGCCAAATCGGCTGAACCGCCCAGAAGTTCTGGCAGCATTGGGCCGTAGGCATTGAGGCAGTTCTGCGATGCTTTGCGCGAGGCCACTTTTTCCATCTTGTCCTGGCACTCTTGAATATAGGCATCGGCCTGAGCACTAAAGCCGGCGGGCAGGTCACCTTTAGCGCGACGCTCAAACTCTGCTGCCAGCTCTGGGTGGGCTGCACGATAGGCTGCCAACTGTTCATTCCAGGCCGCCTGCGCGGCAGTACCTTTATCAACGCCGTTCCAGCCAGCATAGTGATCAGCTGGGATTTCAAATGGCCCATGCTCCCAACCCAGCTGCTCACGGGTCAATGCAACTTCGTCCACACCCAGTGCCGCGCCATGACAGTCTTCTTTACCCTGCTTGTTTGGTGAGCCAAAACCAATAATGGTTTTGCAGCATATTAATGTGGGCTTGCCGGTCTCGGCACGGGCTTGGTCAATCGCCGCTTTAATGGCATCACTATCATGGCCATCCACATTGGGGATAACCTGCCAGCCATAGGATTCAAAACGCGCCGGCGTATCATCACTAAACCAGCCTTCAACCTCGCCGTCGATGGAAATACCATTGTCATCATAAAATGCCACCAACTTGCCCAGCTTTAAGGTGCCAGCCAGGGAGCAAACTTCATGGGAGATACCTTCCATCAAGCAGCCATCACCAAGGAAGGTGTATGTGTTGTGATCAACAATATCGTGACCGGGGCGATTGAACTGGCCCGCCAGAACCTTTTCTGCCAGCGCCATACCCACAGCATTACTGATACCCTGACCCAGAGGGCCTGTGGTGGTCTCTACGCCCGGCGCATAACCGTACTCCGGGTG
>DDCQ01000070.1:1465-2725 GCA_002334915.1 Porticoccaceae bacterium UBA2002
TAAAGAAGCATAGACCCATGGCCATTGGACAGCACAAAGCGATCGCGGTTAGTCCAGTTGGGGTCTGCAGGGTTGTGGCTTAAATAGTCGTTCCAGAGCACTTCGGCAATATCTGCCATGCCCATGGGGGCACCTGGATGTCCGCTGTTAGCCTGTTGCACAGCATCCATACTGAGGGCGCGAATAGCGTTAGCAAGGTCTCGACGTGAGGCCATGGATTATCACTCCTGAAACGGGAAATTATAGAGGCGTCATTGTCGCCCAGACCGAGTTGGCAGTAAACCAATATTCGGTATTTGCGCCTGTTTTTGAGCACCAAAATACTGAGCTCAAGCCTCGACAGCAGCTATATATAAAAATATTTTGATATACAAAAGCTGCTGTGCTAAAGTCCCGGCCCATGAATAACCTCAGCCACCTTGACAGTCAGCCGCGGTCAGCCACTGACACCAATGCTATAACGGCGCTTTGCAAAGCCGCTGGGGACCCTTTGCGCATGCAAATTTTGAAAGTTTTGCAGCAAAATGCCTATGGTGTGCTAGAGCTCTGTCAGGTATTTGATATCCGCCAGCCAGCCATGAGCCACCATCTTAAGATCCTGGCTAATTCAGGGCTGGTAGCGACACGTCGCGAAGGTACAACAATCTTCTATCGACGCAGTGAGGCACATCCAGATGCGGATCTGCAGCCCCTGCATCAGACCCTTTTTCACACAATTGACGAAGCCGCTTTAGACCCGGGATTGCGGAATAGGCTCGAGAGTATTAATCATGAGCGCTCCGCTGCCTCTGTGGCTTTCTTTAATCAAAATGCCGCGCGTTTTGAGCAGAATCAGGATTTGATTGCCAGCTGGGCTGACTATGGCGACAGTGTTGAGAGCTTTCTGGACAGCAGCCTGACAAACTCCCAATCTGCCCTTGAAATTGGCCCTGGGTACGGGCAATTTCTGGGTAAGCTATGCAGCCGTTTCAATCAGGTCACGGCGCTCGACAATTCCGCAGAGATGCTTGAGCGCTGCCGCAATAGTTCGAAAGCCCTCGGCCTCGACAATATCAGCTTCAAACTCGGTGACACCTCAGTTGCTCTCAACGAGCAGATTGGCAGTGACTGCATTTCTCTCAATATGGTGCTGCACCATGTGGCAACACCGTCAGAGGTGATTAGTGACTGCGCCCAAATGCTCAATGCCGGCGGTGTATTACTAATCACTGATCTCTGTGCCCATGACCAGGAATGGGTAAAAAAATCCTGCGGTGATCT
>DDCQ01000028.1 GCA_002334915.1 Porticoccaceae bacterium UBA2002
CGGGTCGATGAAAACCTGCAGCGCCTGGGTCTTGAAGCTGAGATTATTGCCGCTGATGCAGGCGACCTGAAGCAGTGGTGGAACGGCCAGCCCTTTGATCGCATACTGATCGACGCGCCCTGCTCAGCCTCTGGTGTTATTCGTCGCCATCCGGATATCAAAATACTGCGTAAACCCGCGGATATTGCTAAGCTGTCGGTTATTCAGCTGCAACTGGTCAATCAGCTTTGGCAGGCTTTGGGTAAAGATGGCATTCTGCTCTATGCAACCTGCTCCGTGCTACCTGATGAAAATGATCAGGTAATCAGACAGTTTTTAGCAGAGAATGCCGATGCCTCGCTGCTGACCATTGATGCTGACTGGGGAACAAAAACAGATTACGGGCGGCAGTTATTTCCCGAGATCAATGGCAACGATGGGTTTTATTACTCGCGGCTGCAAAAGACAGCTGACAACAACTCGGAATGACCATGAAAATAGTAATAGTCGGTGCCGGACAGGTTGGCGCTACACTGGCAGAGAACCTGGCCCGAGAATACAACGATATTACAGTTGTCGATATTAACGATGATGCTTTGCGAGCTCTGCAGGACCGGCTGGATATTCGCACTGTGCCAGGCACAGGTTGCTATCCAGATGTGCTGGTACAAGCCGGTATCGAAGATGCCGATATGCTAGTGGCCGTTACCAACAGCGACGAAATTAATATTATCGCCTGTCAGGTTGCCTACTCGCTATTCCACACCCCCACCAAAATTGCCCGGGTGCGCGCCCCCAACTACACCAACCCAAAATATAAACAGCTGCTGTTTAATGACAAACATATGCCTGTGGATGTAATGATTACCCCCGAGCAGGTGGTTACAGATTACATTCGCAAATTGGTGGAACAGCCCGGGGCTCTTCAGGTGCTGGACTTTGCCGATGGCATTATTCAGCTGGTGGGCTTGCGTGCCGTTAAAGATAGTCCTCTGGTGGGCCAGGAACTGCGCACATTAAACGAACATATGCCCAATGTAGATGCGCGAGTCGCGGCGATTTATCGCAGAGACCGGGCCATATTCCCCGAGGGAGATACAGTTATAGAAGATGGTGATGAGGTGTTCTTTATTGCCGCCAAGAAAAATATCCGCAAAGTAATGGGTGAACTGCGCCGACTGGAAAAACCCTACCACCGGCTAGTGATTGCCGGGGGCGGGAATATTGGCTTCCGTCTGACCAAGGCCTTGGAAGATGATTACAATATTAAGATTATTGAGTACTCCGAAAAGCGTGCAGCCTTTCTTGCCGAGAAGCTCAACAGAGCAGTGGTGCTAAAGGGCTCGGCTACTGACCAGGAATTATTGCTGGATGAAAACATTGATAAGACTGATGTCTTTCTCGCCCTGACCAACGATGACGAAGTAAATATCATGGCCTCGCTGCTGGCTAAACGACTGGGTGCCAAAAAGGTGATGACCTTGATTTCCAACCCGGTCTACGCCGATCTGATGCAGGGTGGCGAGATCGATATTGCCATATCACCCCAGCAGGCCACCACCAGCTCTCTACTTGCCCATGTGCGCAGAGGGGATACTGTAAGCGTGCATTCACTTAGGCGCGGTGCTGCAGAAGCCCTTGAGATTATTGTGCACGGTGATAAAAAGAGCTCCAAGGTTGTGGGCCGCGCGATTGGCGATATCAAATCTCCTCCCGGGGCCACCCTGGCCGCTCTGGTGCGCAATGGTGAGGTGCTGGTTGCCCATCATGATACGGTCATTCAAGCCGAAGACCATGTGATTGTGTTTGTGGTGGATAAAGAAAACACCAAAGCCGTGGAAAAATTATTCGCGGTTAATTTTAGCTTCTTCTAGGTGATGGCCTGATATGCATTTAGCGGTTACAGCTCGGGTACTTGGCTTTTTGCTGATGATCTTCAGTCTGACCATGTTGACGCCCATTATTGTAGCCTCGATCTACAATGAACAGACTTCCCAGACTTTTCTTAGCGCCTTTGCCATTACTCTGATCGTTGGCCTGCTGTTCTGGTTGCCAGCAAGAAATAAACAGGGTGAGCTGCGCACCCGCGATGGCTTTATTGTCACGGTATTCTTCTGGCTGGTGCTAAGTACCTTTGGTGCGCTGCCGCTAATGCTGTCGGAGGCCCCTAATCTAAGTTTTATGGATGCACTGTTTGAGTCGATTTCTGGTTTGACCACCACAGGGGCTACGGTTATTTCCGGGCTCGACGATCTGCCCAGATCAATCCTCTATTACCGCCAGCAACTGCAGTGGTTGGGTGGTATTGGTATTGTGGTTATTGCCGTGGCCATTCTGCCTATGCTGGGCGTGGGCGGCATGCAGATCTATCGAACCGAAACACCAGGGCCCATGAAAGACTCCAAACTGACTCCGCGAATTACCGAAACCGCAAATGTGCTGTTTAAAATTTATCTCGGTTTAACCTGCGTCTGCGCACTGGCCTATTGGATGGCGGGCATGACTGGTTTTGATGCCATTAGCCACAGCTTTTCAACCGTGGCCATAGGTGGGTTTTCCACCCATGATGCCAGTATCGGGTTTTTTGAAAGTGGCGCAATTATGGCTATCTGTTCATTCTTTATGGTTGTCTCTGGTCTTAACTTTGCTCTGCACTACCATGTGTTGCACAGCCGCAAACTGGGTTACTACTGGGCCGATCCGGAAGCCAGAATGTATATCTATCTGTTGCTGGTGGGCATGATTATCACCTGTCTGTATCTCTATTACAGCGGCACCTATGACTGGAACAATAGTTTAAGCCAGGGTACATTTCAGCTAATTTCTATTATGACTACTACCGGATTTGCCACTGCGGACTTTAATGCCTGGCCCACCTTCTTGCCTTTCTTTCTGATCTTTTTGTCGTTCTTTGGCGCCTGTGCTGGCTCTACCGGGGGCGGCATTAAAATAGGCCGCATGCTAATTCTGGCTCAGCAGGGAATCAGAGAGATCTACCGATTAGTGCACCCCAATGCACTGCTGCCTATCAAGATTCGTAATCGCAAAATTCCCGAGCGGGTGTCAGATGCAATATGGGCTTTTGTTGGAGTTTATCTGGCTATCTTTTATTTGATGGTGCTGTTGCTTCTGGCCTCAGGGCTGGACTATGTCACGGCCTGGTCAGCAACCGCAGCTGCGCTAAATAACCTTGGCCCCGGCCTGGGGGCGGTGGCCACCAACTATGCAGATATTGGCAGCTTTGCCAAATGGGTGCTCTGCTGGGGCATGCTGTTGGGTCGTCTGGAAATATTCACATTACTGGTGTTGTTTACACCCACTTTTTGGAAGAACTAATAAATCCCACCAGTTACAATCGAATCAATTAGGGATCATTGGGATCCCATTTTAGCTGTTGTTCAATGGCCCCAATCATCATGCCCGCCACATCTTTTTCTGTCGCCGACTCTATGCCTTCAAGCCCGGGAGAAGAATTAACTTCCAGAAGTAATGGCCCAGTCTTGGACCTGATAAGATCCACACCGGCTACGGCCAGGCCCATGGCTTTGGCCGCCTTGGTGGCAAGACGCCGCTCTTCAGCACTGGGGCGAACCACCGATGCAGTGCCGCCCTGATGAATATTGGCACGGAATTCTCCCGGCGCCGCCTCTCGTTGAATGGCCGCTTTGACTTTGCCGTTAATCACAAATAAACGCAGATCTTTCCCGCCCGCCTCTTTAACAAATTCCTGCACCAGTAAATTCGCTTTTACCGCCTTAAATGCATTGATCACACTCTGGGCCGCTTTTTTTGTCTCGGCCAGAACAACGCCTCGGCCCTGACTGCCTTCAAGTAATTTCACAATCAGGGGCGCGCCACCCACCATATCTATAAGCTCATTGGTATCAATTGGTGAATTAGCAAAACCAGTGAGAGGAATATCCAGACCACTTTTAATTAACAGCTGCAGGGAAAATAACTTATCTCGCGACTGGCTGATTGCCAGTGAGCTATTCTGTACATAGACGCCCATGCTTTCAAATTGTCGCGTCAATGCACAGCCATAAAATGTAGCGCTGGGTCGGATACGCGGAATCACCGCATCCAAGCCATTGACAATATGGCCACCGCGATAATGAACTTCTGGCGTCTCATCATCCAGCTTCATATAGCAGTCTTTGATGTTGTAGAACACCATTTCATGGCCCCGTTCTTCGCCTGCTTCCATAATACGTTGGTTGCTATAGAGATCTGGGTTGCTGGCTAACAGGGCTATCTTTAATCCGTTCTTGGCGCTGGGCGTAATGCCGTACATATCGCGCAGCTCAAGATCCGAGATTCGACCCAGATTCATACTGGCCGATGGGTCCACCAGCACGCGGCCCGTCATGGCCTCGCGGCCCAGCAGCATGCGATAACCCATGCTGTCGCGGTTGCTCAAGGTGAGTTCAATATCCCAAACCTGATCGCCCAGGCGCATGGGCACTTTAATCACATAGCGTTTCTCACTGGCGCCGCTGGTATTTTTTACCATGCGGCGGTCTACCACAGGCGCCTCGCAGCGCAGGGATACTTTGCGGTTATTTTGCAGCGGGTGTACATCGAAGGAGACCCATGCCACAGTGCCGCGCTTAAAAGCATGAATGTTAAAGGCGTGAATCACCGAGGTTTTGGCGCCGGAATCTACCCGCACCTTGACCCCGGGAATTCCTAACTGGGGAAGGGCACACCATTCCTCACTACCAATAATTATTTTTTCTGCTGCTGTGTCCACGTTTTTTCCTTTGCTTTAATNNNNATAGGCAGTGGCCTGCTTCTGGAAGGCCTTAACAGATTCCGCAATACGTCGCGACAGTTCATCTTCCTCTGCCAGTTCCTCCAGCACCTCAGCAGACAGCCTGCGCAGTTCGGCAATAACGTCGTCAGGTAGCTTTCTCACATCCACCCCGTGAGTCTCCACCAGCTCTACCAATGCCGTGTTATTGCGCGCGGTATATTCA
>DDCQ01000077.1:0-1942 GCA_002334915.1 Porticoccaceae bacterium UBA2002
AAAACCCAATAACCATTTGCAGCCAAACCTTCTCAACATCCGACGCAAAATCGTCCGCACTAAAATTCGCATACTTCAACGCCACCACAGCATGCTCACAAATCTTTTTAGTCGCAGACAGGTTCAACTCGCTACCATAGTCATCCCCGCTATCCTGAGCATCAAACTGATGGTAGACCGCCTTGAGGGCAATACCAGAAACCTTACCACCAACTTGAAAATATCGATCCTCAAGACCAGCATCGGGCGTATTTAAAAACTGATCAGCCCAACCATTAAACTTATGTAAGGTTGCCAATGGCGTACGGAAAGACTGACCGGCCAGAGTAGAATTACCCTCCAGCACCTCCAACCCAACCTTGGCACTGAGACCACTAGCCTCCATACCTAATTCAAACAAAAAATAATCTGCATCAAAGTCGGTGGTGTTGTTGCCATAGTCTGACTGGCGCGCATATTCAGCACTGTAGTTATAGGTTAATTTTTCCGTTTCAGCCTTTCAGGTTAACCGCAGTCCGGTCGTATGGTTCGAGGCCGCTGGCGCAACTTTAATATCCAGCCAGTAGCTATAGGCGCTTAATTTACCAATAGCTAGCCCTTGGTGATTGATATTAAGTATATGTGTCTTTGCATCCAGATCGGCTCGCTGAGCACCATCATCCGGGCCAAAGATACGGTTAATATTATTGATATAGCCGTAGCTGATCTTCGTATTTTCAAACCACTGGTTATTAATGGTCAGTCCATCATAGGTCTGTTCGTTTTGGCGCCAACCCACACCGCCAATAAAACGCTGGTTATTATTAATTCGCTGGCGACCGTATTTAACCTGAGTCTTTTCAATACCAATGTAGGCCAGCCAAGCCTGATTTATCTCGGTGCCTTCCGGGTCGGCCACAATCGGATGATCAGTCAGCCCATTGTGACTGTCATTGTGATTATCGCCGCCAATCACAGCCACATTATCAACCTCAATTTGAGCCTGAAAATCAGACTGCACTGCAGTGGTGAAATTAAATCGCGACCTCAGTGTGGAGGCATGGGCAGTATTGGCAATATTGTCTTGATCGACTGTTTCATAACGATAGCGAAAATCCAGATTGGCGCTACCATTTTCTATTGCATCGATAGCAAAACTGGGCAGGCTGAAAAATGGAATCAGTAAACTTGAATAGTAGAGTTTTGAATTTTTGGACATTGTGTATTTCCTCCCTGGAAATAGTGAACAAATCTAGAGAGGTCATACTAGCGATTTAGACTGGCTGGCCTGTTGATGCCTATCAATCGAAGCTGTTATTGCAACTTATAAGTCCAGCATAGCCAACAACATTGTCTGAGGCTGTTCTAAATATTGCTTCCACAGTTTATTGAAGCGAGCAATAGTACCGCCATCAATCACCCGATGGTCACCGGACCAGCTGACAGTGAGTATATTGCGCGAGACAACATTGTTATTGGCATCAAACCGGGGCAACTGTTGAATTTTGCCCAGCGCCACAATTGCCACCTCTGGTTTATTAATAATAGGCATCGCGGCAGTGCCACCAATCACGCCAATATTGGAAACGGTAATACTGCCACCAGCCAGATCTGCGGGATTAATAACACCACTGCGGGCCGCCTCTGTAAGGCGGTTCACTTCCCTGGCCACATCCAGTAATCCCAGTTGCTGGACATTTTTGATATTGGGTACCAACAGGCCAGTTTTACCATCCACTGCCATACCAATATTATGACTAGCCAGATAGGTGAGCTCAGTAAACTCACTATTGGCCCGGCTGTTAATAACGGTGAACCGGTTTAGCGCCAAAGATAGCGCCTTAACAAACAGTGGCATCAGAGTAATTTTTAAATCCTCAGAGCCATGGGTTTTTACCAGGTCGGCGCGCAAGGCCATCAACTCAGTGATATCGAATTCATCTATAAAGGTAAAGTGAGGAAT
>DDCQ01000077.1:1977-14462 GCA_002334915.1 Porticoccaceae bacterium UBA2002
ATTGTCGCTAGATCTATGCTGTGCTCCCGAGCCATTTTTCGCACTGCCGGGGTGGTTAATACCTTATCTGACGATGGCATGGCTGCGATATCTGATTCTTGCGCAGGGATTATGGCCGCAGGTGTTGTTTGTTTATTATCCTGTGCCTGGCTCTCAGCTTGGCTCTCAATTTGGCTCTCAACTTGGCCTTCACCCTGACCTTCAGCCTCCACTTCAATGGCAAATAAAGGTTTATGGACCTGAGCAGTATCCGACTCCTGATAATAGAGTTTGGTCACGCGGCCATTGTACATTGAGGGGATTTCAACAATGGCTTTATCGGTACTGACATCCACCACA
Organism: Porticoccaceae bacterium UBA2002; assembly: GCA_002334915.1. Lineage (GTDB taxonomy): Bacteria > Pseudomonadota > Gammaproteobacteria > Pseudomonadales > Porticoccaceae > HTCC2207. The sequence continues at coordinate 2,317 of DDCQ01000077.1, forward strand.
ATCTGATCTTCTTCAATCAGATCGCCCTCCTTAACCTTCCATTCGATCACTTCACATTCAACAATGCCCTCACCAATATCCGGCAATATAAAATCTTTATTCATGGTTAACTCCGGCTAGTAGTTGCAGGTGGCTATAATGGATTCGAAAATTTTAAGATAGTCGGGCAGATAGTGCTTTTCATGAATCAGGGGAAACGGCGTATCCAACCCGGTCACCCTACTGATCGGTGCCTCTAAACTTAGAAAGCAATGCTGCTGAATACTGGCAGCAATTTCTCCGGCATAGCCGCCGGTGCGCGGCGCTTCATGACTAATCAGCAGGCGCCCGGTTTTAGTGACCGACTCGGCCACGCAGTCACGATCCCAGGGTAATAGACTGCGCAGATCAATAACCTCACAGGAGATACCTTCAGCAGCCGCCAGCTCTGCCGCTTTTATAATCTGCACCATCTGTGCACCCCAGCCCAGCAGCGTGATATCTGTACCCGGCTGAACCACCTCAGCAACTTCCAGAGGAATTTCATAATCCCCCTCCGGCACCTGGCCAACAGAGGCGCGATAAATAGCCTTTGGCTCAAAAAAGATTACCGGGTCCGGGTCGCGGATGGCCGACAACAATAAGCCTTTGGCTTGATAGGCATTTCTGGGGATCACCACTTTCAGACCTGGGGTATGGCAGAAATAGGCCTCTGGTGATTGGGAGTGATAGAGACCGCCATCAATACCACCACCATAGGGTGTACGAATGGTTAGGCCACCGCAGTTAAATTCATCACCACTGCGATAGCGAAATTTGGCGGCTTCATTAACAATCTGATCAAAGGCGGGGAAGATATAATCGGCAAACTGTATTTCGGCGACAGGTACAGAGCCCTGAGCCGCCAGGCCAATGGCAAAGCCAGCAATACCCTGCTCGGTGAGTGGCGTATTGAAACAGCGGTCGCGCCCATACTTTTCCTGCAGATTGCTGGTAGCTCTAAAGACTCCGCCAAACTGACCAATATCTTCACCTAGGCACAGCACCCGCTGGTCCGTGGCCATGGCAATATCCAGACCACTGTTAATAGCCTGCAATAGGTTCATTTTGCTGGATTTAGGTTGGTTGCCAATTTCGGGCAATGTTGCTTTAGCCATTTTGTACCTCCAATTACGCTGAATAGCGATCCGGGTACTTAGCTATATGGGCTTCTAATTCCTGAAACTGCTCGAGCAAATGGCTAGGGACGGTTTTATACACATCGGTGATGATATCCCTCAGTGGCGGCTTATCCCTCTGCTCGGCCAGCTTGAGTTCAGCCAGAATCTCAGTGCGATAGGATTTTTGCAGCTCAGTATCAGACTCTTCATCCCACCAGCGCTGGGTAATCAGCCAGTTCTTCATGCGCTGGATTGGGTCTTTATCCCGCCACTCTTGCTCTTCTTCTTTACTGCGATAGCCACTGGGGTCATCGGAGGTGGAATGGGCACCAAGGCGGTAGCTCATGGTTTCAACCAGCACCGGGCGCTGCTCCTGGGTAGCGATTCTGCGGGCCTCTAGCGAGGCGGCATAGACCGCCAAAATATCATTGCCATCCACACGAATAGCTTTAATGCCGTAGCCTAGTCCCCTGGGGGCAATGCCGTCACTGGCGAACTGTTCGCAGCAGGGCGTGGAAATCGCATAGCCATTATTGCGCACCACAAATACCACCGGACTTTTGTGTACTGCAGCCATATTTAACCCGGCATGGAAATCCCCTTCCGAGGCGGCACCTTCACCGAAATAGCACAGGGTGCAGGCATCCTTACCCTTAAGCTTTTGCCCATAGGCATACCCAGCGGCCTGAGGTATCTGGGTAGCCAGTGGCGAGCTGATGGTCATCATATTGAGTTCGCGACAGCCATAATGAACCGGCATCTGCCGCCCTTTGCCCAGGTCCTGCCCATTGCTAAATAACTGATTCATAAACTGTGCAGTGGTAAAGCCCCGATAGCGCAGTGCTACCTGTTCGCGATATTGAGCCATCACCATATCCTGGGGCTGAAATGCCGCTATGGTGCCGGCCACTGCGGCCTCCTCGCCAGTGCAGGTCAAATAAAAGCTCAGCCGGCCCTGCCGCTGCGCGCCCTGCATACGCTCATCGAGCATTCTGGTGTAAAGCATATCGCTATATATTTTTTGGGCTTGATCTCGGGACAGGTCGGGTACTGTGGCACCGGCAACAATCGAGCCATCCTGATTGAGAATTTGTAAACTGGGAATCTTGATGGAGGACCCATCTTGAAAGTCCGGTGCCCGTTTTGCAGGGCTGACATTTGGCGCGATTTTCATATTCACAGAACACCTCAAATAAATCCATTTCGGGGCTTGATTATTTTTATTGGATGGCCCTTTATTAAGACCTTAAATTACCATGCAAATCTCAGGAGAATCCTGCCAAATTACCTGCAATATCCCTATTCTATTAAGCATTTATTGCGCAATATGCTTATTTAATGCATTTTTATTGCGCAGATTAATCTACAATATTATTAACAACCAATATATCGCCATAATGTGGCGTTTTAGCCGTCAACTCAGTTATGCTGGGCTGCGACTATAGGCCCCTCTCTATTTTTATTATAGATGGCTACAAACCGCCCGGAGCGGATATAAATATCAGTACAGGATGTGATAAAGATGACTGACTACAATCTGGACAATATTGACTGGAAAATTCTCAATATTCTGCAATCTGATGCAGGTATCTCCAATATTGAGCTGGCCGATCAGGTCTGTCTATCACCCTCACCCTGCTCGCGGCGGGTCAAAAATCTTGAACAACAGGGTTATATCAGCCGCCGGGTGACCCTGTTGGATCCACAAAAAGCCGGCCTGCCTGTTACCGTCTTTGTGCAGGTCACCTTGCATCACCAGGTTAAAAAAGATCTGGACCGGTTTGCGCAGCAGGTTTTGGACTGGCCTGAGGTTATGGAATGTTATCTTATGACGGGGGATTTTGACTATTTGATGCGGGTTGTTATTCCAGACCTGCAGACCTACCAGACATTTCTCGATGAAAAACTAACGGCTGTGGACGGGGTTGAGCATATCAAGAGCAGTTTTTCTCTAAAGCCAATCTGCTATAAAACTGAATTGCCCTTGGGACATCTTATCTAGCGCCAATAAGATCCATCTGACCCACAGTATCTGAAGACAGGGTAAATTGCTCGCGGGCCCATTGTATTTTTTCAGTCTGATCTGTGGTGCTGTCAGCAATTTTTGCGGCAGCAGCCAGCCGCAACCGAAGACCTACCTGATTGGCCACCTGTATTGCCAACCCGGGCCGCGCATTTAACTCCAGTAGCATTGGACCGCCCTGACGGTCCAGAACAATATCGGCACCCAGATAGTCCAGCCCGGTCATGCCAGCGCAACTGGCGGCCAGATCCAGCACCTGCTGCCAATGGGGGATGGCCAGGTCTGCAAACCCTATTCCGCTATCCGGGTGCTGGTTAATAATTCTGTTGTACTGCACCGCATGCAAACTTTGCCCAGTGCCGATATCCAGACCCACCCCCACAGCGCCCTGATGAAGGTTGGCTTTACCATCAGAGGCATGGGTGGCACAGCGCATCATCGCCATTACTGGTACGCCGCGAAAAACAATTATGCGGATATCTGGCACACCCTCCACACTGTAGTCCTGGAGTCTGGGGTCAAAATCAATCAGCGCCTCAATCATGACGCTATCATTGCGACCCCCAAGACTGTAGAGACCAGCGAGTATATTGGACGTATGACTCTTAATTTCGCGCTCATCAATCATCAGGCCGCTGGACTTTATAAACTGGCCTTCCACGCGTCCTGTGACTACCAGAATCCCCTTGCCACCGCTGCCCTGAGCAGGTTTGATCACAAACCCGGGACTGTGGGGCAGCTGGGAGGCAATGGTCTTTATCTGCGACTGAGCCTCAATGGTTCCATAGAGCTTGGGGACCGGAAGACCGCGACTCAGGGCGGCGCTTTTAGTCGCCAGTTTATTGTCGGCCAGACGGTAATTTTCACGCCTGTTGTGGGCACCTATAAAACTGATATTGCGCCGATTCATACCCAGAATACCTAGTCTCCGCAGCCTGCCTGGCGATACCAGCTGAATCACCTCAGCCCGCCCATATCGCGAAAGCGATATAACTCAGAGAGACGGAAGCCAGTGTATTTCCCCAGCAGTAGAATAATCCCCAGCAGGCTGAGCATTAACTCGGGGAAGTTAAAGGTTAAATGGGCCACCACAGTATTAGACATGGTTAGATAGGCCAGTACCGCAACAAGCAGGCTGCCACTGCCCTGAATCAAGACCTCATGGCCACCTTCTTCTTCCCAGAGGATGGACATACGTTCAATGGTCCAGGCAACAATAACCGTGGGGAAAAAGGTCACTGTGAGAGCCTGGTCCAGGCCTAACTTGTAACTGATTATTGCCAACACAGCCATCAGCAGAATCACCACAATAATCACCACCGCCACCCGCGACACCAGCAGCAGGTTGAGATGACTTAAATAGGAGCGAATCCACAGGCCAATACTCAGCAGACCAATAAATATCATCAGGCCCACCATTAAAGTGGTCTGAATAAATGCCAGGGCAATTAACACTGGCATAAAGGTGCCAGAGGTACGCACACCCACCAATATTCTCATCAACACCACAATCAGGGCGGCCACAGGTATTAGCAGCAAGCCTTTAAAAATACCCTGCTGCTCAACAGGCAGTGCATAGATAGAGAAATCCAAAAAATCCACTTCCGGGGAGCCCTGCCCCATGCCAATCAATGTTTTTACTGGCAGCCTGTTGCTGACCAGGGCAAACTCCAAACTGGAGTTACGCCCACCCATCACATTGAGAATAGCCCCATCACCACGCTGCCAGACAAAGAAATTATCGGGCAGTCCAACAGCCGCACTTTGCGGATCAAAAATCATGGAGCCATCAGCTGTATGGATTTCAATAAGAGAGCTCAGTGTCTGGCGACGACGCCCGTCCTCCAGCACAATTCCACGCACTCTGCTGGCAGAAATTCCCCGGTATGTCAGTACATCCATCATCGCAACAATAGGATTTTCCCGGTAGGAACTAAGCAGAAACAGCGTATCCTGATCTGGCGACTGGTTATTAATTTCCTGGATTAACAGGCCAGTAAAACTCTCTGGACCAGATGACACTGCGGCCAGTTTGGCGACCAATCGCTCCATGGCAGCCAACTGATCGTTCTCTAAAAGGGGTGGCCGCACAGCCAAGGGGGTAATATCAGCCAGAGCCTGCGGCTCAACGGAGCGGTAAATCTGTAACTTGTAATAGAGAGTTGTCGGGCGCTCCAACTGCTGGCGCGTCCAGCGCGCGCGGCGGCCACTGTCGCTATCCTCTGCAGACCCGTCAATAACCGCAAACCCAAAGCCCGAGGAGGCAAAGTGCTCATCGGCTGAGGTCCATCCGGTCAGCATATCCGGCAGTCGCAATTCAATCTCCACCGGACCCTCTGTCGAGGGCTCAAAGCTGACCTTGGATTCCAGAGTCCAGACATCGCGGTATTCTCCCGGCAGCAGGGGAAAACCCAAATTAATAGCTTTATAGAGGGTGAGCCCCAGACCCAGTCCAATAAGCACTGAAGCAACAAGAATGACCTGGACTCTGGTGGAAAACATGCTATTTCCTGCTAATTCGAGGCTGTGTGATGCCGGCTGACATCAACAATAAGGCTATCGGTCAAAAAATTGCGCCCAACCAGCAGTGGGTATTCAAAGTTGGTGCGATCGGAGAGATTGACATCAATCCGCGATCGGGTGCCACCTAGGGTGAGCCACATGCGCACCACATAGCGTCTTTCATCTGGCCCGTAACTCTGCTTGATAAGCACTCGCCTGCGCAGCCGCAGCTCCTGCTGTACCTGCTCTCCACTGGCCCGGTCAGTCAGCACAAAACGTACATATCTGCGGCCATCTTTCTCGACCAACTGAATATCTTCGGCGTGAATAGAGGTGGTTTCAGCACCTGTATCAATTCGCGCCTCCAGCACTAAATTAGCTGGCTCAATTCGCACTAGCTCAACAGCACCAACAATGGGCAGATGCATCTTGCCGGCGGTAGTGGCCATAGGTGGCAACTCCGCAGGGACAATTTTAGTTACCAGCTTCTCAATAACTCGGGCCTCGGAGCACTGCAGGCTCTCGGAGGGCATTTTGGCTGGCAGGTCAATAATCTCGGGTGCCGAGCATGAGTTACCATCCCCCTGTTGAGGCAATAAAAAAGAGCAGCCTGAGAGAACTACAGACGAGAGCAGCAGGCTAATAGGTAATGACTGCCTAGCCCAGCATTTAAAGGTTGCGATCATCTCGGAATTCCATTTTTGAATTATACAGTATTGCATAAAACAATGTTTAATCTGAGTTTGCAAATAAATAGGCTCAGGTCAAGATAGCTAAGAACATCACAGACTAAAACCAAGTATAAAGGTAGCACAAAACCGCTTTACTGGATTCTAAGGCCTATAAAGCCGTCGCCGATTAATTTATCAATGAGGCCGCCAGCTGCCGGGCTGCATCCAGCTTGAGGCGAAAATCGGGGTTATTAGCCGACGACGCACCCGGCTGACTGGAGAACCAGGCCATTACCGTATCTGCCTTGCGGTTAATATAAATTACCTGGCCATGAATGCCCACTGCGCAGTACTCACCAGCATCGGCATCCAATATCCACCACATATTATGGTAGGCCTGCCAAGGGTCTGCCTGATACTTGTTGTTATTGCGCATATTGGTCTTCAACTGCTCACTGACCTGCAGGGTTTTATCGATCCAGCTGGCGGGGATCACTTGTTGACCATTAAAAACGCCGCGATCTTTAATCATTATCCCAAAGCGCAGGGCATCTCGCAGTGTGCTATTCATGCCGCCGGTAACCGCTGGCACATAGGCTCGGTCTACAGCTATATAGGCATCGTGCTCTGCGCCCAGCTTGGCCCAGATATTCTGCTGTACATAGTCCTGAAAAGGCAGTCCGCTTATTCTGGCAATCAACCAACCCAGTACATCTGCATTGCTGGAGTTGTAATCAAAATTATCGCCAGGGCTGCGTTTAGGATCCGCTTTGATAAAGCGCCCTAAAAAATCATGCACACCATATATCTCCGCCGCTTGCGGCTGGATATCGGCAGATCCGGGCAGCCAGCCCATATTGAGGGCCGGCGCATAGTAGCGAAAAAAGTCGGAATCCGGGTTGGTATAGGTTTCATGGAAGTCTATTGAGGTCGCATGGTCGAGAACCTGCTGAATAGTCACGCGCTCAAAACCACTGCCCAGCAGCTCTGGAATATAGTCTGCGGGAGATGCCTGCAAATCAACTTTATCCGCAGCTACCAATAGTCCAAAGACCGCGCTGGCCAGAGATTTACTCATAGAAAACCAGATATGCTGTGCATGGGCCGAAAAGTCACCAAAGTAGCGCTCATGCAATAGCCGGCTGCCCTGCACTACGCCCACCCCATCGGCATAGCTAGCCGCAAAGGCAGCGTCAAACTCGATCTGGTTGCCCTCGGGGCCAGTGGCTTTAAACTGGACTAGCTGAGGGGTTGTTGGTCCCTGCAAACTGACAATCTCACCCTGTCGGGGAATCATCACCACATTGAGCGGCGCCCCGGCATTGCGAAACGCCCAGCGACTGGCCGGATAGTCCCGATAGTTTTGCATGGTAACCTGGGAGTCCCGGGATGGCGGTACTCCCTGCATTGGTTTATTGCCACTGGCCTCGGACGAGATAGCGCCAGGGCTTATTAAGGCCCAAATAGTCGCCAGCAAACAGGTTTGCAATACTCTCATGCGCAACTCCAATAATTATTATTCTTTTACATGTATTGCTCAGATAGCCTGTGACTAGGATACCCAAAAAAAAGAGCCCTTGAGTAGGACTCTTTTGTATAACTTATCTGCCGCTACTATTATCTAGGGCAGATCATCTACCAACTCACCTTCCACAGGCTCCAGCAGATCTTCACGATCCACATTCATGGCCAGCATCACCGTGGCTGCCACATAGATGGATGAATAGGTACCTATGCCCACACCAATCATCAGCGCTATTGCAAAGTTATGGATAAGTTCGCCACCGATAAAGAACAGCGCCAGCAGCACCAGCATAGTGGTTACCGAAGTATTGATAGTTCGCCACAATGTCTGAGACAGAGACTCGTTAATTACCTCAACTGGGGTTGCCTTGCGTATTTTGCGGAAATTCTCACGGATGCGGTCAGAGACCACAATCGTATCATTGAGAGAGTAGCCGACCACCGCCAAAATAGCCGCCAAAACAGTCAGATCAAACTCCAAGCGCGCCAGAGAGAACACCCCCAGAGTAATAATCACATCATGGACCAGAGCCAGTACAGCACCAATCGAGAATTTAAGCTGGAATCTGATGGCCACATAGAGCATCACTACGGCCAGAGCCATTAGCATTCCCAGGCCGCCGTCATCCCGCAGCTCCTCCCCGATTTGCGGGCCAACAAAATCGACCCGGCGCAATTCAACTTTCTCGCCATCGGCCTGCAGCGCATCGTAAACACGCTCAGCAAGACCCTGATCAGGCTCCCCTTGCATACGAATCAAGACATCGGTCTCGGTGCCAAAATGAACCACTACTGGGCTATCAAACCCCGCTGCTTCTAACTTGGTGCGCAGCTCACCCACGTCCGCAGGCTGCTCATAGCCCACTTCGATCTGGGTGCCACCGGAGAAATCCAGACCCAAAACCAGCCCCTGGGTGTAGAGCGACAGAGAGGAAACCACCAGCAGCAGTGCCGAACAGACCACGGCATAGCGGCGGATACCCATAAAGTTATACACTTTTAACTCACTCATAATGCTCTCCTTAGATCCACAGCTTTTCGATTTTGCGACCACCAACAATCAGATTAACAAAGCCGCGAGTCATCACAATGGAGGTGAACATAGATGTCAAAATACCAATCGACAGAGTCACCGCAAAACCCTGAACTGGGCCAGAGCCAATCAGGAATAAAATAAGCGCCACAATCAAGGTGGTAATATTGGCGTCAAGAATAGACACAAAGGCACGATCATAGCCCGAACTTATGGCCCCCTGAATCGAGCCTCCAGCAACTAGTTCCTCGCGAATTCGCGAGAAGATCAGCACATTGGCATCCACCGCCATACCCACAGTCAGAACGATACCGGCAATACCCGGCAATGTTAGCGTAGCCCCCAGCAGCGACATACAGGCCATTAATAGCACCAGATTCATGGCCAGTGCAATATTGGCAAATACGCCGAAGCCTTTGTAAACCACCAGCATAAACAGCAGCACCATCAGCATGCCCATAGTGACCGACTTAATACCCAGCTTAATATTGTCCGCACCCAGCGAGGGACCAATGGTTCGCTCTTCAACAATATACATAGGTGCTGCAAGGGCACCGGCGCGCAATAGCAGAGCCAGCTCAGAGGACTCGCGCTGACCATCGAGACCGGTAATGCGGAACTGCTTGCCCAGCTGAGCCTGCACCGTGGCCAGGCTGATAATATTCTTTTCTACAAAGGGAACCGCGGTAATCACCACCTCGCCATTCTCATCAACAGACTTGTCCAGGCGGGTTCTGTATTCGATAAACAGTACTCCGAGACGGCGACCAATATTGTCCCTAGTGGCATAACCCATCTGCCAGCCACCTTTGGCATCCAGCGTGATATTCACCTGAGGGCGGCCATTCTCGTCAAAGCTGGCACGGGCATCGGTGACATTTTCACCGCTGATCACCGCTTTATTTTGCAACCTTGCTTCTGGCCCCTGGCCCGAAGGGTTGCGGAACTTAAATTTCTCACCGGCTTTATCCAGAGATTCCAGACGAAACTCCAGATTAGCGGTTTTGCCTATGATGCGCTTTGCCTCTGCTGTGTCCTGCACACCGGGAAGTTCAACCACAATACGGTTTTTACCCTGACGGGACACCAGCGGCTCGGACACACCCAGCTCATTGACACGATTGCGCAGAGAAGTCAGGTTTTGTTTGATGGCATTGTCTTCAATATCGCCAGCCGCTATATCACTGAGCTGCAGCACCAGAGACAGTGGATTTTGACCCTGCCCGAACTGGGGTTGCATATCCCGGTAATTGGCACGAATCAATGCGGTGGCTCTCTCGACCTGCTCCTCCTCCCGGAACTGACCAATCAGCTGCTGGCCCTTTAATTCGAAGGTGCGATAGCGAATGCGCTCTTCGCGCAGCGCCGACTTAATATCTTGCAGATCACCCTCAAGCCGAGTAGCCAGAGCTGCATCTAAATCAACTTCCAGTAAGAAGTGCACACCACCACTGAGATCGAGGCCAAGCTTCATAGGCTGACCGCCCAGACCGCTCAACCATTCAGGAGTGGTAGGTGCCAGATTGAGAGCAACAATATAGTTGCCGCCCATCTCCGCCTGAATAATTTCTTTAGCCCGCAGTTGAAGGTCAATATCCCGCAGTCGAATCAGTGCACTTTCACCATCTGCCTCACCAGCGAAATACTCAATACCGGCCTCATCCAGAGCAGCCTCGACCTTGCTCAGTACCACCTCATCAATCACCATGGCGCCACTTTGTCCAGACAATTGAATCGCAGGGTCGGGCGGGTACAGGTTGGGCGCGGCATAGATAAAGCCGAAGCTGATAACCAGAAGAACCAGCAGGTTCTTCCATAGGGGAAACTTGTTTGGCATGACTTGGGTGGTCCTTTAATTATTCGCCAACGCGATCGGCAAAAGTTCAGCCGCGCATTATAGCGGGATTAAAGGATAAATAGGGGCAGAATTGCCGATTTAAACCCCCGCCCGCTAATCAGAGCGGGGCGAGGCCTGTTTGGCATAAAACTCATCGGCAAAAGCATCCAGACGGCCCTCGGCAATCGCCTCTCTTAGGCCCACCATCAGCGTCTGATAGTAGCGTAAATTATGAATAGTATTTAGCTGTGCGCCCAGCATTTCGCCACACTTTTCCAGATGATGCAGATAGCCTCGGCTAAAGTTGTTGCAGGTATAGCAGTCACATTCCGGGTCCAGTGGGCCTGTGTCATGGCGATGCACCGCATTGCGGATTTTAATCACCCCAGTGCTGGTGAACAGATGACCATTGCGGGCATTTCTAGTGGGCATTACACAGTCAAACATATCAATGCCCCTACGCACTCCCTCCACCAGATCGGCCGGCTTGCCCACGCCCATCAGATAACGGGGTTTCTCGGCGGGCATATTATCGGCGAGATGATCGAGAATGCGCACCATATCCTCCTTGGGCTCACCCACGGACAGACCGCCGATGGCATAGCCATCAAAGCCAATATCCTCGAGACCGGCCAGAGATTTATCGCGCAGGTTCTCATACATGCCCCCCTGAACAATACCAAACAGTGCCGAGGGATTGTCAGCATGGGCATTTTTACTGCGTTCTGCCCAACGCAGAGACAGCTGCATGGATTTATCTGCCTGTTCCTCCGTCGCTGGGTATGGGGTGCACTCATCAAAGATCATCACCACATCGCTGCCCAGATCACGCTGCACCTGGATAGATGTCTCCGGGTCAATAAATACCGGGCTGCCATCGATTGGCGACTTAAACCGCACGCCCTCTTCGGTGATTTTGCGCATATCTCCCAGGCTAAACACCTGGAAACCGCCAGAGTCGGTCAAAATAGGCCCCTGCCACTGAGTAAAATCATGGAGATCGCCATGCTCTTTAATCACCTCAGTGCCCGGACGCAGCATTAGATGAAAGGTGTTGCCGAGAATAATCTCAGCACCAATTTCTTTTATGTCCCTCGGCAACATACCTTTTACCGTGCCATAGGTGCCCACAGGCATAAATGCGGGAGTCTGCACCCTGCCACGGGGAAATATCAGCTCACCGCGGCGAGCCTTGCCATCGGTAGCAGAGACATCAAATTGCATAAAACAGTCGCGGGAACTGTGTTCAGTCATGATCCGGTAATTCCTGTGCAGCGTTGGGGTTGTGAATTAAAAACATGGCATCCCCATAACTAAAAAATCGATAGCGCTTGGCCACCGCTTCTCTATAAGCCGCCATTATAGATTGATAGCCAGAAAATGCGCTGACCAGCATAAGTAGAGTAGATTCGGAGAG
>DDCQ01000077.1:14482-26074 GCA_002334915.1 Porticoccaceae bacterium UBA2002
GCGGTTTCCAGGCAGCGCACACTGGTGGTACCCACCGCAATCACACGCCCACCACGGGCTTTGGTCTCAGCCACCTGTTGGCAAACCGCCTCAGAAACCTGCAGCCACTCGGAGTGCATCTGATGGTCTTGGATATTATCCGCCCGCACTGGCTGAAAGGTACCAGCGCCCACATGCAATGTTACAAAGGCAATCTGCGCGCCCTTTTCGGCAATATCAGCCAGCAGCTGCTGATCAAAATGCAAACCAGCCGTAGGCGCCGCCACCGCACCCAACTGATCGCCATAAACCGTTTGGTAGCGAGACTTATCTTCATCAGTATCAGAGCGATCAATATAGGGCGGCAGAGGCATATGGCCAATCTTATCCAGCACATCTAGCACAGGCTCAGCAAACGCAAGCTCAAAAAGATCATCGACCCGACCCAGCATTTCAGCACGGTGGCCATTATCAAAAATAAGCTGATTGCCAGGCTTGGGAGACTTGCTGGCACGAATATGGGCCAGCACTGAATGAGCCCCCAGCACTCGCTCCACCAATACCTCTATCTTGCCGCCACTTTCCTTATGGCCAAACAGTCGCGCAGGGATCACCTTGGTATTATTAAAAACCAGCAGATCCCCAGCCTTAACATGAGACAAGAAGTCAGCAAACTGCTGATGTTCGAGAGCCTCAGCCTCGGAATCCAAAAACAGCAGGCGACTACCACGGCGCTCCGCCGTGGGCTGCCGAGCAATTAATTCGTCGGGAAGATCAAACTGAAAATGGTCGCGGCGCATAGCTAAAAATCTGGGTGACTACCGTTTATTTATCCAAGGGCGCAAGGGTATAGAAATTGAGCCCAAACACCAAACCATTTAATACCAAAACCCATCAAGATCAGTTGACCAAGCATTGATCACTGCTATAATCCACGCCCTGCCCGCTCCCGGGCAATAGAATGCCAGTGTGATGGAATTGGTAGACATAGGGGATTCAAAATCCCCCGCCCTTAAAAGCGTGCCGGTTCGAGTCCGGCCACTGGTACCAAACAAATAAACCCTGCCTTTAGGCGGGGTTTTTTGTTTGCTGCCTGTTGTCGGCGAGACCCGGCACCCCGGTTCGACTAATTGTGCAAGCAATTAGGACGCCGAAGGCGCTTGCGCAGCAAGTGATAACAGCCCCTAGGCTGATATCATCAGTCCGGCCACCGGGTACAAAACAAAAAAACCCTGCTCGTTTAGCCTAGGTTCCAAACTATTGCAGAAACTTGCCTCTGAGATATTATGTCTACCTGAAGTTTGGTGTTTAGCCTGAGGTAATTACTGATGAGTCTAGGAGGAATGATATATCGATGCTTTAGCATCGGTCTGTTAGTAATAGCTAGTGGATGCACACCTGCGCAATATATGCCTCAATTTGACGAGGCGACTCTTCAAATCAAGCGCAATAAAATAGCAAATCAAGCAGAGAGAAAACCTCAGGATATTAAGGAAGACCCTAAGATAGCCCTATCAAGAGTGTATGAAAGACTGGCGCCCCATGCCAGAGCTGCCTGCCTTGAAAATGGAGAAAAATGGCTAGACTCCTCCTGCAGCAACTGGACTCTGAATGTGGTCGACGATGAAAATTTTAATGCATACATAACACCATCGGGCGACATTACGTTTCATAGTGAGGTTTTTAAATACACTAATTCTGACGATGAAATAGCTTTTATATTAGCTCATGAAATGAGTCATCATATTCTTAATCATGGAATGGAAGACATTGTTAATAGCGAAATCATGGGTGCTACAACTGGATTCTTGTCTGGAATCTTGGTGGGGGCCATAGCAGCAGGGCTAGGCGCTAGTGACGACATACTCGACGATATTATAGAGGATGCTGTCGAGGATGGTTACGCGTCTGGTCGAGAGTCTGGAAGATTAACATATTCAGTGGATCAGGAATCAGAAGCAGATAGATTAGGGCTCAAATTAATCCAGCTGGCTGATTATGATCGATTTGCCGCGAGACAAGTCGTATTGTTCATAGGCGCGGATTCAACTGAACTTAGGTCAGGCCAAAGCTCAAGTCATCCAAGTGGGCCTGAAAGACTCGCTGCATTCGATTCTTATTCAGGTGGTGCCTCTCCAGAGTTAAGCTCTTTAATAGGTTGCATAGCGGGGGACTGTGTAAATGGTAATGGGACATATATATGGGCTGATGGACGAAAATATGAAGGCTACTGGGCAGATGATAAGGTTAATGGTCACGGCGCTTATTTTTTTCCAGATGGCAGGAAATTTATAGGCCAATTTCAGGCTGGTAAGATAAATGGTCAGGGTGTGTTCGAATCACCCAATGGGCACAAGTACGATGGCGAATATCGAAATAACAAGAGACATGGCTGGGGAACCTACAGATGGCCACAAGGACATAAATATGTTGGCGAATTCAAAGATGATGAAGAGCATGGTGAGGGAACATTGACCTATCCCGATGGAAGAGTTGTCCAAGGTCAATGGGATAACGGCAAATTTCTTAGTGAATAAACTGTAAGAGGTCATTCCTTAAAAAGCCATGTGCTGTATAGATAGAAAGCTTCAATAAGATGAAAACTCTATCCCTAACTCTAGCACCCTGGCCGCTGGCTTAGCTCTATACTTTGCAGCCCGCACAGGTTTAGCAAGCCTGATATGGCTGTTTGATATAAGGCCAACCGCTGATCAGGGCCGGTATGTGCATGGGCGGGATTCCCTACCTTGTTGAAACTCTGCCTTTCAGGAACTCTAGGGGTGACAAATGAATAGATCAATTTTTACAAAAGACGCTACAGCTCAGGGAGTTGCCAAACAACGTTTGATTGAAACATTAGCCCCGACAGATAAGCGTGTCATAAACGATCCCTTTGCCGACAGGTTTGTTGTAGGCGCTGGATTAATTAAATTGATGGGCCATAAATTTTCCGTTTGGTTGTCTGAGAAGATCGCGCCCGGTTTTCATGAGCATATCATTGCCCGCACGCGTCTTATTGATGATCTGGTTGAGAAAGCTGCTATTAATGGATTAGAGCAATATGTCATTTTGGGAGCCGGATATGACTTGCGCGCTCATCGCTTGGAACTTCCCTCTTCACTAAAGATTTTTGAAGTAGATCAGCCAGAGGTCCAGGCTAAAAAGTGCTCTAAACGCCCTAAAGAAATATCCAATACAGCTGACGTATCCTATGTGCCTTGTGATTTCACAGATCAGTCTTTCGCAGAACAGCTTATAGCTGCAGGTTTTGATCAAAGTAAGTCGACAATCTTCACGCTCGAGGGTGTAACACAGTACATTACCAAAGAAGCTCTCAATTCGACGATAGAAGACTTGGCTAATCTCTCTAAAAATACCAACTCCACCTTTTTTATATCTTATGTCAACGAACTTCTAGATCAAGACCCAGAGACCTGTTTTGGCAAGGGTTACCCAAATGCAGCAAAACGAGCTGAGATGATAAAATTCTTGTCAGCTAAAGCGGGAGAGCCTTGGATATCGTTATACAATACTCAAGAAATAGAAAGCATGCTTACGAAGAATGGTTTTACAATAAAGCAAAATTTGATTTTTCAAGACCTTAACTCTGTGTATTTTTCACCTGTAGGCAGAACTCTTTCTGAAAATAAAATATTAAACTTGGAGCATTTTTTAATAGCGACGTGTTAAATATTCAAAACCTTAGAGATTAAATCGGGGCACTGGTATCAAAAAATAAAGCCCTAGCCTGTGGGCGAGGGTTTTTGTTCGCTGCCCGTTATCGGCGAGATCCGGCACCCCGGTTCGACCAATTGTGCAAGCAATTTGGACACCGCAGATATCTATCAATAAGATGATTTAGATATTTGAAAGGAGTATCCTGTGGTTTATACCGCAAATAAAATGATACCAATAAAAGAGTTCGGCTGGACGGGTTATTAATGCGCGAGAAGACACATGTTTCAGAGGAGGAAATGAAGGCTTTATTTCCTCATCAGGAAGTATCCAAAACCTATCTAGAGTCAATTCGACCGAGAATTCTTAAACGATGTGTGCTTATAGTTCTCCTGTGGGGCTTTAGGGTGATCATGGTAACCCAGTTCCCGGAATACCATCTCGCCTCTGATTTAAACCAGCGGCTCCTGGATGCAGCATCGGTAGACAGCATGGTTAATATCAGGCTGTCGATGGTTCTTTTAGGTAGCGCGGGCTATCTGTACTCATGCTATAAGAACCTCTAATTTAGGTCAGTCAATGTTGCAGCTCTAATTATAGTTTGCTGTTTGATCTGGAGTGATATGGAGCTATATCTACTGGCATCCATGAGTAATCTCAGCAACCCCTCACTGGCTATGGTTGCCTTTCGGCTGATACCTCTGGCTCTATTGATACAGAACTATCGGGATATTCGCAGATAGAAAACCCTAAATTACTCGGCCCCGTATACTTCGTGCTAGTTAGATTGGGGAATCTATGAATTTTGTACCCTACGCAGTGCCCGTCTTTTTGCTATTAATTATGGTTGAGCTCTGCTGGGGCTGGCTAAAAGGCAAAAACACCTACAGGGTTAACGACAGCATCAATAGCCTGAGTATGGGCCTGCTAAGCACAGTGACCAAGTTTGTATTTCTCAATATCGGTCTGCTGGTATTTTCTCGTATCGAGCAAAATTATGCGGTCTGGGTATTTGATATGGCATCTATCAGCCATTGGTTACTGGGCTTTTTACTCTACGATTTTCTCTACTACTGGTATCATCGCATAAGCCATGAGCGGCAGCTGTTTTGGGCGTCCCATGTGGTTCACCACCAGAGTGAAGACTACAATCTGAGTACTGCCCTGCGCCAAACCAGTACCAGTTTTATGACCACCTGGGTGTTTTTTATTCCCTGTTTTTTCTTCGGCATGCCAATCTATATGTATGTCAGTATCGCCTCTGCCCATCTGATCTATCAGTTCTGGGTACATACACAGCATATTTCGACTCTGGGGTTCCTTGAATGGTTTATGGTCACCCCATCGAACCATAGAGTTCATCATGCCCAGAACCCGGAATATATAGATACCAATTATGGGGGCCTGTTTATTATCTGGGATCGCCTGTTTGGTACCTTCAGGGCAGAGACTCCTGAGATTGAGCCTATCTATGGTATTCGGACACCACTGGCCAGCTGGAACCCAATCTGGGCCAATCTGCATATTTTTGTCGGCATGACTCGTGATGTCTGGCGTACCCAGTTGTGGAAGGATAAATTTCGGGTGCTCTGGTCGCGGACTGGCTGGCGGCCAGACGATGTTGCCAGCCTGTATCCGCAGCCTAAATCTGATTTGGCGCAGTTTGAGAAATATAACCCGGGTCTAAGCTCCCGAGTCCATGGGGCCATTATTGCCCAGTATGCTGTGCTGTCGATTATCCACCTTTGGAGTGCAGGTCAGGCCGAGCAATTGCCCCTCTCACTGCTGTGGATAACCGTGGTAGCCCAGGCTTATATTCTGGTGGTTGTAGGCGCGATACTTGACGGAAAACACTATGTGCGGCTGCTGGAATATTCCCGCCTGCTTGCGCTTACAGCCATGCTATATGCAGGCTTTGCTGCCGATCTAATCAGCATTACCGGGCTCTATTATGCTGTCGCCTATCTGCTGATCAGCGCCGGTTTAACCTGGGTCTGTGTAAAGCCAGCGTCAGCTGCAGAGGTGATGGCTAGTTCAGATGCAATCTAGTAGCGAGCGTGATTTAACCTAGCGGCGCGGCCTATTTATCCCAGTTTAAAATATCCATTACAATCTTAGTCTGTTGGTTAGCCTGAGCCACCATGGCAGTCGCGGCCTGCTGAATAATCTGGGTTCTGGCTAGTTCAGCACTCTCTTTCGCGTAATCTGCATCCTCAATACGGCTGCGTGAGGACTGAGTATTGGTGAACATATCACTGAGATTATCTATGGCATATTCCAGGCGATTCATGGTCGCGCCGTAGGTAGAGCGCTGCAGATTCATCTGGGTTAATGCACTGTCAATTACCTGTAATGAGATAGTGGCTTGTGATGAGGTATTAATGGCAGTGGTAACTACGGCCTCAAACTGCTCAAGGCTAACGGCGATCGAAGCAGGTGAAGAACCATCCAGAAGACCAGAAATTGTTAGTACGCCAGAAGCTGCAGACGCCGCTGTAAACAAGCCTGTTTGAGCTGCTATCTGAGTTGCCATGTCTGTCAGCAATGCATCTAGGCTATCAGTACCTATGACTCCCTGAATCTCTGTACCGCCAGCAATGGTCAGGGTAATGCGATCGCCCTCGACTAAATCGCGGTTATTAAAATCGATAACATCTACACCAGCTGTATGGACTAGTGCAGTGGTAGTTGGCCAATCGTAAACTTTGCTATGACCCGAGTCAGCTCCATTGCCATCATTATTTGGCGCTCCAACAACCACTGTAGATCCAATGGAATTAATGCTGACAGAAGAACCGCTGCGATCATCAATGGCCTCTCCGTCAAGATCAGCTCCGCGTTGGACCCATGCAGTGCCATTCCAATCATAGAGGCGCACATGGCCAGCATTAGAGCCACTGCCATCATTTGCTGGAGCTCCAATAGCTACAGTGTCTCCAGCGTCGCTCAGAGCAACCGAGTAACCGCTCATATCACCTGCAGCCTCACCATTAATATCATCACCAATCTGAGTCCAGGCTGTACCATTCCAGTTGTAGACCCGAACATGACCAGAATCGGCACCATTGCCATCATTGCCGGTGGCACCTACAGCAATAGTCTCGCCATCTGTACTGATAGAAACATTGTTAATCTGATCTTCAGCCGACTCGCCCACAATAGGATTGCCTACAGCTATCCATGCAGTGCCGCTCCAGGTGAAGATACGCACATGACCCGAGTCGTTGCCATTACTATTATTGCCCGGTGAAGACAGAGCCATGGTATTGCCATCATCGCTAATACTCACCGACTGTCCGCTGTAGTCTGCCGCGCTCTGACCATCGATATCATTGCTGCGCTGAACCCAGCTGCTACCATTCCAGTCATAGACTCTTGCATGGCCTGCATCTGTGCCATTACCATCGTTGTAAGAGGCACCCATAACAATGGTATCGCCATCACCGCTCATACTGATGCTGCTAACAGCGTCTCCAGGAGCCTCACCCACCAGATCCGCACCCTTCTGAATCCAGGCACTGCCATCCCAACTGTAAACTCTCACCTGTCCTGCTGTGCTTTCAGCGCCAAAATCGGCAATGGAAACCGTATTGCCATCCTCACTCATAGCAATACTGGTCAGGGCACCGGCCTCTGTTAAGTTAGCCAGCAACTGGCTGTAGCTCAGTGCCCCAGGAGCAGCGCCTACATTGACATTGTCTATATAGAGGGAGGCTCCTGCGACGGTCCCAAAGGTTTCATCAAAGGTGCCAGACACAAATACAAACTTGTAGTTGCCTGTTGTAGGTATATCTACATTGACCGTCTGCCAACCACTATCATTAGTGCCGCTGCCTGTCTGATTTAACAGATTAATTGTCTCACCAGTATCCGTGTTCAGAGCATAGGCATAGACGTCGAAGGCGTCGCTGCCACCCTGAGCTCGCCACTCAAAGCTTAAGTCAGATCCGGCGGCCACATAGACGGGCTCCTTTGACACCACATAGGGCCCATGAAGTACGTCTCCCCCATAAACACGAGTACTGGAGTACATCTGTAGCGTACTGCCATTAACAGAGTAATTATAGCTGGCGCTATTGGGCGCATTTTGATCACCGCGGCTGATTCTTGCGCCATAGGTGGGATTCGGTGTGCTATCTGAAGGTGTGGCATAGCCGGCAACAGTTGAGGGGCCGGTAGCACCCAAGCTACCCAGTTTTACCTGCTCTAAATGAATATCCCAGCCATCTATTGAGGCCACATTGCCATTAACGCTAACACTGGAGGATGAGAAGTCACCATTAGTAAAGGTCTTGGCCTCTCCATCAATATCTAGCCCGCGCTGCACCCAGCTCGAGCCACTCCAGTCAAAGATGCGAATATGACCGGAGTCTGCGCCAGCACCATCATTTCGCGGCGCGCTTATAGTAATGGTGTTGCCATCATTGCTCATAACCGTCGACCAACCGCTCTCATCTCCGGCAGCTTCTCCATCAATATCTGCGCCGCGCTGAGTCCAGCTACCCGTTGTATCATTGGTAGTGACATAGCTAGAGGTAGGCTGAGATACCTCAACGCTGGCAGGGGCCGCTGAGAGATGGCTACCATAGTTGGTTGTTCTGCCCAGAGTCGCCGTTGAGAATGCACCCAGAGACATTTCAATAGTCTGTGAGACATTAGCACCCACCTGGAAAGAGGTGGTGGCGCCAAAATGAGACCCATCCAGAAGATTCTCACCATTCCACTGAGTCTGGCTAAAGATTCTGGTTACTTCTGACTTTAATGCCTGGTATTCAAGATCCAACGCTTGACGATCGCTGGCTGTATTGGTGTCACTAACAGCCTGTACCGAGAGTTCACGCATGCGCTGCAGCATATCTGTTACACCACTGATCGGGCCATCAGCGGTCTGGATCATACCTATGGCGTCATTGGCATTCTGCACGGCCTGGCTCAGTCCTTTTGACTGAGCTGTCATTCGGTCAACCATAGCCAGCCCAGCGGCATCATCAGCGGCTGAATTAATTTTCACCCCTGTTGAAAGTCGCTGCATCGACTGCGCCATAGCTCGCTCGTTCTTAGCGAGGCTAGTAGCCGCAATAGTTGCTGTTATGTTAGTACCAATCTTCAAGTCGTTTTAATCCAATTGCCCAAAAATATTTTCTGAGATACAGACTTATTTCCGCGATCTCGCTAAGCGAGATCGACAGGGAAATTGACTTCTTTAGGAGAGTGGCAACAGGTGGCAGACAATGGCCGAAGAAAACTCAAAGTGGCAAACTATTGCCGCTGTTATTGACGAAAATACGATCTCAGAAATGGCTAAATAAACGTTTTCCGCAGAGGCGCATATTCGATTGATGATATAAAAAAACCCGCTGAACAGCGGGCTTTTTAGGTTTTTACTATGTGATCAGGTTTTAATTATTACATTCTCATATAGGTCTGAGTAACAGTTTCACCATTGTAGACAAATGACTGGGTGAAGTGATTGTCATCGATCAGTTCAATTTTGACTGTGCTAACTGTGCCCTCATAATCAGGCATTGAACTTGTCATAGCAGTCTCAATAGCGTCGCCATTTGCGTCCAATTCAAAGGTACCAAAACCAAATTCCTGAATAGCTTCGCCCTTAGAGACAACATTCTGCAACCAGATATAGTGGCCACCGCCGATCATCTTGGTTTCAGTAAACGCAGTGATATCCGGGTCATTGGATTCACGGGCTTGCAGCTGCCAGAGGCCATCAAAAGCCGAGGTAGCTGTAGACGCAGTGTCCCACACCTCAACCATATCCAAAAGGCGACCACCTTCGTATTCCATACCAATAATAGTTTGCTCAAAACCAGTTTCAGTCTGAGCTATGGCAACATCAAAGCTGTAACCTGAGACTGGGCCATTGTGGTTCACTCTGGGTACCTCAACCATCAGGCCATTTGACCAGGTGGCATCACCGGCACCAACGTCAATACTCTCTGTCTGAGCATTGTTAAAGGCATACATAAAACGGCCCTGGGTATAAATTTTTATCTGGTCGCGACTGTATTGGCTCACTTCGCCATTTTCGGTGACTGTAACACCGGCAATCAGATAGGCACCATCTGGCAGCGCATCAATCACAGCTGCAGTTTCAACAGCCTGCTGCTCAGCAGAACAGCCTGCCAGACCAGTTATCGCGGCAAGTAAAAATAACGACTTCAGATTCATGAGTACACCTCTCTAGATTTATGAGTTATGAGTAGTACCATACTCAGAGGATCATTCTAAGTATATGGTCGCTGAGACGATTCATCTCAGAATAGCGGTAGTTCTGTCTCATTCAGAGGCAAAGTGACCTGCTAGGCTAGATTACCCTGCCAGGATTAAGAATACCTTTGGGGTCCATGGCGGCCTTGATGGTTTTCATCAGGGCAATCTCCTCAGCCGTGCGAGACTGATCCAGAAAATCTCGCTTGAGAACTCCCACACCATGTTCTGCGGTAATGGCGCCTGAGTATTCGCCAATCATCAGCATAATATCTTCATTGATAAGTAGTTTGTCTTCCTCGCGACCTGTATAGGCACAGACATGCAGATTGTTGTCGCCTATATGGCCAAACAGCAGCACACCAATATCAGGATATTTGGCCTTTAGTCGTGTTTCCAGATGGGTCGCAAAGACACCAATATCTGCGATTGGCAGACTGACATCCTGATTAGAGACTGGCCCCAGAACCTTAAATAGCTCGCCAATACCATCCCTGATACGCCAGAATTCCTCCGCATCCTTATGGGACTGAGCCACCACAGCATCCGTTAGCAGCTCTGCCTCCAAATGACCAAAAAGCTCCGCTTCAAATCGCTCTGCACCCAGGGCAGTTTCATTATCTTTGTACTCAACCAGCAGGTAGAAATTGTGGTCGTCGGCAAAAGGGTTCTGTAAGTCTGCTTCTACTTCCAATACCTTGTTAAAGTAGTTATCCCACATCAGTTCAAAGCCAGTCAGGCCAGAACCCAAACTGCGCTTAAGCTCGGTTAACAGTTTAATAACAGAGTCATAGTCTTCGAGGGCGCAGAGTGCCGTATGGGAAGCCAGAAGCTTGGGCTGTAGCTGCACCACCACTCTGGTAACAATACCCAGGGTGCCCTCGGAGCCAATAAAAAGATGTTTTAAATCATAACCGGAATTATTTTTGACCATTTTATTCATGGCCTTAACCACTGTGCCATCGGCCAAAACCACCTCCAGGCCCAGCACCAGAGATCTGGTCATACCATAGCGAATAACCTCTGTGCCGCCGGCATTGGTAGCCACATTGCCGCCAATATTACAGCTGCCGCGGGCACCCAGATCCAGGGGCATAAACAGATCATGCTCGTCGACCGCTTCCTGCAATACCTGCAATGGCGTTCCGGCCAGTACCGTCGCGGTCATGCCTCTGGTATCGATTTCCTCAACAGCATTCATGCGCTCCAGGGAGATGGCAAATTCACCAGCTAAAGGGGTTGCGCCTCCGGCCAGGCCAGTCAATCCACCCTGCACTACAACAGGCTGATTGTGCTCGTGGCACAGGGCCATAATTTGAGAAAGCTGTTCGGTAGTTTTTGGTTTGAGCAGGGCTGCGGGCACACAGGGAGAGGCCCCGCTCCAGTCCGCATGGTATTTTTCGCTAATATCATCGCCCAGAAGCAGGGCTGAGGGTTCTAGAATTTGCGTCAGGCTTTCGATTAAAGTTTGCATTGAGGCTGCACTGTTAATATATTGGCTATAAATTTTTCCACATCATAACCGACAAGTCTCTGCGGCTACCACTTATCCTCGAGAGTCTCCACACGATCAAAGGATTCGCCAATCAACACACCCAACTCTCTCTGCTCATCCTCTTTTAGATGAACAGCTGGGCGACCATGGGCAAAACGATAATTACAGATCAGTGCAACATCGCCAACTTCCCAGGCGATAGGGATACCGTAATCGTC
>DDCQ01000077.1:26095-35507 GCA_002334915.1 Porticoccaceae bacterium UBA2002
CAGCGGACGCTCATCGGCAGGCAGATGCTGAACCAGAGGCCAGGTATCGAACCAGGTGCTGTCGTCGGCCATACTGCTGTACAACAGGTTGCGGTCCAACTGCGGAAAATACTCAAATGCGGAGATATAGAACCGGGTTTTTAACAGTCTGTTCGGGCCCCACTCAACCTCCAGACCACGTCGCTGGGCTTCAGCCACAGCTTCGTCCGGGTCTTCGGTCAACATGGACTGCTGCCAGTGATTGTAAACACCTATATCAAGGCGATCGACAAATGACTCGCGGTCTGAGAGATTGCGGTGATAACAGAGGCCCAACTCTTTCAGTTTCTGACCAAAAGGAGTCGCCATCAAGGCATCTGTAGCCTGGCAGTTATCTGAAACATAGGTGTAGCCACCTTCGCTTGGCATCTTGTGAGCCATAAAGCTAACCATCTTGGTGCTGGACCCAATATAGGCCATCTCATGGTGGTAGTGCAGCCAGGCTTGCAGTGGCGCACCCACTTCGTAGACGTTTTTCTCGATAGTCTTGCGCGGGTTGGCACCGCCTTCGTACTTACGCTCGTTTTTTAATACCTGAACGGCGATCAGGCGCATGGACTGCAGATCATCCAGGCCAGTGTTAATAACATGAACCAGACCTACATCATCAAATGTTTTCTGCATATGGGCAGCGAGTTCCGGGCTTGCAACCAGTGGCTCCCCGTTGACTCGATACTGATTGCCATCAATAACAAACAGGTCAGGAGAAATAGCAGGCGTGCCTGTCCACCACTTGGGTTCAGTGATGTTGGTTAGAGGTGCAAAAGCTTCTGCAGTGGCAACGGTCATTTTTTTATTGTTCTCAAGGGTAAAATCAAAAAAAGCCCGGTATTCTAGTCCTCAATTCTGTCGAGAACAATCATAAAAACGACTTTTTTATACAATTTTGTCAGCGGCCTATTCTGTACGGAGATAAGGCAAAATGGGCTCATCAGCTGTGCAGCAAATATTGTTAACAGTTTCTAACTGAAACAAATCAGCCAAACATTTTTAGTCAAATAGCGAGAAATATGGCCTTTTGTCGCACCTCAACCTCAGTTGAGCCTATTTGCCTAGAGCTTGGATGTCCCAAGGCTGAAAATAGTGCGTTATCAAAGGTGAAAACAGTCTTGAGGACATCATGCTTGTAATTCAGTTATTTAAGAGACCACTGCTACCACTTGCTGTAGCTGTAATATCAATTCTACTGACCGCATGCGGTGGCGGTGGCGGCGGTGGTACTCCCACCTCTACTCCTACTCCTCAGCCTGCAGCTGACACCACAGCTCCGGTTATTACGTTGACAGGAGATGCTGCGGTTACCCATCCGCAGGGGCAAGCCTATACTGATGCCGGGGCCAGTGCGACAGATGATATCGATGGTGCATTGAATGTATCGCCAAGCGGAACCGTCAATGTAGATGAACCGGGCCAGTACACAATAACTTACAGCGCAACCGATAGCGCTGGCAATAATACAACGGAAACCAGAACTGTTACTGTTACTGCTGACTTGAATGTCTTCAAGGCAGGCGCTGCCGATGCTCTGTGGGATGAGGGTTTGGGTGCCTATGACTCGGGAAATCCCAACTATGGAACTTGCAAAAACGATGGCGGCGCAGGCTGCCCGAATATCAGCTGGTCGATGGCGGCTGATGCAGATCGCGGTGATGTGCTGCAAATCACTCACAGCTCTGCTGGTAAAGACGCAGGTTTCTTTATCCAAACCTCAAACTTAACTACTGTAGATGCAAGTGCCTATGCCGGTGGCAATATTATTTTCGATATCCTGGTGGTGAGTGGCGATAGCAATTTCTCTATGAAGATTGACTGTGTATATCCCTGCACATCCGGCCTCTATTCCCTGGGAAGCAAAGGCGCTTCCGGCTGGGAGACTGTCACGGTTCCTGTTAACAATCTGGTCAGCGGTGGGCTGGACCTGAGCAAGGTCAACACTGGTATTGTGATTTGGGCCACCAAGCTTACCAGTACCGTTTTCCAGCTGGACAATATCCGCTGGGAAATGGGTGATGGCAGTACAGATGGTGATACAGGCAGTGGTCCTGCGGTCGATTACACCTCACCCATATCCTACGAGGGCTACAGTATGGTGTGGAGTGATGAGTTTGATGGTTCCACCTTAAACAGCAGCAACTGGACTCATGAAATCGGTGATGGCTGCAATAATAATCTCTGCGGCTGGGGAAATAATGAGCTGGAATATTACCGCAGCGAAAACACCACCATAGCCGATGGACTGCTGACTATAACCGCCAAACAAGAAAGTTTTGGTGGGCGCAATTACACCTCCTCTCGAATCAAGACTCAGGGCAAGAAGTTTTTCACCTATGGTCGCATTGATGTCCGCGCCAAGTTACCTAAGGGTCAGGGAATCTGGCCCGCCGCATGGATGCTGGGCGAAAGTATTACCACCGTCAGCTGGCCTGCCAGTGGTGAAATTGACATTATGGAAATGGTCGGTGGCACGATCAACAGAGAAAAAACCACCCATGGCACAATCCACTATTCCAATGCAGGTGGCTCAAGAGAATATACCGGAGGTTCTACAACGGTAGCCAATGGTCTGCTGGCAGACGCATTCCATGTCTACAGTATCGATTGGGACTCGACCTCGATCAAATGGTCTCTGGATGGAGTTCAGTTCCACAGCGAACAGATAACTTCATCTGATAGAACAGAATTCCACGAGAATTTCTTCTTCCTGTTAAATGTGGCTGTAGGTGGTGACTGGCCAGGCGCACCCAATGCCGAGACTCAGTTTCCCCAGCAGATGCAGGTAGACTATGTCCGCGTATTCCAACCAGATTGAACAACCAGTCAAAAGTTTAAAGGGAGAGGGACTGGTTAATTTGAACTAGGGTCTCAAGGGGATTAGCCGACTGCGTAATAGGTCGGCCAATCACCAGATAATCGCTGCCCATCGCCATAGCTTGCGGCGGGCTTACCACCCGGCGCTGATCGTCAGCGGCACTGTCAGGCAAGCGTATACCTGGCGTAACCAGTTTAAAATCTGCACCCAGTCCAGCCTTCAAAGAACTGGCTTCCTGAGCAGAGCAGACCACTCCATGCAAACCAGACTGCTGTGCCAGGCGAGCTAAATGCTCAACCTGTTCAGCGGGCCTGCAGCCAACTCCCAGTTCGGCCAGGTCAGTGTCGTCCATGCTAGTCAGTAGAGTCACAGCAATCAGCAACATAGCACTGTTCTGCTGTTCCAGAGCCTGCTTGGCCGCTGACATCATGCGGCTGCCACCGGAGGCGTGCACATTGGTCATCCATACGCCCAGATCAGCAGCGGCACTGACCGCCTTGGCTGTGGTATTGGGAATATCATGAAATTTCAGATCGAGAAAAACATCAAAATTCATAGCCACCAGAGTTTTGACCAACTCGGGCCCGGCGCGGGTAAAGAGCTCTTTACCCACCTTCAAGCGACACTGATTGGGATCAAGCTGTTCAGCCAGGGCCAGAGCCGCCAGCTGGTTATCGAAATCAAGGGCGACAATCACCGGAGATTGAGAATTGCTCATAAATAGGTCAATCCTTTTTGAGCGCGCGATTTAGCTTGCGCCGGTAATTGGCAATAATAACTGAGCTGGCAAAGATGCCAAGCAGGGTTCCCGAGGCAACAAAGATTAACAGCCACAGACCCAGGCTTATTGTCGGGGTACTGAACAAAATAAAGTTAACACTGATTAACTGACTGTTTTCCATAGCAAACAGGGCGCCCACTAGAGCGATAGCAACAACGACAATAAATTGAACAAACATCCATAGTGCGCGCACAAAAAGCCTCCTCAAGGCCTGACAGACAGTTTCGGTGGTTATTGTAACCGCTGATGACAGCCTCCACAAAAGGCTGATAGCAGCAAAAATTTAATCCCTGTTCAGCGAGACAAAAAAAATGCGCCGGGGACAGAATCCGCGACGCACTCTACTATTTTGTCTAGCTGACTGCCGATTACTTCTTGGCAGCACCAAAACGCTTGTTGAAGCGATCGATTCGACCACCAGTATCAACAATTTTCTGCTTGCCAGTGTAGAACGGGTGACAGGCAGAGCAAACATCTAAATAGATGCTTTCAGCGCGTGTTGAACCGACTTTAATAACGTTTCCACAGCTGCAGGTTGCAACTAATTCGTTATAGGCTGGGTGAATCTCAGTTTTCATCATATACTCCAATTCGCGAGCCGCCACCCCGTCGTGAAACTGTTAAACTACTCCGCAGACAGATGTGAAACGCAGTTCAGTTCCCGCAAGGCACGGTAGGCCATTTCTAAAGAGCGCGGATTCTAGCAGAAATAAACCAGGTTACAAAAGGAATTCTCAATTTTTTATGGCCCAGTTAGAGCCTTTAATTATTCGTGTTGCAGTGCCCTCACCTCTGCGCCGGCTATTCGACTATCTAATCCCCGCTGATATTGACCAAAATCAAGCGGAGAAAGAGCTACAGCCCGGCTGTCGAGTGACCGTACCCTTTGGCCGCCGCCAGGTGACCGGACTGATTATTGAGACCGCCCGACACAGCGAATTCGACCCTGGCAAGCTCAAACCTATCAGCCATTTAATCGATGCCGAGCCCCTGCTGCCGCCCTCATTATTTAAACTGTTTATCTGGGCAGCCAACTACTACCAACAGCCCATTGGCGATGCACTGTTTTCAACATTACCTGTTCTGCTGCGCACAGGTGAACTACCACCTGAGCCGGGCCAGCCGGGCTGGAAGCTCAGCACCTTGGGGCTCGGATTGGGGCCCGAATCTCTTAAGCAGGCGCCCAAACAGCGAGCCCTTATAGAGCTGATCCAGGCTCAGGGGCCAGAGTTGGCCGAGTCTATCATTCTGGAATCTTTCTCTCGCACCATTATTAGACAGCTCGAGACCAAAGGTTTAATTGAAACTGTGATGATTTTCTCGGTAACAGAGCCTGTGGAAAATTTACTCAAACAGGACCATCTCAGCCTCTATAACTCACAGCAGATAGCTGTGGATAAGATCCACAGCCATGGCTTCAATAGCTACCTGCTGGATGGGGTTACCGGCAGTGGCAAAACCGAAGTCTATCTACAGTCCATTGAAAAGGTGCTGCGCTACGGTCGCCAGGCACTGGTATTAATCCCCGAGATCAGCCTGACACCTCAGACCGAAAAACGCTTTCGCGACCGCTTTAATGTTTCCATGGTGACATTGCATTCCGGCCTATCCGACAAGCAGCGCCTTCTGGCCTGGATGCAGGCCAGGAGCGGCGAGGCGTCCATTATTCTGGGCACCAGATCGGCGGTATTTACACCACTGGCAGCACCGGGATTAATTATTCTCGACGAAGAACATGACCAGTCCTACAAGCAGCAGGATGGCTTTCGCTACTCGGCCCGTGATCTCGCGGTAATTCGTGCCCGGCAAGAGGATATTCCCATTGTTCTGGGTTCGGCCACTCCCTCGCTGGAGTCCCTAAACAACTGTGCCAATGGCCGCTACCAGCATCTAACACTTAGCAGTAGGGCTGGAGATGCAGTGCAGCCGGACTGGCAGATGGTCGACCTTAAAACCGAGCGGGTCGAATCTGGCATAGCCGCGTCAACATTGGCAGCCATTGGCGCAACCATCAAAAAGCAACAGCAGGTGCTGGTGTTTCTCAATCGCCGCGGCTATGCCCCGGCAATGCTCTGTCATCAGTGCGGCTGGACCGCAGATTGCAATCAGTGCGATTCCAGACTCACAGTACACAGAGCCCGGGGTCGGCTAATCTGTCACCACTGTGATCATCAACGACTTATACCCAAGCAGTGCCCGAGCTGCCAGAGCCAGCAACTCATTGCCGCTGGCGAGGGCACCGAGCGCAGCGAAGCCTACCTGCAACAATGTTTCCCCGACAGCAAAGTACTGCGTGTCGATCGCGATAGCACCAGACGCAAGGGCGCCATGCAGCAGATGTTTGATACAGCGGACAGCGGTGAACCCTGTATCCTGCTCGGGACCCAGATGCTGGCCAAGGGACACCACTTTGCCAATGTCACATTGGTGGCAGTTTTAGATGCCGATAGTGGCCTGTTTAGCCCGGATTTTCGCGGCCATGAGCGCACCGGGCAACTGCTGACCCAGGTGGCTGGTCGCAGTGGCAGGGGCAAGGCCCGGGGAAAAGTATTAATTCAAACCCATCAGCCAGAGCACCCTCTGCTGGATCTCTTGATGACCCAGGGCTACGGGCAATTTGCCAGAGAGCTTTTGGCCCAGCGCCAGTTTAGTCAGCTGCCGCCCTTTCGGCATATGGCAGTTATCCGCGCCGAAGCCCAGCAGGCAGCCGACGCAGAGCATTTTTTGCAGCTGGTCCGCCAGCTTGCAGAAAATCTTGCGCCTCCCAGCCCTGAACTGGCCTATCTTGGGCCCCTGCCAGCTATGCTGGAAAAACGCGCCGGACGCTTTCGCTACCTGCTGCAGCTGGAGGCAGAGCAGCGTCCAGTTCTACAGACACTGCTGTCTCAGCTGGCACCCCAGCTGGAATCTCACAGAGACAGTCGCCGGGTACGCTGGTCAATTGATGTGGATCCCCAGGAGCTATAAAAATCGTCGGTTAGCGAGGATAATATTTGGTAACAGCCCGCCCCTTAACCTACAATTGGCGGCTACCGGAATAAGGGCAACCCATGGCACGCGATTACCCGAGAAAATCTGCTACACGTTCAACGCAGAATCAGTCTAAAGGCTCATCCTCTGCCCCGGCATTTTTTGCTGGCATGCTGGTTGGCGCTCTAAGTATGTATCTTATGCCCATGGTTTTTGACGGCACAATACCTGACACCAAAGCGATTGCCAAAGCTGCAGAAAAGGTAGAAATACCGGATGTTAAATTTAGCTTTCACGATATGCTCAAAGAGTCAGAAATTGTGATTCCCGAAGATGAACAGGCAAAAGAACGCGCCGCAGACCGCAAAAACTATTCCTATTCGCTGCAGGTGGGTTCATTTAGAAACAAGCCGGACGCTGAAGGTTTGCGGGTCAAACTGCTGCTGCTAAATTTGAACGCCAGTGTTGAAACATCTGGAGCTGGCACCGGTGATGTCTGGCACCGGGTACTGGTAGGCCCCTTTGCCAACACCTCTAAAACTGCAGCGGCGCGAGCCAAACTCTCGCAAAATGATATAGATAGCCTGCTGGTCAAGCGCAGGCTCTAGAGATAGGCGTCGTACTCCATCAAGGTGACCCTGCTGTCAAACTCCTGCTTTTCCATACGCTTGCTCTGGGCATAGTTTCTCTGCATTTCAGAACCCAGGGCCTGGCGAATAAAGTCTGACTGTTCAAATGCCTTAATTGCATCATTCCAGAAATGAGGCAGCACAGGCTCAACCTCTCCAGCGTCACCCACTACAGGCGCAGGCGCCGACAGTTTATTTTCAATACCGTGCAGCACCCCTGCCAACATGGCGGCAACCGTGAGATAAATATTGGCATCTGCACCAGCAACCCGGTGCTCGATGCGAATAGCGCGGTGATCCCCCCCAGGGATACGCACTGCTGTGGTGCGGTTTTCATAGCCCCAGTTGGGTGCCAGTGGGGCATAGCAACCAGGCACCATGCGCCGGAAAGAATTTATATTGGGGGCAAAGATTGCCATGCTATCGGCCATAGTCGCCAGACAGCCGGCGACAGCCTGATTAAGCAGTTCCGAACCAGTATCAGTGCCGTTATTAAAGACATTGTTGCCATCGGCATCGACTAAACTGAAGTGGATATGCATGCCATTGCCCACCTGATCGGCAAAGGGCTTGGCCATAAAAGAGGCCACCCGATCATGGCTGCGCGCAACCTGACGAATCGCTCGCTTGAGCATACTGCCCTGATCGCAGGCTCGCAGCGCACAGTCCTGATGATAAAGATTGATCTCAAACTGCGAGGGACCAAATTCAGTAATTAATGTATCGACCGGTAGATTTTGAATCTTCGCCGCACTATTAATTGCGTCCATCAGTGGGGCGGTCTCACGCATGGCATCCAGGCCATAGGTCTGCCCTCCCAGCGCCGGGCTGCCGTCCAATGCCCGCTGGCTGTGCTGGGGCACGCCAAACTGATCCGGGTCCAGCTCAAATAGATGAAACTCCATCTCACTGGCCACCACTGGCGTCAAACCCAGCTTATCGAACCGCTCCAAGATATTGGCCAACACCGCACGGCAGTCACCCAAATAGGGTTCATCACCAGTAAAGCTGCCCATGGAGACAATAATTTGAGCCGTGGGCCGATCTGCCCAGGGGACCAGCGCCAGAGTGCTGATATGGGGTTGGCAGACTCCGTCGCTATCACCGGTAGCCGCAACCAACTCCTCCAGATCGCGACCCCAGCTATCCATGGAGCAGGTGGACTGAGGCATTTTGTAGCCGCCATTAAACAGCTTTGATATTTGCTCTCGAGGCAGCCATTTACCCCGCTGGATACCATTTAGATCATGAAGTAAAACTTCAAATATTTCGATATCCGGATGTTGCTGCAAAAACTGCTCTAGTACCACTGAGGGCTTTGCATTCGCTGAGGGCTTTAAATTCGCTGAGGGCTCTTGCTGTTCCATAATAATTCCGGGGTTACCTGTATGGCGTTATTATGGCACTTTGGCGGCTATTAAAAATCTGCTAATTGCTTCGTCTACCCCTAGAGGGTATTCGGTGGTCATCGGGAAGCATTACTATAGGGACAAAAATCAATAATCATCAGAGGTGAACCATGATCAAGAGAGCAGCAAGCCCTATACTTCTCGTCGCCATCAGTCTAGTCGGCTGCCAGGAACCAACCTCCAATATTGCCGATAAGGTGTTTACCGGTGGCACTATTTATACCGCGGACAGCAATCAGTCTGTGGTTTCAGCTATGGCTATTACCGGTGATCAAATTGTTGCCCTGGGCACGGACAGCAGCATGGCTCCCCTGATAGGTGATCAGACCGAAGTCATTGATTTGCAGGGCAAGATGCTTATTCCGGGGCTCCATGATGTGCATATTCATCTGCCCGGCATAGTCAAAACTGACAGCTGTGATCTTGCCAGCACCCCCTATTCACTGGAGGATATGGTGCCTAGATTAAAGCCCTGCCTGGAGGGTCTGGAAGCCGGTGAATGGCTCAGCGTTGACCAGTGGACCTACACCGCGGGCAATGAACCCTCAGAGGCATTACCCACTATGCGAGCGGCACTGGATGCTGTATCTACTCAGCACCCAATTATGTTACTGGGCAACGATGGCCACCATGGCGCAGTCAATAGCTATGCACTGTCACTGGCTACAGATAAATATGGCAACCAGGTGGGCCTGAGCGCTGAGACTCTGGCCGCAGAGTTCGCTGACTACAGCGCTACAGTCGGGGTAGATGCCGATGGAGAGCCCAATGGCGC
>DDCQ01000077.1:35603-36695 GCA_002334915.1 Porticoccaceae bacterium UBA2002
CCCCATCCAGATGCACCTATTGATGTAGATGCTGTGGTTGCGGATATGCAGACCGTGCAGGCCGCCCATCAGGATATTGCCAATTTTAAAATCGACACTGCAAAAATATTTATAGACGGTGTCACCGAGGGCAACCCCTATTCTAATCCCCCCACCCTGCCCAATGCCGCCTCGCTAAATAACTATCTGCAGCCTGTATTTGGTGTGGATCCAGACAGCGGCGCTATAGTAGTGCAGTCCTATGTAGACACAGAGTCTGCTGCCTGTGCTCGGGGGCGTGCATTGAATTCGGCGGCAGATAAAAAAGCCTTTTATCAGGAACATGGTTTTCTGGCCGCCCAGTGCACCCAGAGCAACGGGGTTTTGGAAAAGGAAGCTGAGTTCTTGCATAACTATACGCTGGCACTGGTCAGCGCCGGTATTAATGTACACAGCCATGCTATAGGTGATCGGGCGGTGCGTTTTGCTCTGGATGCCTTTGAAGCTGCCCGCAAAGCCAACCCAGATTCTACAGCTAACCTGTCTATGGCCCATGCGCAGTTTATTGATGCAGATGATATAGGCCGCTTTGCCGAACTGGATGTCTACCCCACATTTACCTATGGCTGGATAGAACCGGATGAGGGCTATCTGATGACTGTATCGCCGTTTCTCGACCATATTAAATCGGCGGAAGATTTATTTGACCCCAGTGACTACGGTTATATTAATTCTTACCCGGCGGGCTCTATCTTGGCTACTGGAGGAATTTTAACTGCAGGCAGCGACGCACCTGTAGATACCAGAGAGCCCAGACCCTTCTTTAATCTGGAGAAAGCAGTAACCAGGCAACAGGATGAGACCGGCAGAGTGTACAACCCCGCCGAAAGAGTCTCCCTGGCCGATGCCCTGGATGCCTACACCATTAACGGCGCCAAAATGCTGCAAAATGCGCATATCACCGGATCATTGGAAGCTGGCAAAAAGGCAGACTTTGTTATTCTGAGCACCGACCTGCTGGCATTGGAAGCTGCGGGAAATGCCCACCAGATATCCGACACCCAGGTGCTCTCAACCTGGTTTGATGGGCGCAAAATCTATTCTGCTGGCCAG
>DDCQ01000077.1:36812-61208 GCA_002334915.1 Porticoccaceae bacterium UBA2002
GCAAAAAAGCCTGGCAGAATTATCAACCGCGCTGAGCATATTTATATCCATGATACCGACG
Organism: Porticoccaceae bacterium UBA2002; assembly: GCA_002334915.1. Lineage (GTDB taxonomy): Bacteria > Pseudomonadota > Gammaproteobacteria > Pseudomonadales > Porticoccaceae > HTCC2207. The sequence goes on from DDCQ01000077.1 coordinate 36,874, forward strand.
GCAATAAGTTGCTCGATGCCATGTCCGGACTCTGGTGCTGCAGTCTGGGTTACAGCCAACCAAAAATTGCCGAGGCAGTCAGCAAGCAGTTTCAGGAACTGCCCTACTACAATAATTTTTTCCAGTGCAGTAATGCACCAGCGGTAGAGCTTGCCGATCGCCTGGTACAGATGACTCCAGATCAATTTACCCATGTGTTCTTTACCGGTTCCGGCTCCGAGGCCAACGACACCAATATCCGTCTGGTGCGACGCTACTGGGATTTGAAAGATCAGCCCAACAAACGCATTATTCTGTCGCGCACCAATGCCTATCACGGCAGCACCATCGCCTCAGCTAGCCTGGGTGGCTTTGAGTTTGTGCACAAGCAGTTTGAAACCCTGCCCTATATACAGCATATTCCCGACCCCAACTGGTACTGCAATGGCGGTGAACTCAGCGCCGAGGAATTTGGCCTGCAGGCAGCCCGGGAGCTGGAAAAACGCATTGACGAGCTGGGCGCTGAAAATGTGGCGGCCTTTATTGCCGAGCCTATTCAGGGCGCGGGAGGCGTTATTGTGCCGCCAGATAGCTACTGGCCGGAAGTCAGCCGCATTCTTAAAGAGCGAGACATTCTGTTTATCAGTGACGAGGTTATCTGCGGATTTGGTCGTACTGGCAACATGTTTGGCTGCCAAACCTATGGCACAGAGCCAGATCTAATGACCTTTGCCAAAGCCGTCACCAATGGCTTCCAGCCTCTGGGCGGGGTAATGGTCAGTGATAAGGTAGCCAGCGTGGTCACCGGCTCTGGCGGTGAGTTTGGCCATGGCTTTACCTATTCCGGCCACCCAATCGCCTGTTCCGCAGCTCTGGCCACCCTCGACATAATTGAAGAACAAAATATGGTCGACCATGTAGCCAATAATATGGCTCCCTACCTGCAGAGTAAGTGGCAGGCACTGGCAGACCACCCTATAGTGGGCCATGTGCGCGGCATCGGCATGCTGGGCTCCATTGAGCTGGTGCGCAATAAAGAAACCAGAGAGCGTCTGGAGCCAGAGCAAAAATCTGGTGGCATCTGCCGTGAATTCTGTGTCAGCAATAATTTGGTTATGCGTGCGGTGGGCGACTCAATGATTATTTCACCACCATTTGTCAGCAGCCATGAAGAAATTGATCTATTAATCGAACGTGCAACCAGTGCGCTGGACTCCACCGCGCACCATTATCAAGTAAAGGGATCCTAATATGGCAGCGGATTGGGCAAAATTTAACTGGCAGGATCCATTTAGTCTGGATGACCAGCTCAGTGATGAAGAACGCTTGGTGCGGGATACCGCAGCCGGTTATGCGCAGGAACATCTGGCCCCCAGAGTGCGCGACGCATTTAGAAATGAAGCCACTGATCGGGCCATCTTTAACGAAATGGGCGAGCTTGGCCTGCTGGGCTCCATGATTGATGGCTATGGCTGCGCAGGAGTTAACTATGTCTGTTATGGCCTGATAGCCAGAGAAGTGGAGCGTGTTGACTCCGGTTATCGCTCAATGATGAGCGTGCAGTCCAGCCTGGTGATGTACCCTATCTATACCTATGGCACAGAGCAGCAGCGCGAGAAATATCTACCCAAACTGGCTACTGGAGAGTGGGTTGGCTGTTTTGGTCTGACCGAGCCAGATGCCGGCTCAGATCCCGGCGGCATGAAGACCCGCGCCAAAACTGTGGATGGTGGCTATCTTTTATCTGGCAGCAAAATGTGGATCAGCAACTCGCCTATTGCCGATGTGTTTGTGGTCTGGGCTAAAACCGATGATGGCATTATCCGCGGCTTTATTCTGGATAAAGGCATGAAAGGCCTGTCCGCCCCCAAAATTGAAGGCAAGCTGGCACTGCGCGCCTCTATCACCGGTGAGATTGTGATGGACGAAGTATTTGTCCCCGAAGATCAACTTATGCCCAATGTGCAGGGTCTTAAAGGGCCCTTTGGCTGTCTTAACTCAGCTCGCTATGGCATTAGCTGGGGCGCTATGGGTGCTGCAGAAGACTGCTGGCATGCCGCCCGGCAATATTGTCTGGACCGAATCCAATTTGACCGGCCTCTGGCAGCCACCCAGCTAATCCAGATAAAGCTGGCCAATATGCAGACCGAGATCAGTCTGGGACTTCAGGGTTCACTGCGCGCCGGTCGCCTTAAAGATCAGGGCCAACTGGCGCCAGAGCTAATCAGTCTGATGAAACGCAATAACTGCAGCAAGGCGCTGGATATCGCCCGTATGTCCAGAGATATGCACGGCGGTAACGGTATCTCCGATGAATATCCGGTGATGCGGCATATGCTCAACCTCGAGGTGGTCAACACCTACGAGGGCACCGCCGATGTCCACGCCCTGATTCTGGGTCGTGCCCAGACCGGTATTCAGGCCTTCGGGTAAGTTTGATGGCAGGACCACTGGCTGGTTATAAAGTCCTGGATATGAGCCGAGTGCTGGCAGGCCCCTGGGCCGGCCAGATGCTTGCCGATCTGGGCGCTGAGGTCATAAAAATAGAGCGCCCGGAAGTGGGTGACGATACCCGCCACTGGGGCCCTCCCTACCTCAAGGATAAAGCAGGCAACGATACCGCGGACGCTGCCTATTTCTTCTGCACCAACCGCAGCAAGCAGTCGGTCACAGTGGATATTACCCGGCCCGAGGGGCAGGAGATTATTCGCCAGCTGGCGCTGCAGTGCGATGTATTAATTGAAAACTACAAAGTCGGCGGCCTGAAAAAATACGGCCTGGACTATGCCTCCATCGCCGAGATAAATCCCCGTCTGATCTACTGCTCAATTACCGGCTTCGGTCAAACTGGGCCCTATGCAGAGCGGCCCGGCTATGACTTTTTAATCCAGGGAATGGGTGGACTAATGAGTATTACTGGCGAACCAGACTCTGAGAACGGAGGTCCGGTCAAAGTCGGGGTTGCGGTGACCGATCTATTTACCGGGCTCTATGCCGCCAATGCAATTCAGGGTGCTCTGCTGGAGCGTCATCAATCCGGACTGGGTCAGTATATAGATCTGGCATTGCTGGATGTGCAGGCTGCTGTACTGGCCAATCAAGCCAGCAACTATCTGACTGGTGGCACTGTTCCTGGCCGCCTGGGCAACGCTCACCCGAATATAGTGCCCTATCAGGCCTTTGCCACCGCCGACGGTCATCTTATTTTAGCCGTGGGCAATGATAGTCAGTTCAAACGCCTGTGCTCAGTGTTGGATATGCCTGACTGGGCAGATAACAGCCACTATGCCACTAATTCCGCGCGGGTCGTCAACCGTCAATCGCTCTGTGCGGAGATTAGTCAGCGCTTAGCTCAGCAGGGTAGTGGGCACTGGTTGCATCTGCTAGAGCAACATCAGGTGCCCTGCGGCCCAATTAACAGTATTGATCAGGTGTTTCAGAACCCACAGATACTGGCCCGCAATATGCTGGTAACAATGGAGGATAAACGCGCTGGGGAAGTACCGTTGGTGGGTAACCCAATTAACTATAGCCGCTCCGAGATTCAGTATACCGCGCCACCTCCGATGCTTGGAGATAACACGGATTCTGTACTGGGAGAGTACCTTGAGTACACAGAGCTAGAAATTAGCACCCTGCGCAATAAGTCGATTATCTAAACCTGGTAACTGCCCAGATAACTAGTCGACCATGCGCAGAACAGGCGCAGGAAAGCCATTAAAATCGCAGGCACAGGTGGTGCAGTAGGCGCCGAGATTGGGCATGTAGATAAAATCTTCAGCCTGGGTGTTATCGGGAAGTTTGTGACGGCCCATTACATCGATAGAGTCACAGGTTGGCCCCGCCATAGTCCAGGTAGCAGGCTCGCCAGTCCGCTCGCTAATGAGATTGACAGGGAACTCCCCGCTAATCTCCAGCAGGCCGCCGTAAAAACCAGTATCTAGATAGACCCAGCGCACATCATCGCGAGTGGCTACACCCACCACCTGAGTCAGCAGGCAGCCGGCAGACCCCACTAAAAATCGCCCGGGCTCAGCCATTACCTGAATATGCTCAGGGATAGACTCCAGCGCCTTATTAATCTCAGCTCCAATCTCTTCAATACTGGGTTCATCACCGCTAAATTGTAGCGGATAGCCGCCGCCCATATTGAGCAGCTCAGGCACAAAACCATGGTCCGCCAGCTTGGCAAACAAGGCTTTTGCCGCCTTGATACCCTCTACCCAGTTATTGATATTGCTGCACTGAGAGCCCACATGAAAGGTAACACCGCAGATCTGCATATTCAGGCTTTTGGCGGTTTCAATAACCATTTCCACACCAGAGGGGCTGGCGCCAAATTTTCCCGCCAGAGGCCAGTTAGAGCCCTCGTTGCTGACTTCAATACGCAGATAAAGCTTGGCATCCGGCTTGATGGCTGCAATTTTAGTCACCTCTTCTGGGGTATCCACAGAATACCAGAGCATGCCAGCGCGGGCGGCATGAGCAATAGAGGCCGGTGATTTTATCGGGTTGGAGTAAAAAACTGTCTCCATATCCACAGCCAACTCCAGCATGGCATCTATCTCTGCAATAGAGGCAACTTCAAAACAGGTGCCCTCCTGCTTAAAAATCTGCAGAATTTCAGGGTCAGGGTTCGCTTTAACCGCAAAATGGGTGCGCACTCTCGGCATCGCCGCCTTAAACCGGCGAGCATTGTCGCGCAGCCGCTGTCTGGACATAGCCAGAACAGGTTCCAAGTAGTCCTGGGTATGGGAGGAGGTAAAGGCAATTTGCTGACGGCAGTCTTCCTCCACCATCAATCGCTGTTGAGTTTTAATATCGCTATCTAGTTTAATTGCTGTTGCCTGACTCATTTCACACCCAAATAAAGTACGTTTGATGCATTCAGTTTAGGGTTTTAAACTGTCACTTTGTATTGTCATTCCTATCAATTTGTATATTATTAATAATCATATTGATAAATTTATGGTCATATTGACATGAAAAATGAACAGCAGCTTCTTCGACTACTGCAGGAAAACAGCCGCCGCACGGTATCAGACCTGGCCAACGAACTGGGACTCAGCCGCGCCACAGTGCAGCAGACCATGGAGAGACTAGAGCGCAAAGGGGTAATCCAGGGTTACACCATCAAGATAAACCCCCATTACCAACAGCAGCAGGTCAGTGCCTATATTATGATTTCAGTGATTCCCAAGAAGACTGCTGATATTGTTCGCCAGATCCATAAGGTGCCTCAGCTTGATATGCTCTGTACTATTAGTGGCCAGTACGATCTGATCGCCAAAGTGACAGAGGCCACTACCCAGGAGCTGGACAATAGTATCGATCGCATAGCTACCCTTGATGGAGTAGAAAAAACTCTCAGCCATATTGTGTTGTCCAGAAAGGTAGATAGATAGCGGGCAGACTGGTAACTTAGCGGCTCAAAAATAAATCACTAGCAGATACAGAATCTCCTATGAGCAAAATAATAAAAAAACCCAGCTTACTGGATGCCATCACTCCGGTAGTCATTTTAATCAGCATGCTGGCAGGCACGGTCTATGTGTTTGGGCTGGATTCCTTTGGCCCCAATCAGGTGGCTCTAATTCTGGCGGCCGCGGCAGCCGCCATGATCGGTATTAAAAATGGTCATAGCTGGAAAGAGATTGAGCGGGGCATGATCGACACCATCTCAGTGTCACTTCAGTCACTGCTGATATTACTTATGGTGGGTGCGCTGATTGGCAGCTGGATACTCTCGGGCACTGTGCCCAGCATGATCTACTACGGTGTTCAGCTAATGTCCCCAGACTATTTCTATCTGACTGCCTGCCTGGTCTGCGCCCTGCTGGGCTTTAGTATTGGCAGCTCCTGGACAGTCGCCGGCACTCTGGGTATAGGCCTTATGGGTATTGCCGCTGCCCTTGATCTATCTCTGGCTGCCAGTGCCGGGGCTATTATTTCCGGCGCCTACTTTGGCGATAAACTTTCGCCACTTTCAGAGACTACCAATCTGGCAGCCGCGGTGACCAGCAACGATCTGTTTGAGCATATTCAACATATGCTATGGACCACCGTTCCCGGCTTTCTGATTACCCTGGTACTGTTCTTTGTCCTCGGCATTGGCAGCGGCGCCAATCTAGTGATCGACGATATTGAAATTTTACAGGCGGCCATGCAAGAGACCTTCAACATTAGCCCGATCATGTTAATCCCGATGATCCTGCTATTAACCATGGCAGTGAAAAAACTCCCTGCCCTGTCGACACTGATTTGCGGCACCTTGGCAGGCTGCCTGTTTGCGGCAGTTTTCCAGTGGGACACCGTGATCGCTCTGGCCAATGACAGCAGCCTGAGTGAGGGCGCGGCGGTATTTAAAGGATTATTTAGCGCCATGTTTCTCGGCTACAGCTCTGATACGGGCAATGCTTCTCTGGACGCCCTGTTATCCAAGGGCGGCATGAGCAGCATGCTTACCACCATAGGCCTGGTTATCAATGCCATGGCCTTTGGGGGCGCCATGCGCCGCACCGGCCTGCTTGAACGTCTGGTAGAGGCCGCCCTGAGCCGCGTTAAGTCAGCAGGTGATTTAATTATTGCCACTGTGGGTACCTGTATAGGCACCAATCTATTGGCTGCCGACCAGTATCTATCCATTGTGATTCCGGGACAGATGTTTGTTAAGTCCTACGAAGAGCGCGACCTCAGCACCATTAACCTTTCTCGCACCCTGGAGGACTCAGGCACATTGACCTCAGCACTGGTGCCCTGGAATACCTGCGGCGCCTATATGTCAGCGACACTGGGTGTTAGCACCTTTATGTATGCCCCATTTGCCTTCTTTAATATTCTCTGCCCAATTATCGCTGTGATCTATGGTTATTCTCAGATTGCGCTGCAACAGCACAGACTCGCCACTGAGGGTCAGGCTTAAACCCACAGGGATTAGTATGGGGCATATACAAAGACTGTTATTAATAACCCTTTTTGCAGCCATATCTGCAACCGCGGAACCCCTGTTATTTGATGGCCAGCTGGCGATGCAACATATTGTCAACCAGCTAGCCTATGGCCCCCGAGAGCCGGGCAATCAAAAAGCCAAACAGGGGACTCTGGCCTATATAGAGCAAACTCTGCAGCCCTTAGACGCCAAACTCAACCAACAGACATTTAGCGCCTACGACCTGCAGGGTACCAATCTGTGGGCCAGCTTTCCCGCCGACGGCAATATTGAGTCCACCAAACAAAGAATTATGCTCGGCGCTCACTGGGATACTCGCCCCCATGCCGACAGAGACAGAGATAAAAGCCAGCGCCTACTGCCGGTGCCCGGTGCTAACGATGGAGCATCAGGTGTCGCGGTATTGCTGGAAATGGCCCGGCTTTTAGCTGCCAGGCCTGCCCCCATTACCGTTGATCTAATATTTTTTGATCTGGAAGATATGGGCGAAATTGGCAACCGCCCTTTCTCTATCGGCGCTCGCCAATTTATTGCCACCAACCCCAGTTACAGACCCAGCGCCGGAATTATTGTTGATATGGTCTGCGATAAAAATCTATCTATCCCCCGTGAGCTATACTCCCAGACCAGAGCCCGCCCACTGATGGACCAACTCTGGGCCATAGCCAAACGTCAGGGAGCCCGGGCATTTAAAAATCGCCCGGGCCACTATATCAGCGACGATCATCTGCCCTTTTTAGAAGCAGGCATACCCGTGGTAGACCTGATTCACTACCCGTTCCCGGCCTACTGGCACAGCACAGAGGACAGTATTGATAAATGCAGCGGCGACAGCCTTAAGCAGGTGGGCAATGTATTGAGTGACTTTATCTACACATATGGGCAAAATCAGGCGAAATAAAACTGTTTAAAGCGACAAATTGATTGAGGCTACAGATGACCAGACACAACCTGAGATTATTTATCAGTGCCATATTTTTATCCAGCCTGCTATCGGTAACGGCCAGTGCAGACCAGCTGTTACAGTCTATCCAAGCCGACTACAAACAGCGCCTTGGCGACCTGTTTATCGACTTCCATCGCAACCCGGAACTCAGCACCGCAGAGGTACGTACCGCCAAAAAGCTGGCCGCAGAACTGCGCAGCAATGGCTTTGAGGTTAGCGAAGGCATAGGTGGGACCGGCATTGTCGCTCTGATGGAAAATGGCCCCGGACCGCTGGTTATGCTGCGCGCCGATATGGACGGACTGCCACTTAAGGAGAAATCCGGACTGCCCTACGCCTCCACTGCTACCCAGTTGGACCCTATTACCGGCAAAGTTTTTCCAGTAATGCACGCCTGCGGTCACGATGTGCATATCACCAGTCTGGCAGGCACTGCCAAACAGATGGCTGAACGCCGCGACAAATGGTCAGGCACATTGATGTTGATCGGTCAGCCCGCAGAGGAGCGCATAATGGGCGCCAGAGCAATGATGCGGGATAACCTCTGGCAGCGTTTTGGCACTCCAGACTATGCTCTAGCCTTCCATGTCTCTGCAGGTTTGCGCGCCGGATTAATCAATGTGCAGGAGGGGGCGCCCTTCGCCGGCGCCGACACAGTAGATATTATTGTCCATGGTGTTGGCGCTCACGGTGCTTCGCCCCATGCCGGTAAAGACCCGGTATTGCTGGGCAGCCAGATTGTAGTTGCTCTGCAGTCTCTAGTCTCCCGGGAACTGCCCCCCAGAGAGGCGGGAGTGGTAACTGTGGGTGCTTTCCACAGCGGCACCAAGCACAATATTATTTCCGATCGTGCCAAACTGCAGCTAACCGTGCGCAACACCAATCTGCAAACCAGAGATACATTACTGGAGGGTATTGAGCGCATCGCCGTCAATATGGGCCGTGTCGCCGGGTTACCAGAGGATAAACTGCCGGAAGTAATTTTGCTGGACGAATCCACCCCGCCGACCATTAACAACGACGCACTGGTCAGGCGACTGCGCAGCGTTTGGCAGGCAAAATTGGGCAGCGAGAAGGTCACCAGCATATCCTCTCAGGGCATGGGCGCGGAGGACTTCCCCTCATTTACCACGGAACCAGAGATACCCAGCGTATATTTCTCAGTGGGAGGCACCAGCGAGAGTGATTTGCAAGCCGCCATGAATGGCACGGGGCCAAAAATAGCCTCTCACCACAGCCCATTATTTAAGATTGAGCCCAGACCCGCCATCACCTCTGGCGTGCAGGCCAGTGTTATAGCATTAATGGAGTTAATGCCCGCTAAGCAGCAAGACTAGGAATCCAGCACTGCCTGCAGAGACTTCAGGCAGTAGTCGACATTTTTCTGGTTGCTGGCATGGCCCATCAGTCCAATGCGCCAGACCTTGCCCGCCAGTGCACCCAGCCCGGCACCAATCTCCAGGTCAAATTCATTGAGCAGGCGAGTTCTTACCAGAGCATCATCGACACCATCGGGAATATAAACCGTATTCAACTGGGGCAAACGGTCCTGTTCCGGCACTAAAAAGCCAATGCCCATCTCTTGCAAGCCAGCCCGCAGCGCCAAATGATTTTTTTGATGGCGAGCCCAGGAATTCTCCAGACCCTCCTCCTGCACTATCACCAGCGACTCGTGCAAACCGTAAAGACAGTTGACCGGCGCCGTATGGTGATAGGCGCGTTTGCCCTCACCACCCCAGTAACCCATCACCAGATTCAGATCGAGAAACCAGCTCTGTACCCGGCTGCCGCGATTGCGAATTTTCTCTGCGGCGCGCTGATTAAAGCTAACCGGCGACAGCCCCGGAGGTGCCGACAGGCATTTCTGTGAGCCTGAATAAATGGCATCTATGCCCCACTCATCAACTTTAAGGGGCGAACCAGCAAGACTGGTGACAGCATCTACAATGGTCAGACAGCCATGACTATGGGCCAGCTCGACCAGTGTTTTTGCATCTGACTGGGCACCGGTAGAAGTCTCGGCGTGGACAAAAGCCACCAATGCCGCATCCGGGTGAGCAACAAGAGCCTCCTCAAGCTTTTGCGGATCAACCGCTGTACCCCAGTCATCCATCACCATAATGGCGGTGCCACCCATGCGCTCAACATTCTCTTTCATACGCCCGCCAAACACACCGTTCTGACAAATAATGACTTTGTCGCCGCACTCCACCAAGTTGGCAAAACAACATTCCATACCAGCAGAGCCTGGCGCGGAGACCGCAAAGGTCAGCTCATTTTTTGTCTGGAATGCCATCTGCAATAGCAGCTTGACCTCATCCATCATGCCTACAAAAGCAGGATCCAGATGCCCTAGAGTTGGCCTGGCCATAGCGCTAAGTACGCGCTCACTTACATCTGAAGGGCCGGGGCCCATAAGGGTGCGGTTAGGGGGCATAAAGGAAGCAATAGTCATGGGACTCTCTCTTAGCTTTTGGTTAAAATTTGGCTCTTATTGCTAGGCATCAGCCACAATACCCTCAGTCTTCAATTCGGCGATACGGGCACTATCCAGACCTAAACTTTGCAACACCTCGTCGGTGTGGGAGCCGACTTCAGGCCCCGGCCATTCGGTGCCACCTGGGGTGCTGCGCAACTTGGGTAACAGGGCAGGGATTTTGAGGGATTCACCATTAATTTCAACCGCTTCAAATAATTCCCGGTATTTGAAATGCTCATCTTCCATCATATCGGCTGCGTTATACACCGGCCCGCAGGGCACCCTATGCTCTTCAAGTACCGCCATGGCCTCGGCCAGAGTATTTGCCGCACACCAGTTAGCCAATACCAAATCGATATCGGCCTCGTGAATCACCCGTTCAGCATTGCTGGCATATTTTCGGTCGGTGGACATATCCTCGCGCCCCACCGCCACCATCAGGCGGGCAAAAATCGAATCGCCATTGCCGCCAATCACCAGAAATTTATCATCCGCACACTTGTAGGTATTGGTAGGCACAATGCCAGTGACTGTGGTGCCAGAGGGCTGGCGAATCACCCCGGCGCCGTCGTATTCTGGAATCACTGCCTCCAGCAAATTAAACATCGACTCGTACAGGGCCACATCGACCACCTGTCCACCGCCCTGGCCATTGGCATTGGCCTGATCTCTAGAGCGCAGAGCCATTAGAATCCCCATCACCGCATGCAACCCGGAAACCGTATCGCCAATACTCAGATTTGGCCGCACCGGCGCCTCTCCCGGGTAGCCATTAACAAAGCGGAAGCCGCTAATCGCCTCGCAGGCAGAAGCAAAACCCGGCTTTTTGGCATAGGGCCCAGTCTGGCCGTATCCAGAGATACGGGCATAGATCAGGTTGGGGTTGTCTGCCCGCAGGCTCTCTGGATCCAGCTGCCAATCCTCAAGCACACCGGGGCGAAAATTCTCTACCACAATATCCGCCGTTTTGAGCAGTTCGCGCACCAGATCGCGGCCCTGTTCGGTTTTTAAATCCAGAGAAATGCATTTTTTATTACGCCCCAGGCTTCGCCACCACAGGGATGTGCCATCCTTAACCTCGCGCCAGTTACGAATTGGGTCACCGCCCGGGGGCTCAACCTTAATTACCTCGGCACCAAAGTAGCCCAGCATGCAGCCGGCAAAGGGTCCAGCCAGTAACTGCCCCAGTTCAATTACCTTCAGACCCTGAAGTGGTTTATTTGTCATTCTGTTGCATCCCTAATGGTGGTTTGTGAGTCTTATAATTGTTTGCGTCATATTTCCAATTCGTGCGTATATATTTGTGCCTGACCGGACAATTGATCGAATTTGCTGTACTGCAGCTGAAATCCATCAAGATTCTAGCAGGCAAAAGTGTAAACTGTGTCTAGAAAATAAAAATTAAGCAGCTGTTGTTGTGCTAACCCCATGATTTTGCAGTCAAAGACTCCAATGGCAATGGACAGACGCAAAAAAACTTGTCCTTCGATGCTGTCGCCAGGGAACCGGCCTTTAACTGAAGACTCTAATTTTTAGTCTACTTAGGAGCTGGTAATGTCCACAAACGCGTTTACGACGAAAATCCCCCTGCGCTTTAAATACAGTCTATTTACCTTTTTTGTTATCTCTGCATTCGCAGTCTTAAGTACGGCCGGATACGCCCAGAAGATTGTCGAACAGCAGCCAGTCTCTGACCCGGTGGAAGACTATATTGATGCCATTAATAATGTCGAGGCAGAGTACAGCGCTTACTCTACAGAGCTCTCCGACCTCTATCTGGGCCTGGGTAAGTCTCTCTACTCGAGACAGTCCTATGCCGATGCCCGTCAGGCCTTTCAGCGCGGCATGCAAATTGAACGCGTTAACTATGGCCTCGACAGCCTGAGCCAGGCGCCCTACCTGCTATCTATCGCCGATACCGAAAGCTATATGGGCAACTGGGATGAATCGCAAAAGGCACTGGAAAACCTCTACAGCATCAACACCAAAGCCTATGGTGCCAATGATGTGCGTATGTTACCGGTACTCGATCAGATGCTCGACTGGTATATGACCAGCTATGATGATCGCTCTGCCAATGGCGGCTATGCCAATCTGGTGGTCTCGGAACGCATTGCCATGCGCATGCACCATATTCTGGAAACCGATGTCTCCTTAGATGACCCTGAGGCGCCGGATCGCTACCGGCGCCTTGGCTATCTGCAGTACTTTATTGCCAACCATATCAAGCAACATGGTGAGCCCAGCCAGTCGGGCATGACCTTTTCCACCGGCAGTTCCAGCACCCGGGCTTCTTCCAGCACCTCGCACAGGCACTTTCACCGTGGCAAGGTGGCGCTGGAGAGAGTAGTGGAGTCTCTGGTCCAGCAAGAGAACGCCAGCGAGCTAGACCAGGCCCAGGCCATTGCCGAATTGGGCGACTGGTACCTCGTGTTTGGGCAGAAATTCTCTGCCGCAGAGGCCTACCAACTGGCCTATGATGTGCTTGAGGATAATGAACAGGCAGAGCAGCTGCGCGAAGAGCTGTTTAGCAAGCCACGCATGATTAGTTTTAGCCTTAACAAGAGCCCCGAACCAGATGCGGACCCCAGCGAGACCCAGTTGCAAGTGAGCATGTTGATATCTGAATACGGAGTGCCACAGAATATTGCTGTGCAGGACCCACCAGATGATCTGTCCGCTGACCAGTTGCAGGCCCTGCGCAGAGAAATTAATAATCAGCGTTTTAGGCCACGACTTGTCGCCGGCGAGACCCAGCCGGCGGAACATATTATTTTTTATGATAAACCGGCCCCCAAGAGCTAAAGGATTAGAGAGAGCTGTTTATGACTACTACAACTATCGCCAGCTTTAGGCAAAGATTTACCGGATTGCTTACCGCCATGGTTATTGGTCTGCTGTTAACTGCCTGCCAAATGCCCTCCTATACCCCTCCCGGAGGTGCCTCTGGACCCTCGGGTCCCAGCGGTGGAGGCTCAAGCGGCGGCGGAGCTTCTGGCGGAGGGCCGAGCGGCGGCGGATCTAGCGGCGGTGGCCAGTCGGGTGGTGGAATGCCTGGCGGTGGAATGCCTGGCGGTGGAATGCCAGGGGGTGGAATGCCTGGCGGCAGTCAACCTGGAGAACAGCCCGGCGGACCAGCCGGTGGCCCCCAGGGTCAGGAGGGCGGTGGTTCCTCGGGAAGTGCTGGCGGCGGTCAGTCTGTTGAAGAGCTGGACCAGGCTCTGGACGACTCCCTTGACGGTTTTGATGATGCCGTTGGTGGCTCGGGTAAAAGCACCAATGAAATAGATATTCTTAGCCCTACCGGCAGCAGCGGTATGGAGAATAGCGACGAACCCCTATTTGAAGAGGGCGCAGAGGGAGGTATGGCCGAAGCCAATGCAGAGCTCGAAAAACGCGCTGCCGAAGGCAGCGGCGAGGGATCTGAAGGTGCTGAAGGTGCTGAAGGTGCAGAGGGCGCTCAGACAGAAGGCGGTAAAACTCAGGGTCAACAAAGCGGAGGCTCAGGCGGCGCTGAGGGTGCACAGGGCGAAGCTCTGCCAATCCCAGATGATATAGATGATGGTCAGGGTGATGATATAGTTGAACGGCAGATACGCGATGCCGCCATGAAAGAGACAGACCCAGTGCTGCGTGAGCGACTGTGGGACGAATACCGACGTATAAAAAACCAGTAATCTAAACTTACCAGCAACTTGGACAACTAAATTTATACTTGGATGGAAAGAACTATGGAAACCAGCATTGCAGCGACTAACCCAGCCTATCAGGGCCACCGCAGACTGATTGCGGCAACTCTGTTTGCCTGTTGCGCTGTATTGGCACTCACGGCGCCTCCGGCTGCAGCTGCCACTGACAAAATCACCTCGTCCACCCTGCTGACCCTGAGCACCCCTAGCCAGCAGATTTCAGAAGCTGCGCTTTTAGATGTGGGCATTCCCACTCTTAATGATGGTCTCTACCTGACCGACGAAAATGACACTGTATTCCCCGAGGTACGCTATGCCGAGGCCATTTATTTCTCCAATCAGCTAGCCAAGGTGATGGAAAAAAGTGGCGCCTGGGGCGCTATTCGCGTTACCCCGACCGACAACGTAATTATGGATCTGTATATCACTGGCACCATACTGCAGTCCGACGGCGAAACCATGGATCTGGATATACAGGTCAAAGATAGCAGCGGCAAACAGTGGTTTGCCAAAAACTACAAACAGACCACCGGCAAATATGCCTACGATCGCCGCCTGAAAAGGCTGGGCGACCCCTTCCAGAACCTGTTTATTCGCATCGCCAACGATCTGCTGGCCTATCGCGAAAAGCTCAGTGAGCAACAGGCGATAGAGCTGCGTACCATCTCCGAGCTGCGCTTTGCCAAATCCTTCTCACCAGAAGCCTTTGATAACTATGTTAGTGAGCGGCGCGATGGCACCCTGAAGATAGATCGCCTGCCAGCAGAAAACGACAGCATTTTGCAGCGGGTGCGCAAAATCCGCGATCGCGACTACCTCTATATAGATACCATGCAAGACTATTACGATGGTTTTTCCCAACAGATGCATCTGGCCTATCAGGATTTTCGTCGCTCCTCCTACGACTCAGTGGTCAAGGCCCGGCAGCTGGACAGACAGGGCAACCGCCGTATTGTCGCCGGTATAGGTGCCATTCTCGCTGGTATCTATGGCCGATCCCAGGCAGAGACCAGAATGGTTAACGATGCCAGCACCGCCACTGCCGCCGTGGGTGGCTTTGTGCTGAAATCTGGCCTGGAGAAAAAACAGGAAGCCGCCGCCTACAACGAATCTGTGGCCGAGATGGGATCCTCACTGGAAGCAGAAATCGCCCCCCAGGTTATCGAATTGGAGGACCGCACCGTCACCCTCACCGGAACAGTGCAGGCCCAGTATCAACAGTGGCAGGAGCTGCTGCATAAAATCTACAAACAAGAGCGCGGGACATTGTAATGACCAGCGGACCAGGCCAACAGGAAGGCAAACAAAAACTGATTATCGGCGGCTTATTGCTACTGGTGGTCGCCGTGGTACTGCTGCTTCCCAATATGGTCTCCGACCCCTGGATTGCCGACGCCAGCGAGTCCGCCATCCCAGTCCCGGCAAAAACTGCAGTCAGCCCATCCACAGCCGCAGAAAAAACCAAGTATCGCCAGGATTCCCAAAAGGTTCTGGCACAGATTATTGCCGTTCGCGACCGCCTCAAACAGCAGAATGTTGAGTACTGGGGTGATTTTGAATTCCGCCAGGCCCTGGCACTGATCGATCAGGGTGACGAGCAATATGGGTACGGCGACTATCGAGATGCCCTGGCCAGCTACCAGAGTTCTCTCGAACAGCTGGAGGTGCTGGAGATCACTGGACAGACAACCTTTGAGACGGCACTGCGCGAGGGCACCAGGGCCATAGAAAACGCCGAGCCAGCAGATATTGCCCTGGCCACAGAGGCGGCCGCTACCGCCATGGCCATAGCTCCTGCAGATAGCAGGTCACAACAGCTAGCCCAGCGCTCCAGTCAGCTAGAGAGCTTGATCGCAGCCTTAGTCAGTGGCCAACAGCGTCTGGCAACCAATGAATTGGCCGCTGCCAAAGCCTATTTTCAGCAAGCGGTGAGTATCGATAGCCAGCACATCAAGGCTGCAGCTGCACTAGAGTCTGCAGAACAGGCCATCACCGAGCAGCGCTTTCGGGGCCATATGAGCGATGGCTTTGCCGCCCTCGACAGCAATCAGTTTGCCGCGGCTACCAATGCCTTTAATCGCGCGGCCAAGGTTTACAGCAACCACCCCGCCGTGGCCCAGGCCCTGTCTCAGGTAGCCACCAAACAGTCGCAGATGTCCGTTAGCCGCCAGATGCGGCAGGCCGCCGATTTTGAAGCTAAAGAGCAGTGGCAGCAGGCCCTTGAACTCTATCAGGCACTGCTGCAAACCGACCCCTCACTCACCGAGGCCAAAGTTAAAACCATTCCCGTGGGCGTCAGGGCCGCATTGGACAGTCAGATTGAGGCCGTGCTCGACGACCCCCTGCAGCTTTCTGCCGCCAACAACTACAGCAGCGCCCAGCGCCTGTTAAACGATGCCTCAGGCATTGCCAACCCGGGGCCAGTGCTAAAACAACAAATTGTCGATCTCAATACAGTGCTGCAACAGGCCACAACCGCCGTTGATGTGGTACTGCAATCCAACAACCAGACCGAAGTCACCCTTTTCCGTGTTGCCAAACTAGGCGTCTTTGCACAGACCTCGCTGCAGCTTAAACCCGGCCGCTATATAGCCGCGGGAACACGCATGGGGTACCGGGATGTGCGGGTTGAATTTACCATTACAGGCGCGCCCATTGATGGACCAATCAGAGTAAGCTGTGACGAGATAATTTAAACCACTATGCCCGATGAAAATAATAATCAACCATTAGCAGCCACCGACTTCCAGCCTATAGATGCGGCGGGCACCGAGCGTCGCCTGCCCGTATCTCCCGGCGTATTGGCGCTGGCAGCGCTGGCCACCAGCGCCGTAGTTATTATGCTCTACCTGTTTGTGGCCCGGGCCGTCATCTTTCAGACAGTGCCAGACAATGCCGAGATCGAGATTAATGGCCTGTCATTTAATATAGGCGACAACTACCTGCTACTCAGCGGTGACTACAGCATTCACGCCAGCGCAGAGGGCTACTACCCACTCAATCAGACCATTAATGTCAGCGAAGAGGCCACCCAGGATCTGAAGCTGGAGCTGCAGCCTCTGCCCGGCAACCTTCAGGTCAGCTCAGAAATAAATGGCATAGCAGCCTCCGTGGATGGCGAGCCCAGAGGAGAGGTGCCAGGTACTATCGAGGCGATTAGCCGCGGTTCTCACCAGATAGAATTTAGCAAATACCGCTACTTCCCCCTGCAACAGGAAATCGATATCGCCGGGCTGGGCACCACCCAGTCAATCAATATTTCCCTGCTGCCCGCCTGGGGTGAGAAACAATTTAATTCCCAGCCCCAGGGTGCAGATCTGTATATAGACGACCGCCTGATCGGCCAGACACCACTGACCACAGAGGTGCTGGAAACCGGCAGTGATCTGCGTCTGCAGCTCAATGGCTACAAAACCTTTAGCCAGCAGGTCACCGTCAATGCCGGGACCAGCGCCGAGCACCCAACCATAAAGCTAATCGTATCCGACGGCATACTGCAGGTTAACAGCAGCCCATCCGGGGCCAATGTAACCATAGATAATCAGTTTCTGGGCACCACTCCCCTTGAGTTGGCCATGGCACCGTTTAAAAAATATCGTCTGGAACTGTTTCTCGAAGGCTATCTCAAGGCTACCAGATCAGCCCGTCTGGAGCCCGAGACCACCACAGAGATGACCGTCAGTCTCAAGCCCAATATTGGCAGCATTGCCCTGAGGGTTAGCCCCAGCGATGCGCAGATTCTGGTCGACAACCAACCCAAAGGCACAGGTAGTCGCACATTGTCACTCAATGCCAAGCCCCATACATTGACCGTGCAAAAAACCGGCTATGAGTCCAAATCCCTTACCGTTACCCCCAGGCCCGGCCATCAGCAGGCCCTGAGTATTGCACTGCTCACTCTCGAAGAAGCCTACTGGGCCTCTCGCCCACCTCGGGCTAAAAGCTTTGCCGGCTCTGAGCTAAAACTGTTCCGGCCCAAGCAGACTTTTACTATGGGCGCGCCCCGTCGCCAGCCCGGGCGTCGAGCCAACGAAGCCGAGCGCAAAGTGGGGTTGGAACGACCCTTCTATCTGGGGCTTAAAGAAATAAGCAACTCGGAATTTCGTCGCTGGCAGGAACACAGCTCCACCGCCATCAAGGGCCAGTCTCTGGATATGAACAGCCAGCCAGTAGCCAAAGTCTCCTGGGAGCAGGCCGCTCTCTACTGCAACTGGCTGAGCCGCCAGGATGGGCTTCCCCCCTTCTATCAGGTAACCGACGGGGTGATCAGCGGATTTAACTGGGATGCCCATGGCTATCGCCTGCCCACAGAGGCCGAATGGGCCTGGGCGGCTAAAATTGATAAAGCTGGCAATGCCAAGGTATTCCCCTGGAACAGTAACCTCTACCCGCCGCTGCAGCTCGAAGACAACTATGCCGACCAGAGCGCTTCGAGATTCCTGAACTTCACCATCGCCAACTATGCTGACAACTTCCCAGTGTCGGCAGATATCGGCAGCTTTAAACCCAATGACAAAGGCCTCTACAATATGAGTGGCAATGTCGCCGAATGGGTCAATGATTACTACGATATCAGGCCCCATCGCGGCGAACCCATAATGGACCCGCGCGGTCCTCAGACTGGCAATCGCCACGTGATTCGCGGCGCCAGCTGGGCCCTGGGTTCACGCACCGAGCTGCGCCTCAGCTATCGCGATGCTGGCACTGATGGCCGTCTGGATGTAGGCTTTAGAATCGCCCGCTATGTGGACAGAGCTGGAGCCAAACCATGAGATTTACAAATAGCTTACGCCGCTTGGCTATGCTGCTAATACTGTTGCCAGTGATTGCCGCAGCCCAGCAGCCCGCACCGGGCTCAGACTCCAGCGAAACCATCGCCAGCGATATTGATACCAGCCCGGCAGATAACAGCGAAGACAATCAAACAGACAAAAAACCTGCCCCCTCCAGCCCCAGAGACGGCGATTTTAAACCCAACGAAGAGATATCCGAGGATTTTCCAGTACCTCTTCCCTCAGATATTTAAGCGACCAAGACATAGGAATAGCACCATGAACAGTCCAACCAATCGTGCAACCAACGAGATGTTTTTCCAGCTAGTGGCCCTGCTGCTGTCGGTCATTATTATTCACACCATTTACGTGACCGTAGTGCGCCCCAATGCCGACAGCACTATCCGGCGCCATGCCGAGATGGCCGCAGCAGGTGAAGAATATGTGGTGCCGCGATCATTTTTTATTGTGGTTAAAGATTTAGAGCAGGAGTCCTGTTTTATTCTGATGTTCTGGGCGCTGGCCATTATGGGCTACAAAACCCGCACCAGCATTCGCGAGAAACATATGCTCGAGCTGCCACTAATGTCCATAGCCGAGGGTTCCAGAGTGCTGCCAGACGATGCCGGCCAGCTGGCCCGACCACTGCAGGCACTGCCCGATGAACAGCGCGGCTACCTGCTGCCCCGCGCCCTGCAAACCGCCCTAACCAGATTTCAGGTCACCGACAGTGTGCAGTTCGCCACCGAAGCCGTGTCCAATGTCTGTGACACCGAAAATGACCGGCTGGATTCCGAGCTATCCATGGTGCGCTATATCACCTGGGCCATTCCCTCCATTGGTTTTATCGGCACAGTGCGCGGTATTGGTGCCGCCCTGGGCCAGGCCCATGAGGCTATGGAAGGTAATATTGCCGGCGTTACCAGCAGTCTGGGCGTGGCCTTTAACTCCACCTTTATTGCCCTGCTGATCAGCATGGTGGTGATGTTCTTTATGCACCAGCTACAGCTGATCCAGGAGCGACTGGTGCTGGACTCTCAGGCCTACTGCGAAAATAAACTTCTGCGCTTCCTAAAGGCCGCTAAATAATTATGACTGTCGCCGTACTAGAGCTTAATGACCAGAATCTGATTATCCAGACAGAGGATGGCACCCAGCACACAGAGCCAGGTTTTGCTCAGCTAACGGCCAACGGAATTGAAACCGGAGATAGCGCCCGCGCCGTCGCCTGGCAACAACCCCAGCACAGTTACAACCAGTACTGGCGACAATTTAACCAGCTGGCCCTACCCAGCAAACAGCGCTGGGCTCGGCATCATGCCGATATTGCCTTTGCCCAGATTAAACAGCTAGTCGCCGCAGTGGGGTCACCAGAGCAGCTTATACTCAGTGTGCCAGGCAGCTTTTCCGACGAGCAGTTATCCCTGTTGCTGGGTCTGGCAAGCGCCGTGCCAGTAGAAATTGTAGCCGTAATCGACAGCGCACTGGCGAGCAGCGCTGAGCAAGACAGCGACGCCCTGGTTATTGAACTTCAGCTTCAGCAGGCGGTGGTAACAGGGCTTGCCAAGGTCGATGGCCGCCAGCAGATTAGCAATCAAGAAGTTATTCCCGATCTGGGCGTGATGCAGCTTTACAATGCCGCCGCTCGCCATATCAGCGATCAGCTTATCGCTGACTACCGCTACGACCCACTGCATACCTCTGATGGCGAGCAACTTATCTACGATCAGCTGCCCCACTGGCTAATGCAACTGGGCTGGGAAGATGAAATATCAGTCACTGTGCCCTCAGCCCAGGGTGACCTCAATCTGGTGCTGCGCAAACAGCAGATCGCAGAAATTCTAGAGCAGCGGCTCAACGGGCTAAATACCCTGATTAAAAAACACCCAGGCGCCGAGCTGTGCTTTTCTCACAGTGCCAGTCTGCTGCCCACATTGCTCCCCCAGTTTGCCCAGGCTAAGCTGTGCAACCAAAACAGCGGCATAGATAACTGCTTTAATCTGCAAGACAGACTGACCACAGGCGAACTACAGCGTATTTCCGAGTTGCAAGCTCCCGGCAAATCCAAGGCTGGTGCCAGCAAAAAAATCCATCAGGCCACTCATCTGCTGTATCAGGACCATGGCTACCCTCTGGATCAGCCCATTAGCCTGCATATTGCCGACAAGCAGTTGAGCCTGGTGACCGGCATAGACAACCGCGCCGCCCTGGTGTTTGTTGTCGACAACCACCAGCTTAGGGTTCTGCATCAGCAAGAGGATTTGCAGCTGCAGCTTCCCGACCTCTGCCAGGTAGGCAAAACCCTAATGGTAGCCGGCCACAAGCTGCGCCTAATCGAGGTCAGCAATGCCTAAAAAGCGCCGTAATATAGCTGTCAGCCTGTCCTTTCTGGATATTATGGCCTGTGGCTTTGGTGCTGTGACACTGCTATTTTTAATTCTGCGCCACAATGCCACAGAGGTGATCACGCCAGATATTCGCATCTCCGCCGAGGTGGATATGTTGCAGATGGATATCCGCGATGCAGAGGAAGAAAAGGTCCAGCTACTTAACAGCCTGGAGAAAATCCAGCTGCAACTGGTAGAGGCCCAGGGCCTCTCCAAGCGGGTAATCACTGATTTGGAAGAGCAGGAAAAAAGCATCCAAAACGACCCCAACGATATCGACAAACTGCGCAGGCAGGTAGAGCAGCTCGAAGATGAAACTGCGCAGATGGAAGAGGTAGAGTTTGGCGATAAGGTGCGAGAATTTCAGGGCGATGGCAACCGCCAGTATCTAACTGGCTTAAAACTGGGTGGCGAACGCGTGCTTATTCTGGTGGATGGCTCCGCCAGCATGCTTGCCGACACAGTAGTCAATGCGGTGCGCCGCCGCAATATGGACGACGAGCAAAAAAAGCAGTCTCCCAAGTGGCAGTGGACATTGCGCACATTGGAGTGGCTACTGGCCCAGCTGCCGCCCAGCAGTCGCTTTCAGGTGTATATCTTTAATACCGAGATCCAGACCGCAGTGGCCGGTACCGAGGGTGAATGGCTGGATGCCGCCGATGATCTGGCGCTGGAAAATGCCGTCACTGGCATCAGAGATTACTCCCCTGGCGCAGGCACCAGCTTAATTAATGCCTTTGGCGCCATCGCCGACTTTGAAGATCGGCCCGATAATCTATTTCTACTTACCGATGGCCTGCCCACCCAGGGCAAGACCCCGCCGCGCAAATATATGGTGTCGGGCCAGCAGCGACGCAAGTATTTTGATGCTGCCATGAAAGAGTTTCCCCGAGGGGTGCCAATCAATACCATTCTATTTCCCATGGAGGGCGACCCAGAAGCTGCCGCCCTATTCTGGCAGACTGCCCTCAATACCAAAGGCGCCTTTATCGCCCCATCGAGGGACTGGCCATGAAAAAACAACGCCGGGATTTGCCCGAGGCCAGCCTGTCTTTTCTGGATGTTATTAGCTGTGGCTTTGGCGCCATAGTTCTGCTGCTGGTAATCGCCAAGGTGGGAGACCCCTCAGCACTGGAAGAGGCAGAGCGCCAGTTACTGGGCTCGGTAAAAGACTATCAGGAGCGCCTGTTCGATATCCGCGGCGAAGCCGTGCAGCTGGACGAGCGCCTTAAATCGCGCAAACAACAGCTCTCCGATTTAAAAGAGCGCATAGCGCGACTCAAGGCCAAGCTGGCCAGTGTGGCCAAGCAGTCCAATCAGCTATCCCAGTCCCAGTCTCGGGAAAAAGAACAGCTGCAGCTGGTACTGCAGGTATTAACCGAAGAGATGGAGCGCTTGCTGGGGCCAGAGTTTAAACAGCAAAACCAGCTGATCGGCGGCATACCAGCAGACAGTGACTATATTATTTTTGTTATCGACACCTCCGGCAGCATGCAGGTGGCCGCCTGGGAAAAAGTTAAAAAAGAGATGCTCAATATTCTCGATATCTACCCAGAGGTCAAAGGCATTCAGGTGCTGAATGATATGGGCCAATATATGTTCTCCGGCAACAAGGGCCGCTGGATAACCGATAGCCCCAAAACCAGGGAAAATATTATTAACCGCCTGTCGAACTGGGCACCCTTCAGTAATTCCAGTCCTGTGGAGGGCATTACCGGTGCCATCCGCACCTTTTATCGGCCTGGCCGCAAAATCAGCATCTACACATTGGGCGATGACTTTCAGGGCCGGTCAATCCGTCGGGTGGTACAGGTAGTAGATAAACTAAATAGAGCTAATCGTGGCAGTGATCGGCTAGTTCGCGTTCATGCCATAGGGTTTCCAGTGCATTTTCCTCCTGGAGGCACCCCTAGCGCATCAGCTATTAAATTTGCCAACCTGATGCGCGAACTGAGTTACAACAATGGAGGAACCTTTATCGGCTTAAACAGCCTTAATTAAGGGAATTAAAATTATGTTCAAAATACTATTCAATAAAAGAGCAATAAAACCACTAACCGCAATGCTGCTAGTGGGTATTCTCAGTGGTTGCAGTTCTTCAGCCTCAGTGCAGATCACCAGTGACTTTCCCGCTGTGTTGTCAGAGCCAAAACCGGTATCTGCCAGCATAGTTTTCGATGAAAGCTTCGCGACCTATGTGGCCCAGCCCGATAAGAACACAGTGATCGATCTTGGCACTGCCCAGATAAAACTGCTCAGCAATGCCTTCACAGGCCTCTTCGAAGAAGTGGAATTTGTCAGCGACCGAGAGACCGTCAATGGCGACTATAAACTGGTGATTATCCCTTCCATCCGCGAGGTACAGGTATCCACTCCCTCCGACAACTATCTCAATGTATTCGAGGTGTGGATTAAATATAACCTGGAAATACAGAGTGCCGACGGCGAAACCATCGACAGCTGGTTTATGCCCGCCTACGGCAAAACTCCCGACGCCTTTATGGCCTCTAAATCCAATGCCATTGAAGAGGCCGCCATTATTGCCCTGCGCGATGCCGGTGCCAAACTAATGCTCGATTTCTATCGCATCCCCGCCATCTATGGCTGGATGATGGAACAGCAGATATTGGAAGAATCAAAATGAAACCGACAATTAACGCCACAACCAGCCCTACAATTAAAATCGCCTCAATATTAGCCCTGGCAACCATTTTGGCCGGCTGCAGCGCCACAACCACCATTGATGAATATCGCCCCACCGCCGATGCCATTGATCTTAATCCCAACGAGCGAGTGGTGGTGTTGGGGCGCCGCGATGCCGGTCACTACGAAACCGATCGGGAATTTATCGACTGCGTGGCCAAGCGCATGAAAGGCGCCGATATTGGCGTAGTGCCAGAGCAGCAGTTTATCGACTCCATCTACCCCTGGTTTGAACCGCGCACCGCCCCCAAAGGTTTACCGCGCCTTAAACGCCTGATGCAGGACCCATTGATCAAAGGCCAGGTAGAAAGCCAGGCTGTGCGCTATCTGGTGTGGCTGGATGGTTCAACCGAAACTCTGGATCAGGGTGGCTCCATAAGCTGTGCCATAGGCCCAGGGGGCGGTGGCTGCTTTGGGTTTGCCCAGTGGGA
>DDCQ01000077.1:61244-62536 GCA_002334915.1 Porticoccaceae bacterium UBA2002
GTGGCACCCATACCATTGCTCACTCCGGTTAAAAGCGATGCCTGCAGCAGCCTGGGAAACCAGCTAAAGTTATTTTTCTCAGCCCCTGAAAAGCTTTAAGCCCTATGCATAAAGCCAGCCCACTATTACCAACCCTGCTTCTGGCAGCCCTGATTGGGCTGTTGCCAGCCAGTGTCTGGGCAGCGGTGACAGGCGAAGAAATCTACAAAGAAGTGCTCGAAGGCACAGATATTTATGAAGATAAAAAGCTGCAGGCCTATATAGTCGAGCTAGGTGAAGAAGTGGTGGCTCAGTCAGAGATGGCCGGAGAAAAATTTATTTTTACCCTGCTCGACTCACCGGACCTCAATGCCTTTGCCACCAGAGATAACTACATCTATGTTAACCGCGGCCTGCTTAACTATGTCAGCAACGAAGCCCAGCTGGTCTCGGTGCTGGCCCATGAGGTGGGTCATATCACCCGCAACCATGTTCGCGGCCAGGAGGGTCAGGCCACAGGCGCCAAGGTTCTATCCACTATCGCCGCCGTGCTATCTGGCAGCAACGAAGTCTATGAGGCGGGTATGGCCTACGCCAACTCATTAATTAAAGGCCATGGGCGGCGCAATGAGCTGGAAGCCGACGAAGCTGGCGCCGAATATATGGCCAAGCTGGGTTACGCCCCCAGCGAAATGATCAGCATGCTATCCATCATGAAAGACTACGAGTCCCTGCAAAAGCAACGGGCAAAATCCCGGGGAGCCGCCAAACAGACCTATCATGGTATCTTTGCCAGCCATCCGCGCAACGATAGCCGACTGCGCACCGTGGTCACCAAAGCCAATGCCTTTAAAGCCGATATCAGCAGAGGCAATGGTGCAGAGCGCTACCGCAGCCTGACCAACGGCCTGGTCTGGGGAGAAAACTTTCTCGCCAAAGAGCAAAAGTCCGAGCGCTTCTCAGATATGCAGCGTCGGGTGCGCATAGACTTCCCCACTGATTGGGTACAGGATTCCGCAGACCCCCAGTCGCTGATCAGCGCCTCACCGGAAGATAAAACCGCCATACTGCGGGTGCAGCCCATCGCCCGCACCGCTCAGAGCCCGGAAGAATATCTGTACAACTATTTAAAGGTGTCGCAGCTTAGAGACAGCAGAGCCATAGCCCCAGCGCGCCTAAAAGGCTTTACCGGCATATTACCCGGCACTGAGGGCAAACCAGATAGCAGAATCGCCGTTATCTACTACAAGCTCAATGCCTATCTGTTTAGCGGTGAAGTCAAAGATCAGGCCAGCTTTGCAGAGACCGATAAA
>DDCQ01000093.1:0-4888 GCA_002334915.1 Porticoccaceae bacterium UBA2002
TGCTGCGGCTGCATAAATCACCTGACTGGGTTCGGGAGTACCAAAGGTGGGGGCCCCCGTGGCCATGGAAACGGCCGCCGCAAAGGTACCAAAGATCACGGGCGCCCCGGGGCGACACAGCTGAGTGAAGGCTATACCGGCCAATGCTTCGGCCAGAATCTGGGTCACAGTGCCCGCCGTGGTCACCGGTGACATGGCACCGGCAAGGATAAAGGGTGAAACCACCGTGGCCTGATTATTGCGAGCATAGACCTTTAGGGAGCCCAGCATCGTGGCATCGTAGGTCATGGGTGAATTCACATTGATCAGGCTGGTTAATACACAGTTTTGATCGACAAATTCGTCGCCAAATACCAGCTTGGCCATATCCACTGTGTCCTGGGCGCGCTCATGGTGAGTCACAGAACCCATCAATGGCTTGTCGCTGTACTTAAAATGGCTGTACACCATATCAAAGTGACGCTTGTTTACCGGCAGATCTACTGGCTCACAGATGGTGCCGCCAGAATGGTGGATACCTGGGGCCATATAGGCCAGTTTGACAAAATTATTAAAGTCGTCGATGGTCGCGTAGCGTCGGCCCTGATCAATATCATGGACAAAAGGTGAGCCATAGGCTGGTACCAGTACGGTGCGCTTGCCGCCAATAATCACATTGCGTTCCGAGTTGCGGGCATACTGGGTATATTCGCTGGGCGCAGTGGCCTGAATAATGGAACGGCACAGCCCCTTGGGGAAATGCACTCTGGTGCCCTGCACATCGGCGCCCGCTTCTTTCCACATCTCAAGGGCTTCAGGGTCATCGAGAAAGTCGATGCCGATCTCTTCCAGCAGAATATCTGCATTGTCTTCAATCAGCTGCAGATTCTCTTCACTGAGATATTCAATATAGGGGATCTTGCGCTCGATAAATGGCTGGGTTGCAACCACTGCATTGGCTCGTGCTTCCCGGCGCCCTTCCCGGCCACCAGCTTCCCGCCCCGCTCTTCTTCGACCTGTTCGTTCAGTCATAATATTAGTTCCAGTGCAGAGTCCAGGACTCTCCGTTAGTTGCTCTTTTATCGCCCGCAGTCTGTGCCTGTTTAACCCAGATCGCATATGGTTCTACGACTGAGGATTACCCGTCTACGACGGTCCTGAAAACTAAGCTCTCAGGCAATGGTTGTCGGCATCAAAAGGCGATTCTTCGATTACTGTGGCGCGGTAACGCTCACCGAGAATTTCAATTTCCAGCTCTGTGCCTATGGCGCCAAATTCTGTCTTTACCAGCCCCAGTGCCAGGGACTTATTGGCGCGGAAACCAAAGCCGCCAGAGGTTGCCCTACCCACCAGCTGGCCGTCTTTATACAGACCCTCGGAACCACGGGCATCTGCATCAGTAACCCCATGCACTTCCAGCGTGGCGAAGCAATTGGCAAAGCCTTTTTCCTGCCAGGCCAGCAGCGCTTGCTTGCCGACGAAGTCACAGTCTTTGTCCAGTTTTACAAAGCGCTGCAACCCCGACTCCAGTGCGGAATATTCAATGGACATCTCCCGGGGAATCAGACGATAGGATTTTTCCAGACGCATGCTTTCCATGGCGCGGATGCCAAAGGGCTTAATATCAAACTCAGCACCGGCCTTCATCAGCTGATCAAAGATATAGTTTTGCATCTCAATGGGGTGATGCAGCTCCCAGCCCAGCTCACCGACAAAGTTAACCCTCAGGGCTTCAGCCTGGGCATAGCCAACATTGATCGATTTGCCCGTAAGCCACTTAAAGCTGTCGTTGGAAAGGTCAGTATCAGTAAGCTTTTGCAGTACATCCCGAGACTTTGGCCCGGCCAGTACCAGCACACCCATCTGGGTAGTGATTTTCTGCAGATTTACCGAGCCATCCCGGGGTGCCAGCTTGGTTAGATAGTCCCAGTCGTGACGCTCCTGAGCGCCGGCAAACACTAGGTAGTAACTATTTTTGGCGCGCTTGTAGATAGTAAATTCGGCCCGCACACCGCCATTTTGTGACAGCATATGGCAGAGGCCGATGCGGCCCACGGCCTTGGGCACATTGTTGGCAACAATGCTGTTCAGCCAGGCTTCGGAACCCGGGCCAGTCACTGTTGCTTTGGAGAAGGCTGACATATCCAGCACACCAACCTTTTCATTCACATGACGGGCTTCCTGGCCAACAAAATCAAAATAGTTGGAGCGACGGAAAGAGTTCTTTTCAACAATGCGCCCATCGTCGAGGGCCTTGCTGTGGTTTTTATTCCACAGGGTGTCCGACTTATCTAGGTCTTCTGCTGACAGGGCGTAACCTTCAGGTGCAAACCAGTTGGGGCGCTCCCAACCGTAGACAGTGCCAAATACAGCACCCAGGTCTTTCATGCGGTCGTAGCAGGGAGAGGTTTTTAAGGGTCTCGCCGCGCCGCGCTCCTCATCCGGATAGTGGTTTTTAAACACATGATCATAGGCTTCTTCATTTTTGCTGCGCAGGTAGCCTCGGGACGCATAGGGTCCAAAACGACGGGGGTCTACACCCATCATATCCACTGTGGGCTCACCATCGACAATCCATTCCGCCAACTGCCAGCCAGCACCACCAGCGGCGGTGATTCCAAAGCTGTGGCCCTCATTGAGCCAGAAATTTTTCAGCCCCCAGGCCGGGCCAACAATCGGGTTGCCATCTGGTGTGTAGGCAATAGCGCCGTTGTAGACCGTCTTTACCCCCACTTCTGCAAAAGCGGGAACCCTGTGCATACAGGCTTCAATATGGGGCATCAGGCGATCCAGATCGCCATTAAATAATTCATATTCAGACTGGTCGCTGGGGCCATCCACATAGCAACAGGGTGCGCCCTCTTCATAGGGGCCAAGAATAAAACCACCGGCCTCCTCCCGCAGATAGTATCCGGCGTCGGACTCCCGCAGTACCGCCTGCTCTGGCAGCCCTTCGGCTTTGCGCGCCAATACATCAGGATGAGGGTCAGTAACAATATATTGGTGCTCCACCGGGATAACCGGGATATCCAGTCCAACCATCTCGCCGGTTTTACGGGCGAAGTTGCCGGTACAGGAAACCACATGCTCACAGTGGATATCGCCCTTATCGGTCTTAACGATCCAGCTGTCATCTGCCTGTTGCTCAAGCGCCAGCACTGCTGTGTTGCGATAAATAGTTGCGCCGCGAGCGCGGGCACCTTTGGCCAGTGCCTGGGTCAGATCTGCGGGCTGAATATAGCCATCGTCTGGGTGCTGGATAGCACCGATAATGCCTTCAATATTTGACATGGGCCAGGCTTCTTTGACCTGCTCCGGAGTAAGGAAATTAACCTCTACACCCACGGTCTGTGCGACACCAGAATAATATTTGTACTCATCCATGCGATCCTGGTTGGCCGCCAGGCGAATATTGGACACTACACTGAAGCCAACATTCTGCTCTGTCTCTTTTTCCAGCTCATGGTAAAAGTCCACGGAATACTGGTGCAATTTGCCCACTGAGTAGCTCATATTAAATAGCGGCAGCAGACCTGCGGCATGCCAGGTTGAACCAGAAGTCAGCTCTTTTCGCTCTACCAGAACGACATCGGTCCAGCCTTTTTTGGCCAGATGATAGAGGGTACTGACGCCAACAACGCCCCCACCGACCACCACCACTTTTGCACTAGTTTTCATAACCTGCTCTCTTGGGGTAATTGCAGCAGTGTAACCAGCTACGCCCCTGGGCTGGCCCACAATTACGACAACAACATACCCCACCGCGCCATGACCTGAGTCCACAGGCCGCTTGACCTACCGTCGTTTTTAAGACAGCATTCGCCGGTCTCAGAAAGCCACAAATCAAGTGGGACAAGGAAGATGGCCGGTAACGTTTGCAGGCCCCTTAAACAGGATCAAACCGCCCTGTATTTTGTAATATTCAAGGAGAGAGACAGATGAGTGATATCGAAATTGCCCGCGTGGCAAACACCCAACCCATAACTGAAATTGCAAGTAAACTGGGTATTCCAGATTCTGCTCTTATAGCCTACGGCAGAACTAAAGCGAAAATTGACCCAGAACATATTGCCTCTCTGCAAGATAAGCCCGATGGCAAACTTATTCTGGTCACTGCTATTACCCCTACCCCGGCTGGGGAAGGTAAGACAACTACCTCTGTGGGCCTGGCCGACGGCCTAAATCGCATTGGTAAAAATGCCCTGGTCTGCCTGCGTGAGCCCAGTCTGGGACCCTGCTTCGGTATGAAAGGCGGCGCCGCTGGTGGTGGCTATGCCCAGGTGGTGCCCATGGAAGATATCAACCTGCACTTCACCGGTGACTTTCATGCCATTGGCGCTGCCCACAATCTACTCTCTGCACTGCTCGACAATCATATTCATTGGGGCAATAGTCTGGGAATTGATGCCCGACGGATTGTCTGGAAGCGCGTAGCCGATATGAATGATCGAGCCCTGCGCAACATTAACTGCGGCCTTGGCGGCCCGGGCAATGGCTTTCCCCGTCAGGATGGCTATGATATTACCGTCGCCTCCGAAATAATGGCCATTTTCTGCTTGGCCACTGACCTTGATGATCTTAAAAACCGTCTCGATAAAATAGTGGTTGCCTATACCAGAGAGCACAAACCTGTACATGCCAGCGAGATTTTGGGCACCGGTGCTATGGCAGTGCTACTCAAAGATGCGCTGTCACCCAATTTGGTACAGACACTGGAAAATAACCCGGCGATTATCCACGGTGGTCCCTTTGCCAATATCGCCCACGGCTGCAACTCGGTGATAGCAACCAAAGCGAGCCTAAAAATGGCCGACTATGTTGTTACTGAGGCCGGCTTTGGTGCCGATCTGGGGGCTGAGAAATTCTTTGATATCAAATGTCGTGCCGCCGGATTGAGCCCCGAGGCCGC
>DDCQ01000093.1:4936-20962 GCA_002334915.1 Porticoccaceae bacterium UBA2002
GGTGTGCCTGTGGTTGTGGCTATTAATCGATTTACCTCAGATACAGATGCTGAAATCGCTGTTATTAAAAAGATTGCCGCCACTAATGGCGTAAAAGCTATCGAATGCACACACTGGGCCGATGGCGGTGCCGGTGCGGAGGAGTTGGCTCGGGAAGTCGCCAATCTTGCCGATAGTGCTGTGGCCAGCTTTGCCCCCCTGTACCCCGACGATATGCCTATTTGGGATAAAATCAAAACCGTAGCCACCAGACTCTACCGTGCCGACGATATTATTGCCGATCAAAAAATCCGCGACCAGATACGCAAATTCGAAGAGGACGGCTACGGCCACTTCCCGGTCTGTATTGCCAAAACTCAGTACAGTTTCTCTACGGACCCCAATCTTAAAGGCGCCCCCACAGATCATGTGGTAGCCATTCGCGAGGTGCGCCTGAGTGCCGGCGCAGGGTTTATAGTGGTAGTCTGTGGCGAAATTATGACAATGCCTGGCCTACCCAGAGTCCCTGCCGCCAATAGCATTGCCATGGATGCAAACGGTGAGGTTGTCGGGCTCTTTTAGGATGGCCGATTGATGTTAATCGATAATAGCTAAACTTACCCGGGCAGATCCCCTATGGGGCTGGAACAAATTGCGGGGCGGGAGTAAAATTCCCGACCCCTGAGTTTTGAGCTGCGCATGTCCAATTCGTCTTTTAGCTATCCCGCCTTCGTGCCCAAGCCCTCAATTGTCTCTGGCAGCGGCTATAAATGCCCCAACTGTGGTTTGGGGCTGGTGCAGCTGGAAACTGTTCCAAGCTTTAGTTGCGAAAATAATCACAACTTCGATTTAGCCAAAGAAGTTTATCTCAATCTCCATCTGGCCCAACATAGACGCAGCCGCAAGCCTGGAGATAGCGATCAGATGGTTCGCAGTCGCCAGCGCTTTTTAAACGCTGGTTACTACAGTCCACTGGCAGAGGCTATTATCGGTCAGCTCGGCAATATACCCGAGAATCAGAGGCTCTTGGATATAGGTTGCGGTGAAGGCTATTATCTCGAGCAGATTTATCAGGCGAACAAATCACTGCAACTAGTGGGTCTGGATATCAGTAAAACTGCTGTGCGACTGACGGCCAAACGCAAACTCAATGCCCAGCTGGCTGTGGATAGCGCATTTAATATTTCACTGTTCGATAGCGGCATTGATAGCGCTATTTCAGTTTTCTCTCCCATCAGTGCCGCAGAGGCATCCAGAGTTATAAAGCCAAGTGGCACTCTAATTATGATCGGTCCCGGGGAGTCTCATCTGCGCGGATTGACCGCTCAGATATACGATAAAACTATGGCTCGCAAAGGCAACTTTGAGGCTCTGGATAGCAACCATCAATTTACCCTGTTAAAGCAAATTGAAGTTTTGGAAGAGATGCATATTGAGGGTACAGCTATTGCTGATCTTCTGCATATGACACCCTATTACTGGCATGCAAAACCACAGCAGCAGGAACGCCTAAAAGCTTTGAGGAGTCTTGAAACCCCTGCACATTTTATTATTCGGGTTTATCAGAACGGTCAGCCAATCAGTCCCGTGAAACTGAGCTGATATCTGCAAATCGGTCTATGGGTAACATCACCCGAAAAGTTGTCCCCTTGCCCAGCCGGGACATGACTGTGGTGCGCCCTGAATGGGCCTCAATCGCCCCCTGGACCTGCTGCAACCCCAGCCCACTGCCGTTTGCCGATGTCTTGGTGGTAAAGAATGGATTAAAGATTTTACTCAGATTTTCATCACTGATGCCTACTCCAGTATCCGCTATATCAATCCAGATCATTGAACTGTGAGTCCCGGTCCGCAATGTAATGGTACCTCTGGACTCAATTGACTCAACCGCATTAAACAGCAAATTTAAAAATGCCTGAACCAGCTGACTGCTATCACAGAGCATATTGGGTATGCGGCCATACTGTTTGACGATTTCAGCTTTAAAGCGCAATTCGCTAGAGGCTAGACTGAGGGATCGATCAAGTAGCACATTGATATCTTCCTCGGCAATTTCTCGACGGTCAGTAGAGCAAAACTCGGCAAGGTCGTGCACCAGAGTTTGCACTCGGGCAATTGCTTCGCCTGAGTCATTCAGCAGGCAGGCAGCATCTGATTGAATAAAATCAAAATTAATCTGCTTCTTGAGTTTATTCAGTCTCTTCAAGGTCGCGGTTTTTGACAAATCTGTTGATTGCGAAGACTGAATACCCTCGGCCTGTTGCTCTATAAGCGCAAAAATATCCTCGAAATAACTATTCAGAGATTTAAGATTGTCCGCAACAAAGGTTAAAGAATGGGTGATTTCATCGGCAATACCAGCCAAGAGCAATCCCACCTTAGCCATTTTCTCTGAGTGCATAAGACGCAGCCTAAGCTGATCTGCATCCTCATTTAACTGTCGTAATGCAGCACTTTTCTCGGCAACAATTTGCGTGCGATACTGCAATGCAGCCGAGGTTTCATAAAGCTCAGCACTAACCTCTTCAAGTCGTTTTTCTGCTGCCTTCCGGGCTTCAGACTCCCGGGTTAAGTTTTCGCTCAACAGATGCATATCGCTCATAACCTTTCCTCAGGGCCATATTTTATCAGGCTCCCGGAACCACGAAGCCTGCACTGAGACTTATGGTTTACGACTGATAAGACCGGAGAAAATATACAGACTGGCAATGGTATAATCATCCTTTTGGTTACCTGCTTTCCATCCAATGGAAGTCATATGTTGGCGTACTGCTGAAGTAATTATTTAATAACTGCTCTACTAAAATATAGCCGAATATCTCTGGGACGTTTAACTTAAATCCAGATACATCCTATTTTTTAAAATCGAATAACTGCATGACTTCTATATCCAGAGCAGAGGCAATTTTTTCCAAGTTATCAAATCGGGGACCAAAGATACCTCGCTCCATATTACTAATAGACTCAATACTAAGCTCAGTGGCGTCGGCCAATTGCTCCTGGGTTAAACCCCTGCCGGTTCTCAGCGACTTTAACCGACTGCCGAACCTTGTTTTCAAACTAGCCATAACAGCATTCCCGAAGAAAAAAATGGCATTTAATTTAATTAAATAATCAACCTAGCTAAGTCGAAGTTCTTATTTAACAGAGTTAGACTTCGTTTTTTGCAGAACTGCGATCGGCTTCCACATGCCGGCCTCAGAACAAATCAACCCACTAAAGTCCGAGGCAGCCATTATCTTTCCGTGCAGTAAAAAAGGTCCTTTTGTTATTATGGGATCGCCAAAAAACTGTTGCATAAAACGGCTGGATTGTTAACTGTTTGACTCTATCTATAGGTGAATAGTTTCCCTGTCAGAACAATATTTAAATACCAGTTGGACGGCTCTGGCTGCCATATTAGGAACTCTGATCCATCAAGCATTTATAAGCTGTTCCCCATCAATTACGCTTATGCTAGGCTATAAAGATTAACCTGCTACCAGAGTAAACCCCGATAATTCACCGAACCATAGATCCTATGACCCCTGCCACAGAAGCCTTTCTCGAACGCAACCAGTTGTCGGAGAACTATCTGCACTTCGCTCAGCGTTGGTTTGAACCAGTGCTGGAACAATTTGCCCAGCAGTATCAATCGCAAAAGCGACCACAGATACTGGGCATCAATGGCTCTCAGGGCTCGGGTAAATCAACTTTGGCAGACTATCTATGCAGCATAATTGCTGAGCGCCATGGTGTTACTGCAGTCAATTTGTCACTGGATGATTTCTATCTAACCCATGACCAGCGTGCACAGCTGGCTGAGACTGTTCATCCCCTGCTAGGAACTCGCGGCGTGCCCGGCACCCATGATGTAGATCTGGCTATACAGACTATTGAGCAGCTTGTCGCCGGCTCTGAATGCCGGATACCCCGATTTGATAAGAGTGTTGATGACCGGGTGCCAAAAGCAGAGTTTGATTCTATCGAGGGTCCGGCGGGCTTAATTATTCTCGAGGGCTGGTGCCTGGGAGCCCTTCCGCAGGCTCAGACAGATCTGCGAGAGCCGATCAATGATCTGGAGAGATTGGAGGACCCTGAGGGTATTTGGCGTGAGTATATCAATACCGCCCTGGGCGGGAGTTACCAGCAGCTGTTTGCCATGGTCGACCAACTGATTATGCTGAAAGCACCCTCATTCGATGCAGTCTTTCAGTGGCGCTGGCAACAGGAAATGAAATTAATTGAGAAATATCAAAACACCGGGCGATCCGGGCTGATGACAAAACGGCAGGTATTGAAATTTATTCAATATTTTCAACGTATTACCGAGCAGTCGCTGGGTGAAATGCCCATGCGCAGCCAGCATGTCTTTCAGCTGGAGTTAGACCGGCAGATCAGTCGCTATTCAGGCGCAGAATCATCTTCAAACTAGCCTGTAAAACGCTAATGGGCAGCAATTTGATTCTGATTAAACTCACTGACCACGCGCAATAGCTGACGACAGGTGATCTGCCCAACCAGCCGTCCATGATCAAGGACCGGACGGCGCCGATGGCCTTTCTTAAGCATATCGTCGGCCACATCAACCAGGTCAGCATGGATATCACAGACATCCACATTGGCGCTCATATACTCACCGGCCTTGCCTACGTCGCCATTCTCATTGTAGGTAGCCGCTAAAATAGCACCCAGGCAATCCATTTCGGAAAGCACACCAACCAGCATTTCCTGCTCATCGACCACGCAAACGCCAGACACCCTGTGCTCGATAATCAGGTGAATAGCATCAAAAACATCTTCATTGGCATGAATTTTCACCGGATTGTGAAGCATGTAATCACTGATATCCACAGAACGTAACATAGCTATCTCCTTGCCCTGA
Source organism: Porticoccaceae bacterium UBA2002 (assembly GCA_002334915.1). GTDB lineage: Bacteria > Pseudomonadota > Gammaproteobacteria > Pseudomonadales > Porticoccaceae > HTCC2207. The sequence goes on from DDCQ01000093.1 coordinate 9,780, forward strand.
GAAGGGCTGGGTTAAACTAAAAGGACCTGAACGCCTTCAGCCAGATCCATCACAGTGCCCCTGCAAACTCGATAAAGGGCTGCGGCCAGCTGCCGAGAGCCAGCACCAGCAGCAACAAAAGGGCCGCAACAATATCCTGAGAACCGACGGTGGCTGCTGACTGTGCTTTAAGCTTAGTTGCTGAGGTCTTACTCATAGCAAAAATAATTCGCAGGTAGTAATAGATGGCTATGGCGCTACCCAGAACCAGAGCAGTCAGCATTACCCAGAGCCCGGACTGAATCGAAAGAGTAATAAGATAAAACTTACCGATAAATCCGGCAGTAAGAGGTATACCTGCAAAGGACAGCATGGCTACTGTAAGCACGCTGGCCTGCAATGGATTGCGCCAGAACAGCCCCTCAAATGCACTGAGCATGGATTTGCTATCGTCTTCTCCGGCCAGATTGGCCAACACCGTAAAGGCCGCCAGAGTAGTCACAATATAGGCCGCCAGGTAGAAGGTAATAGCCTGACCAATTAGCGCAGTAGCACCGGGGTTTTGCGCAGCAGCCAGCGCGATTAGAACAATAAGCAGATAGCCAAAATGGGCAATTGAGGAATAGGCCAGGAGGCGCTTGATATTTTCCTGTCGCAGAGCCAGCCAGTTGCCCACTAGCATTGAGGCAATAGCGACCACCGACAGCGCCATAAGCAACGAATTGTATTGATAGAGTTGGCCCTCGAGATAAAACCGCACTAGAGCGACAAAGACGGCACCTTTGGAAACCGTAGCCAGAAAGCCTGTCACAGGTGTAGGTGCACCCTGATAGACATCCGGAGTCCACATATGGAATGGCACCACTGACAGTTTAAAGCCGAGGCCGGCAAGAATCATGGCACTGCCAGCCATCAGCACCACTGGCTCCCGACTGTAGGCAGCTGCGGCTTTGGCACCCATACCTGCGTAGCTGAGATCACCTGTGGCTGCGTAAATAAGCGCAAAGCCAAACAGCAGCATGGCGGATGCACAGGCTGACAGCACCAGATATTTAATCGCCGCCTCCAGAGGTAACTCACCCTTTTCAGGAAAGGCTATCATGCCATAAAGCGCCACGCCCATAAGCTCCATACCCAATAGCAACGAAGCCATATGGCTGGACTGTATCAGAATCACAGCACCCAATACGGAGAGCACCAGCAGCAGGTAATATTCCTCCTTGCGCTCTCCCTCCGGAGAAAAAGTATCTTTAGACAGGATCAGTGTTACCAGCGAGGCCACCAGAATCAGAGTAATGAAAAATAGCCCCCAGTCGTCTACTACCAGCAATAGGGTCACAGGCTGGGCAAATTCACGGGCATATCCCGCTCCCCAGAGGGCCAATAAAAACCCCACTCCGGTAATCCACCAGGCCACTGCCTGATCGCGTTTGATCGAAGCCTGAATCATTAGCGCCACGGCTGTCAGTGACAGCATTAGCATAGGCATCAGTGCCATCATTTGACTCGAATTCATGGCATCATCTCCACTGAAGTCATATCAAGCAGGCTCTGCAGCACCGGCTGAGCCATATCTAAAACCGGCTGAGGGTAGAGTCCCAGTCCAATGAGTGCGACCATCATTACCGCCATGGTAAGCATTTCACGGCCGGCGAAATCAACCAGCCCATGCCCTTGCAGTTTTGGGTTGGGCTCTCCCTGAAAAGATCTCTGCATCAGTATCAATGAATAAATAGCACCGGTAATCAGACCCAGAGCAGCCACCGCAGTCATCCAAGGGTTGACCTGAAATAACCCCAACAATACTAAGAACTCGGCAACGAAGTTACCCAGCCCGGGCAGACCCAAACTGGCCACCACAAAGAACATAGCCACTGCACCCATGCGCGGCATCTGTTGCCACAGGCCGCCCATCTCTCGCATATCTCTGGTGTGCAGTCTCTCCTGCAGAGAGCCAGCGATCATAAACAGTGCCGCAGTGCTAAAACCATGGGCCACCATCTGCATCACCGCGCCCTGTAGGGCCAGCTCATTCCAGGCATAAACACCCAGCAGTACAAAGCCCATATGGCTGACACTGCTGTAGGCAACCAGCCGTTTAAAGTCCGTCTGGGCAAATGCCAGTACGGCACCGTAGACCACACCAGCAACACCCAGCGCCATAGCGGTAAATGAGAAATCCATGGCTGCATCAGGAAATAGCGGCACCGCAAAGCGTATCAAGCCATAGGCACCGGTCTTCAGTAGAATCCCGGCCAGAATCACACTACCAGCTGTCGGGGCCTGAGTATGAGCATCTGGCAACCAGGTATGAAAAGGGAAAGCCGGCAACTTGACTACAAAGGCAATAAAGAAGCCCAGCATCAGCCAGTGGGCGGTCTGTTCGGTCATAGCCGTGTTCAGCAGATCAAAGTAGCTAAAGCTCCACTCTCCGGTCGCGCTGTGATTAACCGTCACCAGTGCCAGAGTTGCCACCAGCATTAGCAGGCCACTGGCCTGAGTAAAAATAAAAAACTTCATGGCCGCATAGCCACGATTTTCATGACCCCAGATGGCGATCATAAAGTACATAGGAATTAGCATCACTTCCCAAAACAGGAAGAACAGGAACAGATCCAGGGCCATAAACACCCCCAGCACGCCAGCTAATGTCCACAACAGATTAGCTTCGAAGAAGCCCTGCTTGACCATAATGTCCGTCCATGAGGAGCTCACAGCTATAGCCCCCAGCACCAGCGTGAGCAGCACCATCAGCAGGCTGATCCCGTCCAGCGCCAATTCAATGCTAATGCCAAAAGCAGGAATCCACTGAGCTTTAAAGTGCATTAACCAGGTACTGGGATCATCGGGCACAGGCGCCTGCAACTGAGTGAGAGAGGGCATGCCCGACAGCTCAGATAGCAGGTAGGCCAGATCTACCAGAATAACCACCAGCGCCACTCTGCGCGGCATATTCTCACTAACAGACTCGGACAGCATGGCAAGCACACCGCCCAGCAGCAATATCAAGATCAGATTGACCATTACCATTAGAGCGCCTCCGCCGGAATCTGCAGCGCCAGGGTCAGCACCAGAATTAAGCCAAATACCATACTGGCGACATACCATCGTATACGGCCGGTCTGCGACACTGCCAGCCAGTGGTTAAAGGTTTGATTAATGGCCACAATCAGACCGTAAATGGCGTCTATAGGCTCATTGAGCATAGTCCCGGACAACCTATAATAGGGCCGTACAAAAACCCGATCATAGAGCCAGTCTATACCCCAGCCGCTAAACCAGAAGCGACGCAGCGACTGACCCAGTGATGAGTTGACCAGCCTGTCAACATTTAACTGGCCACTGTGGAATATCAGATAAGACAGCAACAGACCGATCAGCGGCACTGAGATAGACACATACTCCACCCAGTGAGCCGGATGCTCAGTACTGGCCGCCGGAAACACCTCCGCGACCGGAATAATAAAGTAACCACCGACCATTGCCAGGCCACATAGCAGGACTAGTGGCAAAGCCATTCGCCAGCCCGTATCCCCGTCCGGTTGCGTTTTAGCCTCACCAAAGAACACCACAAATACCAGGCGGAAACTATAGATAGCCGTCAGCAGCGCTCCCAATAAACCGCCCAGCCACAGCCACGGGCCAGCCTCGGGCAGCATATAAGCCTGTAGTAAAATCTGATCCTTGCTAAAGAATCCAGAGGTCATTGGCAGGGCCGCCAGCGCCGCCGAGCCAATCATAAAGCTCCAGAAGGTCACCGGCATTTTGCTGCGCAAACCACCCATCTTGAAAATATCATGCTCGTGATGAAGGTAGTGAATAATGGCACCAGACCCCAAAAACAGCAGCGCCTTAAAGAAGGCGTGAGTCATAAGATGGAAGATACCAGCGGTCCAGGCACCCACGCCCAGCGCAAGGAACATATAGCCAATCTGGCTGATAGTCGAATAGGCCAGAATGCGCTTGATATCCGATTGCATCAACGCAGTAAAGGCGGCCATCAATAAAGTCGCCAGGCCCACCAGTGCCACAATCATCATTGCAGTTGGCGCCAGCAAAAATAAGCCATTGGTGCGAGCAATCAGGTAGACACCAGCAGTCACCATGGTGGCCGCATGAATCAATGCACTCACCGGTGTAGGGCCAGCCATGGCATCCGGTAGCCAGGTATGCAGAGGCAGCTGGGCCGATTTACCCACCGCACCACCGAGCAATAGCAGGCAGGCTATTAGTGGCAGCCTATCACCCACCTGCCACTGTTGATCAGCCGCCCCCATCATCGCCTGAATATCCAATGTGCCCAACTCGGTAAACAGCAGCAGTAACCCCAGGGCCATGGCCGTATCACCAATACGTGTTACTACAAAGGCTTTGCGCGCCGCCTGACCATTGGCACTGTTCTGATACCAGAAACCAACTAGCAGATAACTGCAGACGCCCACGCCCTCCCAGCCCAGATAAAGTAATAATAAATTTTCTGCCATCACCAGCATCAGCATGGCCGCAACAAACATATTCAGGTAGGCAAAGTAGCGCGCGTAACTGGCGTCCTCTTCCATAAATTCAGTGGAGAATAGATGAATTAAAAAGCCAACCCCGGTTATAACTGACATCATAACCAGCGTCAGCCCATCAAAGTAGAAAGCTATACCCGGACTAAAATCGCCCACCTGCATCCATGTCCAGAGTGTCAGTTGAAAGGGTTGCGGGTTGGCCAGAAATTCCAAACCAACCAATAACGTCAGCACTGCTGCCGCGCCCACCGAGCATACTCCAAGCAGGCCTATCAAAACCCTTGGCAATGTTGCGGAACCAAGCATCAATAGAATTGAGCTCAGCAGTGGAATCAGTGGCACTAGCCAGATCATATCAACCATGCTCAACCCCTCATCCTGTCAGCGCTATCCATATCCAGCGTTTTAAAGCGCCGCTGAACCTGCAATACAAGCCCCAAACCCACCGCTACCTCTGCCGCGGCCACAGTCAAAATTAACATAAAGATAATCTGCCCGTCGGGCTGCCCCCAATGGGCACCGGCGGCAACAAAGGCCAGCGCTGCTGCATTGAGCATGACTTCGAGAGACATCAAAATAAATATGATATTGCGCCTGATCATCAGCCCGAGCATACCAATACTAAATAGCAGGGTAGATACCAGCAGAATATGATTAAGGGGAATATTCAGGCCTTCCATGCTCTACTCCTCCCGCTCTAAATAGCGGCGACCCAGGTGAAAGGAACCCACCAGACCTGCCAGTAACAACATTGCCGCGATCTCGACTGCCAGCACATAGGGCCCAAAGAGCGCCAGCCCTACCTCTTTTGCGCTCACTGCCTGGGTCGACACAGGGCCTTCGATGGTGGAGATCATATATAGCAGCTCTGCAAACAGCAGCACCGACAGCAATGTGGGGCCAGCCCAGATACGGGGCTGCAGCAATCCCCGCTCGCGGGCATCGCCCTCTTCCCCCAGGTTGAGCATCATAATGACAAATACAAACAGCACCATAATGGCGCCGGCGTAGATAACAATTTCCAGGGCAGCGGCGAAGGGCGCGCCAATCAGGAAGAAGATAACGGCTACGGCCAGCAGTGAGACTATTAGGTAGATCAAAGCATGAATGGCGTTTGCTCTGGTCATGGCTAGTATTGTGGCTACCAGGGCTATGGTGGCGGCTATGTAGAATAGGGTTATCTCAAGCATGGGTTGGGTCCTGTTTGGGCAGGGTTTGGGTTGGGGTGGGAGGAAGCATGGTTCTGGCATCTGCTCCGGCGACAGGCCGTAAATACGTCCCTGTAAGCTCGGGGTCAGGATGCCGAGAGCGACCGTATTCACGGCGCGCCGCAGAAATACCTCTGCAACCTGTACCCTGACAACCGAAGCTCCAAACCCTCATGGCAACAAACTCTTAGTATCAATAGGCCGAGCCTCATTCCTACCCTCACCCTTATCCTTAAAAGCCGTCTGCATCCCAGACACCCGATAAAAATTATAATCCGGATACTTACCCACCCCATTAATCAGCAAATTCTCCTTCTCATAAACCATATTCTGCCGATCGTACTCACACATCTCAAAGTCAGGAGTCAACTGAATCGCATAGGTAGGACAGGCCTCCTCACACATGCCACACATAATGCAGCGGGAAAAATTAATACGGAAAAACTCCGGATACCAGGTGCCATCCTCGCGAGTATCCTTTTGCAGCGCAATGCAATCCACCGGGCAAACAGCCGCACACAGATTGCAGGCCACACAGCGCTCCTCACCATCCGGATCACGGGTCAACACAATACGTCCGCGATAGCGCGGAGCCAGATAAGGCATCTCCTCCGGATACTGCACCGTGTCAGCTTTAGTAAAGCTGTGCTTAAAGATTTCCCACATGGTTCGCAGTTCACTCAACATCAGACAGCTCCCTCCATCCATAACAACACAGCGCCAGTAATCACCAGATTAACCAGCGTAATCGGCAGCATCACCTTCCAGCCCAGCGACATCAGCTGATCATATCTGGGCCGCGGAATAGCCGCGCGCAGCAGCACAAAGAAATTGATCACAAAGAAAACTTTAAGGCCAAACCAGGCCAGCGGAGGAAGCCAGTGGCCGATTAGAGCAGGTCCCATCCAGCCGCCGAAAAACAGAGTCACAATCATGCATGAAATCAGCATCAGGCCAAGATATTCCCCAAGCATAAACATAGCGAACTTCATACCGCCATACTCAGTGTGGAACCCAGCAGTTAACTCATGCTCCGCCTCAGGCAAATCAAATGGCAAGCGATGACTTTCAGCGATGCCAGCAATAACAAACACCAACAGCCCCAAAGCCTGAGAGAAACAGAACCAGACATCAGTTTGCGCCTCGACTATATCCACCAGACTGAAGCTGCCAGACATCATCACTACACCCATCAGCGACAGGCCCATAAACACCTCATAGCTGACCATCTGCGCCGCAGAGCGCAGACCACCCAGCAGAGCGTATTTATTGTTAGAGGCAAGCCCCCCCAGCAACACGCTGTAAACCGCCAGCGAAGTCATACCCAGGAAAAACAGCAGCCCGATATTGACATCGATAATCATCACATCCGGCGCAAAAGGCACCACCGCAAAGCCCATCATCATGGCCACCACAATCGCCGTGGGAGCAAATATAAACACCACCTTATCGGCAAAGGGTGGCACCCAATCATCCTTGGTCAGCAACTTGATCATATCCGCCAGCACCTGGCCTATGCCAAAAGGGCCCAGACGGTTAGGGCCATATCTGTCCTGCCAAAAACCAAGCAAGCGGCGCTCCCACCAAGTCAGTACAGCAGCACCGGCAACGCCACCCAGCAATATAACCAGCGCCAGCAGGACTGGCATCATTAACTCATGCATGGGCAGAGCCTCCCTTAGCAATCACAGGGTCCGGGATAACTTTGTCCGTAGCGATCAACTGAGGCTCGCGACGCTGCCATTCGGTATCCACCGTCAAAGTCGCCAAAGAGCCAGGCTGCAGAGACAGGGTTTCGGCATAGCCGACACCAAAACCAATGCAGTTCTTGGCCACTCGCTGCAAGATTCGCACTTCCAGAGAAACCTGATTATCCCCCGAGGCCACAATTACGCCATCGCCATCTGAGAGTCTCAGCTTGTCGGCGACAACAGGACCAAGACATACAAAACCTATACCCGCCAACTCGGCAATTTCATCTGTATTGACCGACAGTTCGTCAGACCCATGTACCTGATGCACAGGCACCAGCTGCCACTGGTGAGGCTGCATTTCAACAGTTTGCTGGGGCGCTTTTTGGGTGGCCCCACTGGTCGATGAAACAATTAATTTTGCCCCTGCGGTACCACTTTTTAGCGGGCCATCCACCTCCGCCTGAAACTTCTGCAACGACTGATTGGAATTCCAGCCCGGAGACCAGACATAGGGTGTTAGAGAGGCAGGCTGATCCCGATTGAGACCCTCCATACTGTAGGCCAGCGGCGACTCATCATCGTGGGGCTGCTGGGGCTCATGCACATTGACACCAGCATTCATCGCGGTACGACCGCTGTACCTGTGGGTCTGGCGAGGGATTTTTAGGCCGCGATCACGAAAACTGTGGTCCGGGGCAGCACTGAGCAGACCGGCAAATTCAGCCTGACTCTCAGCACAGGCAGCTACTACCTGGTCAAAGTGCTCCAGCTTAGCGAGTGATTTATGGCCCGTTAAGGCCGCGAGTTTCAATAGCCACTGCCAGCTGGGCAAGCGCTCCTCCGCAGGCTCAAATACCGGGAAATAACGTTGAGCGCGGCCCTCCATATTGACCAGAGAACCCTGGGACTCTGCATAGGAGGCTGCGGGTAGCACCATATCGGAGGCACCCAGAGTTGCATTCTCCAGCATATCCATACTGATTACCTGAGTGCCCTCCGCCATCAGCTGTTGCATCTGCTGAGCATTAAGACGCCGCTCAAGATCGTTCTCCATCACCAGCAGCACCTCTGGAGGACTATTCACCAGATCGGACAGGGACAGCGTAGCTTTGTCGACCAGAAGAGCCAGTCCCAGGCTATTGGATTCGGGTACACAGAGACTCAGCATAGCGCCGGATTGCTCTCCACACAGAGACTCGGCAATGGCAACCGCAGAATTAACAATGCCCCAATTAAGCATACTTGAGCCACTGACAATCAATGGGTTTTTAGCCGACTGCAATATCTCGGCAATCTGATTGGCTTGCTGATTGGATGAGGGTTCTCCGGCCAGGGCTTCAACAATAGACACACCGAAATCGGCAATTTGATCCGGTGCCAGTGAAATACATTGGCTGGCCACATCATCCAGCCTGGTATCCATAGCCGAGACAATCACCAGAGGCGAGCGCTGATCCTGAGCCAGATTGCGCACAGCTGCATCCTGCCAATGCGGAAGGCCCATCTGCTCGGCCAGCTCGAAAGATTTATTTCGCACCGACTGCCGCAGCGCCAGAGCAACTCTGGGTGCAGTGTTGGTAACATCCTCACCAAACACCAGCACCGCATCGGCAGCCTCAATCTGTTTAATACTGGGATTAACCGCCATAGTGGTTTGCAGTATCCTGCGAATAGAAGCCATAAGTGGCGCTTCGCTATCAGAGAAACCTGCAGCAAAATGGTCTGCGCCCACCAGTTCGCGAAGCAGATAATTAGCCTCCAGCGATGCCCTGGGCGAGCCAATGCCTGCGACTTTTTTACCCTTCATCCAGCTGGCAGCAGTCTCCAGTGCCTGCTGTTGGTGCACCGCCATAAAACTGCCATCCGGCTTTTTGATACCTGCGTAGTCCAGTCGCGCATCGCTGTTAACATAGCCGCTGCCAAAGCGCCCGCGATCACAGAGAAAGTAACCATTTACCTCATGGTTGTATCTATTGTGCACGCGCTTTAATTTGCCGTAGCGCTCACCTGGGGCAATATTGCAGCCCACCGCACAGCCAGTGCAGATTGAGGGTGCCGACTGCAGGTCCCATTTGCGGCTGTACTGCTTTAAAAATGGCTTATCGGTAAACACCCCTGTTGGGCAAACCTCCACCAGATTGCCGCTAAATTCACTCTCCAGCACACCCTCTTCGTGGCGCCCAAAATAAAGATGGTCATGGGAGGCCTGGGCACCTAGATCTGTGCCACCGGCATAGTCTTTGTAATAGCGTTCGCAGCGATAACAGGTAATGCAACGATTCATCTCATGGTGAATCAGTGGCCCTAAATATTGATTGCGGTAGGTATTTTTTTTGCCGGTATAACGGCGATCTCTGTGCCCTACCATCACTGTCATATCCTGCAGATGGCATTCACCACCCTCGGCACAGACCGGACAATCATGGGGATGGTTTAGCATCAGAGATTCAACCACGGCCTCGCGAAACTCTGTGGCATTTTCAGCATTCAGAGAAAAGCGAGCACCCTCAGTGACCGGGGTCATACAACCCATAATAATGCGGCCGCGGGTATCCTCTTCATTCTGATACTGCACCAGAGCACACTGGCGACAGGAGCCAATAGAACCCATGGCCGGGTGCCAGCAGAAATAGGGTAAATCCAATCCAGCATTAAGACAGGCCTCGAGAATATTCTCGCCGTCGTTAACCTGAAGTTCCTGACCATCTACAAATATGGTTGGCATAATTTACACTCGTCTAATGGTAGGGGCAGCGGCCACTACTGATATGCTGTTTAAAGTCATCGTAAAAATATTTTAAGGCGCTCTGCAGAGGCTCCATGGCACCAGGGGCCAGCGCGCAATGAGTATTGCCAATGGCGCCTATATATTTAATTTGGTAAGCCAGAGTTTCCAAATCCTCTGGCTGGCCGCGACCCTCTTCAATATCCTGCAGCACCTGACGGGACCAGGGCAGACCATCCCTGCAGGGTGTACAAAACCCACAGGACTCATGGGCAAAAAAGCGGATTAGATTGAGCACCATGCCCACTGGACAGGTGCGGTCATCGAGAATAATCATGGTGCCTGTGCCCATGCGACTGCCGGCGGCACCGATTACGTTGTAGTCCATCGCCAAATCGAGGTGCTCGGCTGTCAAAAAGTCGGTGGAGCCACCGCCGGGTAAAAACCCCTTGAGCTGATAGCCATCGCGCATACCACCGGCATGCTCCTCAATAATTTCCCGGATCGGCGTCCCCATAGGCAGTTCCCAACAGCCAGGATTATTGACTTTGCCGCTGACGCCAAAGAGTTTGGTACCAGCATCTTCACCAACACCCAATGTTTTAAACCAGTCGGCACCGCGATCAATAATATGGGGAATATTGCACAGCGTTTCTACGTTGTTAACTATGGTTGGCCTGCCCCAGAGACCACTCACCTGAGGAAATGGTGGCTTGGCTCTGGGGTTTGCGCGCTTGCCTTCAAGGGCATTGATTAAGGCAGTTTCCTCACCACAGATATAGCGACCAGCGCTGGGATGCACATACATTTCTAGGCTATAACCGCTACCCAGAATATTGTCGCCCAGCAGACCAGCGGCATAGCACTCTTGCAATGCATCCCGCAGTCGCTGAATCGCCACCAGATACTCACCGCGAATAAAGATATAGGAGATATCTGCGCCTATGGTGTAGGCCGATAAAATCATGCCCTCAATTAACTGATGGGGGTCGCACTCCATCAGCAGGCGATCTTTAAAGGTGCCCGGCTCCATCTCATCGGCATTACACACCAGATACTTATG
>DDCQ01000093.1:21030-22358 GCA_002334915.1 Porticoccaceae bacterium UBA2002
CGCAGACTGGAGTCGCTGACCACTGCCTGACAGTCCTCAGGTGACATGCTGGACATAGCCTTGCGCAGCCCCTGATAGCCACCATTGGCCTCGTATGCTTTTAGATCCGTAGGCCTCTGCTCAATGCCAATATTGCGGGTCAGTACTTTCTCCATTAGTTGGTACTCCCCTTTTTGGTTTTACCGAACAGCTGTTTGATCTTTTTTTCGTCAAGATGGGTCACCAGATCATCCCCCACCATCATCACCGGTGCGCGATCACATGCGCCCAGACAGGGAACCGGCAACAAGGTATAGCTGTTATCGGCAGTCGTCTCACCATAGTCCACACCCAGAGTGTTTGAAATTTTGTCTTTAATATCATCACAGCCACCAATCCAGCAGCTCACGCTATCGCAAAAAAGAATCACCTTTTCACCCACGGGTCGTCGGTAAATCAAGTTGTAAAAAGTCGCGACTCCCTCCAGTTCCTCAGCGGACATCTCGAGATGCCGTGCAATCGCCTGCAGGCATTCATCAGATACCCAACCCCGCTTGGCCTGGATAATTTTTAATGCATCTATAGCAGCGCCGGACCTATAGGGAATATGAGCCAACTCCGCATCAATCTCTGCTATTTCTTCAGCCGTCAGCACAGAGCCAATATCGCTTTGAATCATTTCACTTTTACTCATCGGTCAACATCCGCCATAACAAAATCAATACTCGCAATAATGGCAATCAAATCTGGAATCATCAGGCCTTTACTGATCAGAGGAATCTGCTGCAAATGAGGAAAAGACGGGGTGCGAATTCTGGTGCGGTAAGAATTAGTGCTGCGATCACTGATCAGGTGGTAACTGTTAATGCCTTTGGTGGCCTCAATCATAACCGACGCCTCTCCCTCGGGAATCACCGGCCCCCAACTGACATTTAAAAAATGGTGAATTAGAGTTTCAATATCTTCCATGGTGCGCTCTTTGGGAGGAGGCGTAGTGGCCGAGTGATCGCTCTTGTAGGGACCGCTGGGCATATTGTCGACGCACTGACGGATAATCTTCAGGCTCTGACGCATCTCTTCGATACGCAATACAGCCCGGTCATAACAGTCGCCATTTTCAGCAGTGGGCACCTCAAATTCGAATTGATCATAGCCGCCGTAGGGTCGCTTCTTGCGCACATCCCAGTCGCTGCCGGTAGCGCGTAAACCTGGCCCAGTCACTCCCCAATCCAGAGCCTCCTGCTGGGTATAGACGCCAATACCCACCGTGCGCTCTTTGAGCATTTTGTTTTGCATGGCCATCTTGTCGTAATGATCAAGGCGTGCCGGCAGATAGTCGAGGAATTCGC
>DDCQ01000093.1:22396-35954 GCA_002334915.1 Porticoccaceae bacterium UBA2002
ACATCCTGAACAAAGGTGCCGTAGAAAACCAGATGACTGGAAATGCGAAATAGCTCGGCGAGCATAATGCGAATCACTTTGGCGCGCTCTGGCACATCGATACCAGCAAGCATTTCCACCGACTGAATATAGGCGAGGTTGTTCATCACCCCACCCAGGTAATCAATGCGATCAGAATAGGGAATAAATGTGTGCCAGGTCTGGCGCTCGGCCATCTTTTCAGCGCCGCGATGGTGATAACCAATATCCGGCACAGAATCCATAATCACCTCACCATCCAGCTGCAGGGCAATACGGAAAACGCCGTGTACACTGGGGTGGTTGGGACCCAGATTGAGAAACATAAATTCACTGTCTTCGCTCTCAGCCTTCATTCCCCAGTCTTCCGGCCGGAAGCGCAAGGCCTCCTGCTCCTTAGCCACCCGCTCAGGGCCCATTTCAAACGGCGCCATTTCTGTTGCCCGGGCCGGATGATCTTTACGCAGAGCATGACCCTCCCAGGTGGGGGGCAATAGAATACGAAATAGATTGGGATGCCCGGCAAACTCAACGCCAAACATGTCCCAGGCCTCCCGCTCATACCAGTTGGCGTTGGGCCAGATAGAAATACTGGTGGGCAGGCTTAAATCGCTCTCCGCCAGTGCAACCTTAATGCGCAAATCGGCATTGCGCTCCATTGAAAGTAACTGATAGACAACGGTGAAATCTGATTCCGGCTGTGCGTCCCGATAGACTCTGGTGCGCTCATCAATCACGAACAGATCGTAGAGCATGGAGAAACTGGGCTTAAGAAATTCTAAAACTTCAATTAAACGCTTGCGACTAACCCAGACTGTGGGAATTTTATCCGCACAGTGTTGGGTAACAAATAGATCCTCACCGAACTGTCGGTACAGGTTCTCTTCCACCTGGCTATAAACCAGAGTTTCAGCCGTTTGCATTTAAACCCCTTAGATTTTTAAAAGAATTGTCTTAGGTATCTTTTGGTTCCCTTAATTCTGTTGCCTGAATTCTCTGGGCGGTTAACTCATCCCGCTTGCTGATCTTTTGCGGCTTAACCACCGTCTGATCACCAGCAGCCCAGGTAATAGGTCTTCTTTCCTTACCAATTGATTCTTGCAACATTAACAGGCCCTGCATCAGCGCCTCAGGACGCGGAGGGCAGCCGGGAACATAGACGTCCACCGGAATAAATTTATCCACTCCCTGAACCACAGAATAGATATCGTACATACCACCGGAATTGGCACAGGAGCCCATGGAAATTATCCAGCGCGGTTCCAGCAGCTGCTCATAAAGTCGCTGTACCACCGGAGCCATCTTTAAAAAGCAGGTGCCAGAAATAACCATCAGGTCGGCCTGCCGTGGCGTAGCGCGAATCACCTCGGAACCAAAACGGGCAATATCATGACGACTGGTAAATGAGGTCGCCATCTCGACATAACAGCAGGACAGTCCAAAATTAAAAGGCCACAGGGAATGGGCGCGGCCCCAGGCAATCAAATCTTCGAGCTTGGCAAAGGCAACATTGCGCTTGACCTGCTCTTCAATAAAATCATCGCTGCCACTAACCTGATTGCCATCTTCGGGACGACTTAAGCTCCACTTCATAATTTTCCCTCAGCAGTTTTTCGCGCTTTTTCTCTGGCCTGCGCTTGCGACAATCCAACGCGGGTTTTATTACCCCAATCCAGTGCACCAGAGCGCCATTCATAAATTAGCACCAGAGCCAATATGGCGATAAACACCAACATAGCCAGATAGCCCTCCCAGCCAAGCTCAAAGAATGCGATGGCCCAGGCAAAGATAAAAACTGTTTCCAAATCAAAAATCACAAAGAAGATAGCGACCAGATAAAACTCTACAGATATGCGCACCTGGGAGTTACCGACAGACACAACGCCCGATTCAAAGGGATCATTGGTGGCGGCCTCGCGCCGACGCTGACCCAGCAACCAGGACAGCACCAGCATGGTAATCACCAAGAGAATGACCATGCCAAAGTAGACCGCCAGAGGCCAGATTTCTGTAGAGAATTGATTAACCATCAGCACTGTCCACCAGTCATAAAGAAGCGCCGGGGGGCAGAAGTTGGAGAGATATTATTGAGATTAAAGCAGAGATATACCACTCTGGATAAGTGGCGCGTACAGCTTAAACGAATAATGTCCATATACATATTTCGCGGCATAAATACCCCATACGTATCGGATTTCTATCGCCCTTAATAAAACTTAACTGGCGATGAACCCGTTTATTTTTATTCAGTGCTACGGATTTAAGGTACCTAAGTTACTGCGCTTTCGCAAGCGAATTTAAGTCCCTGTTGCCAGAGAGGAAATTTTTTAAAAGGATTTTTTGCGGTTGGGGGGAATTATTTATTGGTGAATAGATGAATTTAGTGACGCCCAACCCCACGCAGAGTATGGGCGCAACCAAAACTGTTGGATTTGGTTTTAAGCAAAAAAGCTACTGGCTAAATCGATGAAAAAAAATTTAAAATTTAGTCAAAAGCATGACGCAAAACAATGGTTTCAACACGATCGGGACCAGTTGAAACCACATCCACTGGTGCGCCAGTCAACTCTTCAATGCGCTGAATATAATTTTTTGCTGCCTGCGGCAAGCTATCGAGACTCTGAGCCCCCACGGTGACATCAGACCATCCAGGCATAGATTCATAAACAGGTGTAATATTTTCAAAATCATCTGCATGCATTGGAACACCTGCATCTGTACCATCGGTATTTTTATAGCCAACACAGATTTTAACTTCGTCCAACCCATCCAGAACATCAAGCTTAGTCAGGCAAATACCTGAGATACTATTGATGCGAACGGCCTGGCGCAGCGCCACCGCATCGAACCAGCCACAGCGACGAGAACGGCCAGTGGTGGTGCCAAATTCATGACCTTTCTCCCCCAGATACCGACCAATTTCACAGTGCAGTTCGGTGGGAAAAGGACCGGAGCCCACTCTGGTGGTATAGGCTTTGGTTATACCCAGCACATAGTCCAGATAAAGTGGACCAAAACCTGTACCTGTGGCGGTGCCACCAGCGGTGGTATTGGAAGAGGTTACAAATGGATAGGTGCCATGATCAACGTCCAGCAGCGAACCCTGAGCGCCTTCAAACAGAATATGCTCACCAGCCTCGCGGGCATCGTGAAGAATCTTGGTGACATCGGCTTTCATAGGCAACAGTGCTTCCGCCCAGCCCCTGGCCTCTGTCAGCGTTTTATCAAAGTCTACGGCCTCGGCACCATAGTATTGGGTCAACGCAAAGTTATGGTATTCGAGAACTTCCCTAAGCTTCTCGGCAAAGCGCTCCATATTAGCCAAGTCGCCAAGACGCAGTCCGCGGCGGGCTACTTTGTCCTCATAGGCCGGACCAATACCACGGCCTGTGGTGCCAATTTTTGCATTGCCTCGCGCCACTTCTCGCGCCTGATCCAAAGCTATATGGTAACCGAGAATTAGCGGGCAGGAACCGGACACGCGCAGTCGATCACGCACCTGAACTCCGCGTTCCTCAAGCATCTTGATTTCTTTTAACAGAGCATCTGGCGCCACCACTACGCCATTGCCGATAACACAGGTAACATGGTCTCGCAAAATACCGGAAGGGATCAGGTGCAGTGCGGTTTTCTTACCGTCGATAACCAGGGTGTGGCCAGCGTTGTGCCCCCCCTGAAACCGCGCAACCAGCGCAGCTTTATCGGTTAATAGATCGACGATCTTACCTTTGCCTTCGTCCCCCCATTGAGAACCAAGAATAACGACATTTTTACCCATAAGGTTTTTTTACTCGGAAAAATTTCACCACCTGACGAATGGGGTCAGGACAACTTTTTAATTTGGTACTCACCGTCCTGCTCTAACAGCTCACGGTCACAATTCAACTCATTAAAATCAATAGTTTGACCAGCAAAACCCTGGACTACGCGATTTCCCTGACTGCGCAAAATCGCAATCTGCTTATGGCACTGCGGATCGCTGCTGGCGGCGACAAAAATACCGCCCACCGAATCTCTGTGCCTCTGTCCCTGTGTAACCAGAGACTTGAGATCAAAGGCAAAACCAGTAGCCGGACGGGCGCGGCCAAAGGCCTCGCCCACATGATCATAGCGACCGCCGTTACCCAGCGCCTTGCCGTAACCCTGCACATAGGCGGCAAATACCACGCCAGTGTGATAATGGTATCCAGGCATCTCGCCAAGGTCTAAATAAATACTGATATCAGCCTCACTCAGAGCAGCGACAATCTGCTCAAGCTGTTCTATAGCCTCTAGCACTGACGCTGGTGCGCCGGCCAAGGCCGTTTTAGCGGCGCCCAACACTTCAACGCTGCCCGCCAGAGTCGGCAAGATGGTTAACCAGCCTGCCAGTCTCTGGTCATCGATATTGCTGGCCACCCAGCGCTCTAATTCACCAATAACTTTGCGCTGCAATAACTCAAATAATTCGGCTTCCAGATCACTGGCCAGATTGGCCTCAGCCAACAGGCCGCGATAGATATCCACATGGCCCAGATCCAGGTGAACACCGCTGACGCCAGAGGTTTTTAAGGTCTGTAAAAACAGCTCTATAACCTCGATATCAGCGGCTAAGGTAGCTTCACCAAAGAGCTCAACACCTACAGAGATAGGTGTGCGTGATTCCAGCGGCCCTCTGGGCCTTGTATGCAGAACAGTGCCTGCATAACACAGCCGATTAGGTCCTGCGCGACGCAGGCTGTGAGCGTCCATACGGGCTGTCTGGGGAGTGATATCGGCGCGGATGCCCATCATGCGACCACTGAGTTGGTCGGTGACGCGAAAAGTCATTAAATCGAGATCTGACCCTGAGCCACTAAGCAGGGATTCAGTAAATTCTACCATGGGAGGGATAACTAGATCATAGCCCCAGTTGTGATAGAGATCGAGAAGCTGGCGTCGCAGGTACTCGACGACCTGTGCCTGCTCTGGAAGCACTTCATCGACGCCATCCGGCAACAACCAACGATCTACATTTGTCACAGAAACCTCATGGATTTTTTTCAGCGCCAAAAAATCAGCAGGCCAAGGCCCAGCAGCATGCTGAACAGGCCTATCAGGCGCATCGACCTTTCATCAACAGTCCCTAGCACCTGCGCCATATTGCGCCATCTGCGGGGCGAAAGAAAAGGCATAATACCTTCGAAAACCAGCATCAAACCAACGGCTCTGCCTATATCTTCGAGCATTGCAACAGACCTCAAATTCGGCATAAAAAAACCGAGTCGCCTCGGTGTCAGGATTCTAGCAAAATCGCCCCCAATGTGGCAGAGGTTTTTAAACTAATTAGGCGAACATCTCTGTTCGCCTAATCGGTTCATTCATCATTGCTATTCTGAGGCACTGTATTACCTATCTGACATCCTGCTTGTTGAGGTACTTGAAGAAGTCACTATCCGGCTCTAACAGCATAATATCGCCTTTATTAGAAAAGGTAGATTTATAAGCATTTAGGCTGCGCACAAAGGAATAGAACTCTGGATCCTTCTGATAGGCATCGGCATAGATACCTGCCGCTTCCGCATCACCTTCACCCCGTAACTCTTCCGAATCCCGGTAGGCATTGGCCAACTCAATAGTGCGTTCGCGATCAGCAGAAGCGCGAATCTTTTCCGCTTTCTCTTTACCCGTGGAACGCAACTCTCGAGCTTCCTTCTCTCGTTCAGCAGTCATACGACGGAACACCTGGCTGCTCACTTCCTGAGGAAGATCGATACGCTTGACCCGAACATCAACAACCTCGATACCCAGACTGTCCAAGACAGTGCTATTGAGATCATCGGTGATGTTCTTCATCAGCAGGTCACGCTCTCCAGAGACCACTTCGTTTAACGTGCGAGTACCAAACTGGTTGCGCAAACCATTATTAACCCGGTTCGCCAGACGATTCTGAGCCACTGACTCAATACCACCGGTCGTCGTGTAATAGGTCTCTACATTAGCAATGCGCCACTTTGCATAGGAATCTACAATCAAACGCTTCTTCTCAACAGTGAAGAAACTGGCTGGCTGGGCATCCACGGTCAAAACTCGTGCATCAAAGATGCGCACATTATCAAAAAAGGGCGCTTTAAAATGCAGACCAGGCTGAATATCGCCTTCAATCAACTCACCAAAACGCAACTTGATACCGCGCTCAAATTCGCTCACCACAAACAGGGAGCTCTGCACTAAAACCAGCGTAAGAGCCAGCAGAACGATTACTTTAATTGATCTACTCATCGTCGTATCTCCGTTTGAACTCGCTCACTATTCCTCTGTAACTTCTCAATCACTTCATTGGCAATGCGATCAACCATCTGTTCGCTACTCCCTGATGAGCGACTGAGGGTTGGGGACGCCGCCCCCTGCTGGACTATTTTATCCAGGGGCAGATAAAGCATATTGTTGCCACCCTCTGTATCCACAAGAATCTTGCTGCTGTTGGTCATCACCTGCTCTATGGCGTCTATATACAGCCTCTCACGGGTTACCCCTGGCGCTTTCTTATACTCTGCCAATAGCTTGGTAAAACGTTCCGCTTCACCCTGAGATTTAGATACGACCTGGGACTTGTAACCATTAGCTTCTTCACGCAGCCGCTGAGCTTCACCGCGAGCTTCGGGAATTATACCGTTGGAATAGGCCTGCGCCTCATTCACCAGACGCTCCAAATCTTCCCGCGCTTTAATCACATCATCGTAAGCAGCCTTCACCTCTGTAGGTGGACGCGCTTCCTCAATATTGATCTTAACGACATTGATACCACTGCCATAAATATCCAGTAAGTCCTGAAGCTTTTGAGCTGTGCCCAGGGCAACCTGCTCTCGGCCAGTGGAGATCACGCCATCCAGCCCTGTGCTGCCGACCACATGGCGCAAGGCGCTGTCGGTAGCCTGCTTCAAGCTGGTCTCTGGCTCTTTAATATTGAGAACAAAGTCTCTGGCATTCGAAATGTTGTACTGAACAGTCAGCGAGATTTCGACAATATTCTCATCCTGAGTCAGCATCAGACCTCGAGCGGAGTACTGGCGTTCTTCTGTCACTCGCACAATTAACACCCGATCGATAATCGGTGGATTCCACTTCAGACCAGCACCCTGAGTATCATGGTATTTACCCAGCCTCAGTATCAGCGCCTGTTCTTTCTCATCCACCTGATAAACACCCAGCAGAGCCCATATAATAGCTATTACCATCAGACCAATTGGCAGCAAACTCTTACCACTGCCACTGCCACCGGCACCAGAGCCGCCACCGCTAAATGAGGCAAATTTCTCTTTAAGCTTTTTTAACGCCTCGTCAATATCTGGCGGCCCCTCATTGTTGCGATTACCGCCCCATGGGTCTTTGCCTCCACCCGGTTCATTCCAGGCCATAATATTCTCCAATTGCTAGTTAATGTTGCGTTTGCTAATGCCTGTAGTTTAACCCGACAGGCTTACTAAATCTTGTAATTTCAACCCTGAACTCTTGAGCAGGCGCAAAAAATCGCTCTCGGCCAGCTTTATTTCCAGATTTATGGCGCCCTGTTCATCAACCTGCTCTGCCACCACAGCCTTTTGGCTGTAGAGCGCAGCCCTGAAAGCCCCCTGATCAGGTTGCAACCGCAGATGCTTGTGAACTACCTGGCTTGGCAGACATTCGACTATAGCCTGCAACAGCAAATCCAAACCCTCACCAGACAGCGCTGAGAGCCATACAGCTACCGGGACACCCTCATCATTGCGCTCAATGCGCGGCTCAGCATTATCCAGCAGATCAATTTTGTTATAGACCATCAGCACAGGCAAGTTATGGGCATCTATCTCCTTTAGAACCTCGTCGACTCGCTGAATATTGATGGCCCGCTCATCAGCGGCCCCATCGACAATATGTAACAGCAACGTGGCAGAGGCCGCCTCTTCAAGAGTGGCGCGAAACGCATCTACCAACCGGTGCGGTAGGTGACTGATAAAACCCACTGTATCGGCGAAGATCACTGGGCCCAGTTCTGCCAGATCCAGACGCCGCATAGTGGGATCCAGTGTGGCAAAAAGCTGGTCGGCGGCAAACACATCAGAGCCGGTCATGCGATTGAATAATGTAGATTTACCGGCATTGGTATAGCCCACCAGAGATACTGTGGGAATTTCTGCCCGATCTCTGGAGCGCCGACTCTGGCCTCGCTGCTTTCTAACCTTCTCAAGACGCTTTTTAATAGTCTGGATACGATCTCTGACCATGCGCCGATCAGATTCAAGCTGGGTTTCACCCGGGCCACGCATACCTATGCCGCCCTTCTCGCGATCCAGGTGAGTCCAGCCACGCACCAGTCTCGATGAAAGATGCTGCAACTGAGCCAATTCAACCTGCAGCTTGCCCTCGTGAGTTCTCGCTCGCTGGGCAAAAATATCCAGAATCAGGCCAGTGCGATCCAGCACTCGACACTTTAGCTCAGCCTCGAGATTGCGCTCCTGGCTGGGCGAGAGGTTGTGGTTAAAAATAACTATTTCGGCATCGCGGCTTCTAACCAGATTGCCAATTTCTTCCAGCTTTCCGGTGCCAACAAAAATTTTGGCGTTGGGAGACTGGCGAGACCCGGTCACAAACTCGACCGGATCACCCCCAGCGGATATCACTAGTTCTTCAAATTCCCTTGGATCTTCGGGTTCCGATTCACTGTTTAACTTCAGATGAACCAGAATGGCGCGTTCGCCAACATCAGGTCGTTCAAAAAATAACGACACCTGTGTTAGTAGTTATCGTCGCTGTAATTACCCAGGTCATCACCAGCGAGACCGGCATCAGGCTGGCCTCCTGTGGCGTTGCTAGCGGGCAAACGCACAGCTCGAGAGGGAACAACTGTAGATATAGCGTGCTTGTAAACCATTTGGCTAACAGTATTTTTCAGCAACACAACAAACTGGTCGAAAGACTCAACTTGCCCCTGCAGCTTAATACCGTTGACGAGAAAAATAGATACGGGAATACGTTCTTTTCTTAGGACATTCAGAAAAGGGTCTTGTAGGTTATGCCCTTTTGACATTTTACTACTCCTTGTTATTGAAAAATCAATGGGTGCTGCAATACTCACAGCGAAAAATAGCCGCACCAAAGTCCGCAGCATAAAAAATGGCTCGAGTATCTCAACTCAGCAGCCCGGTGGGATTGCAACTCACCGCAGGGAAAAGCTTTTCCTCGACCCTTAGTATAGTATATGGGCACAGATTAGAGCGATTTCAAGCACTGGGCGCACATTTCTTTCAGGCTCACAAAGCCGCTCTGGTTATCTACCGCAATTTCAATCGCTTGCGGCCAGTTTCTCAGCCAGGTCATCTGGCGCTTGGCAAGCTGGCGAGTGGCAATCACTGCCTTTTCCTGCGCCTCAGCCAAACTGCATTCACCAGCACAGTAGTCCCAGAGCTGTCGGTAACCCACGGAACGTATGGCCGGCAAATTAATATGCAGATCACCACGCTGATAGAGCTCCCGCACCTCCTGCTCAAGCCCCAGCTCCATCATTTGCTGTAATCTGCTGTCTATACGACTATGCAGCAGACTGCGGTTCTGCGGTATCAGAGAAAATTGCACAGTATCGTATTGATCCTGTACTCCTCCAACTGAACTGCCCTGCAGTGACGACATAGGCACACCGGTGATGCGATAGACTTCCAGCGCACGCTGAATACGCTGGGAATGATTGGGGTGCAGGCGACTGGCTGTCTCTGGGTCAACTGATTCAAGTTCGCCATAAAGTGCCGGCCAACCCTCCAGCGCGGCGCGCTGCTCTATATCGTTGCGAATCTGTTGATTGGCCTGCGGCAGCTCTGACAGGCCCTCGAGAAGTACCTTGAAATACATCATGCTGCCGCCAACCAGCAGGGGCACCTTGCCAGAGGCGGCTACGTCTGCCATTGCAGCCTTGGCATCAACCAAAAAGTCAGCAGCGCTGTAAGCCTGGGCCGGATCACGGATATCTAACAGACGATGGGGTGCTGCCGCCAGAGTTGCAGCATCTGGTTTGGCGCTACCAATATCGAGCCCGCGATAAATCTGCGCCGAGTCCACATTAATCAGCTCAACTGGCAGATGCTTGCGCAATTCTATCGCCAGGGCAGTTTTGCCGCTGGCAGTTGGGCCCATCACAAATATAGCCCTGGGGAGCTTGGCGGAACGACTGCTCATCGGCCGCGGAGAAACAGCTTATCCAGCTCATCCAGATTGAGCTGAGACCAGGTTGGCCTGCCGTGGTTGCACTGACCGCTGCGCTCGGTGGCTTCCATATCCCGCAGCAAGGCATTCATCTCGGGCACTGTCAGCTTGCGATTGGCGCGCACTGATCCATGGCAGGCCATGGTCGAAAGAATCTCATTGATATGCTGCCTGATACGCTCGGATGTGCCATGCATCAGCAGATCCGAGATCACATCGCGCAACAGTCCCTCAACTTCTGACCCCCGCAGTATCGCCGGAATTTCCCGGACTATAATGCTCTCAGCGCCCGCTCGTTCCACCACAAATCCCAGCTGAGCAAAAATCTCTGAGCTTTTGTCGGCCACCTCCGCCTCGCGCTCGCTCACAGAGAGACTCTCGGGTACCAGCAGGGGCTGGGACACCAGCCCCTGACTATCAAAGGCTGTTTTCATGCGCTCATAGGTAATGCGCTCATGGGCTGCATGCATATCCACAATAATCAAACCCTGGGCATTTTCTGCGAGAATATAGATACCTTTTAACTGGGCAATAGCAAAGCCCATGGGCGGAATATCGCCCTCCTCCTCAGGCATCTGGGTGGCATAAAGGCTCTGGTAAGCCTCCATAGGCGTATTTACCGAGCCATGGCTGGAACTGGCAAATTGCGTATAGCTGCTAGAACCCTGGGCCTGATTGCCCGGTGCAGGGAATTGAATGGTCGACTGATTGGGTTGCCAATCCTGCTGGAGAATTTCCCCGGCAGCAGTCTCAGCAGACTGCAGATGGTCCTGGGGGCGATCCTGAGCCAGCGCCTTGTTTAATGTACCGTAGACAAAACCATGAATGGATCGGCTATCGCGAAAGCGCACCTCATGTTTAGTGGGATGCACATTGACATCCACATCTGCCGGCTCAACCTCCAAAAAAAAGACATAGGCCGGGTGGCGGCCGTGGTAGAGAACATCCTGATAGGCCTGGCGTATAGCATGGGAGACTACCTTGTCGCGAATACAGCGGCCATTGACAAAAAAGTGCTGCAAGTCGGCCTGACTTCTGGAAAATGTTGGCAGTCCCATCCAGCCCCAGAGGCGAATACCTGAGCGATCGTTATCCACATACAGGGCCTGCTGCATAAACGCTGGCCCACAGATATCGGCAACCCGCTTTTCCTGCTCCAACAGACTCAGTGCCGGCCGCAGATTTATCTGCGCACGCTGATTGTGGCGCAGGCTAAAGGCGATATCCATGCGACTGAGCGCCAGTTTTTTAACGCTGTCATCAATGCGGTTATATTCTGTGCCCTCGGTGCGCAAAAACTTGCGCCGCGCCGGGGTATTAAAGAACAGGTCGCGAACCTCAACGCTGGTGCCCTGAGGATGGGCTGCCGGCTGCAGATCCACCTCCATATCACGGCCTTCGGATACGGCCTTCCAGCCACTGCTGTCCCCCGCATTGGAAGTCAGACTAAGTCGCGACACTGAGGCAATACTGGCCAGGGCTTCACCTCGAAAACCCAAAGTGGCAACGGCTTCAAGATCCTCCAGATTGTCAATTTTACTGGTGGCATGACGGCTGAGCGCCAGAGCCAACTCGGACTGGGGAATACCCTGCCCATCATCGCGAATTTTAATTAACTTGGTACCGCCCTGCTCTATCTCTATCTCTATGCGTCTAGCACCGGCATCCAGGCTATTCTCCACCAGCTCTTTCAGCACAGAGGCCGGGCGCTCGACTACTTCGCCAGCGGCAATCTGATTAGCTAATTGCGGGCTGAGTATATGGATACTGGACATTTAATAGCGCCTTTAAAGAATGCTTGTTAACTCGAGGGAATTAAAATTCTCTGGCCAACGCGAATGGTGCTCGATGACATCTTATTGTAGCGCAAAATTTTACCCACAGAGGTGTTGTAGCGGACGGCAATTTCAGACAGGGTGTCGCCCCTGGCAATAATGTAGCTGCGCGCCACGGCATTGCCATTTTTTGCCAGCAGAGTACCCACTGGCGGGTGCTCAGAATAAAACTGTACCAGGCCATCGTAGATAGCATCAGCCATGCGCTGCTGATATTTTCCGCTGCTCAGCTGCCGTGCCTCTTTGGGGTTGGAGATAAACCCGGTTTCGATTAACAGCGAGGGAAGGTCCGGCGACTTTAAGACCAAAAAGCCCGCCTGCTCTACTTTCTTTTTGTGCAGCCGCGCCACTGATCCCATATTTTTTAACACATATTTACCGGCTTCGAGACTACTGCTGAGGGTGGCTGTCATGGACAGATCCAGTAATACGCCAGCAAGCACATCGTCACGGTCGTCCAAACTGAGGTTGCTGGCTCCACCAATTAAATCCGCCCGGTTCTCTTTGGAGGCCAGATAGCGGGCCGCTTCACTGGTGGCACCTTTGGTTGACAGTGCATAGACAGAAGCACCATGGGCCTGGGGGTCGGTAAAGGCGTCTGCATGGATAGAGATAAAGAAGTCAGCCTGTTTCTCTCTGGCCAGCTGCGAGCGCTGGCGATGGGCCAGATAATAGTCACCACTCCTCACCAGTTCGCCCTGAAAATTGGGGTTGTTATCAAAAAGTTTTTCAATACGCTTGGCAATCTGGAACACCACTTCCTTCTCGCGCACCTTTCTTGGTCCCAGTGCTCCTGGGTCTTCACCGCCGTGACCGGCATCAATGGCGATAATAATTTTGCGGTTTTTCTTTTTAACCACCTCTTCAACCGAGCGGCTGACGACACGTTTTTTGTCAAACAGGTCAATCACCAGACGGTCGCTGTATTGTTCGTTGGCTTTGAGGCTAAAACTCTTTGGGCTAACCGTGGTTTTTAAATCCAACACCACGCGCACATCGGTCTTGTTGCGCACTGCCACACGAATGCCAGAAATGGGAGTGTTGGCCAGATCCAGCTTGTCGAATTGGGTTTTTAACTGGCTGTCGCTGAGATCAACCACCAGGCGATTGGGGTTTTGCAGGGCAAACAAATTGTGCTCTGCGGCAGTGCTAAGATCCAGAACCAGCCTGGTGCTATCTGGGGCTCGCCAGAGTCGCACAGACTCAATATCGGCTGCCCAGATAAAGCTGGGCAACAGCAGCGCGCCTAGAATGCAAAACCTGCTGATGCAATGCTGCAACCTAATATTCAACCTCTAACCCACCCCTAACTGACTGATTAACTGCTGTCCCACCGCAGAATTTGCGCACAGAGTAACACAGCGTCCAGCTCCCGGCTGACTGATCTCAATCGCTATATCAGCCATGGGTAAAAAGCCCTGGCCCTGCTCTGGCCATTCTATCAAGCAAAGCTGAGCATCTGCCAGATAATCGGCAAAACCCATATACTCCAGCTCCTCTGCATCTACCAGTCT
>DDCQ01000056.1:0-2056 GCA_002334915.1 Porticoccaceae bacterium UBA2002
CCTGTGCTGCTGTTTGTGCTGTTGGCGGCGGCTATTGGTGAGTACTTCTCTCCCTATCTGGACCAGTTGGCGGAGGGTCGCCGTGAGTATCTGCGCAAGGGGGAGTCGGCGCTGGATTCTTCCTCTGGTTTATGGAACCACGAGGGCAGGGAGTTTATGCACTTTAATGCGGTGTTCCCCGGTGGTGTGCTGTTTGGTGTTAGTCGCTTTCAGTTTAATGATGACCGCAGTTTGCAGGAGGCGAGTTTTTCTTCGAGGGCTACCTACAATGCCTCTGAGGATGTCTGGGTTGAGGAGAATGTGTCTATTACCCGATTTGAAGACAATAGCACCCAGACGGATAAGCAGATTACCAGACGCTGGGATTCGGAGCTGACGCCTGAAGTGCTGGCACTGAATATTTTGCCGCCGGACTCTCTATCGATTGCCAGCCTGTATCAATATATTAATTTTCTCGATCAGCAGAGCTTGAAAAATGCCCAGTACAAGCTGGCATTTTGGTCCAAGGTGCTGCAGCCGCTGGTGATTGTGGGTCTGGTGTTGATTGGCATTTCTTTTGTCTTTGGTCCGCTGCGGGATTCTACTATGGGCTTCCGTATTTTTATCGGCGTGGTGATTGGGGTCAGCTTTAGGATTATTCAGGATATGTTGGGGCCCTTTAGTATTGTGTTTGGGTTTCCTCCGCTGTTGGCGGTGTTGTTGCCAGTGGTGTTCTGTGTGAGCCTAGGTTTGTATTTATTGAGACGCAGTGGGTGACTCTGTGTCCAGGCTGACATAAAGTTTAGCTCAGCACTCGTCTCACTGCCGTATCCCAGCCTGCTACCTTGTTATCTCTCTCTTCTGCGGGCATTTGTGGCGCAAAGTTTTTATCCAGTTTCCAGCTTTCCGCAAAGCCAGCCTGATCCGGCCATACACCTGCTCTTGATCCTGCTAACCAGGCTGCTCCCAGCGCTGTGGTTTCGGCGATTACTGGGCGGTCTACCGGAGCTTGCAAAATATCGGCCAGGCGTTGCATGGTCCAGTCGCTGGCGACCATGCCGCCATCAACCCGCAGTACTGTGTCGCCGGATTGTTGCCAGTCTGCTTGCATGGCTTTAAGCAGATCTAATGTTTGGTAGCACACGGATTCCAGTGCGGCGCGGGAGATTTCTGCCGGGCCTGTGCCTCTGGTTAGACCGATTAATGCACCGCGGGCATCGGCGTCCCACCAGGGGGCGCCCAGGCCGGTAAAGGCGGGGATCATATATACCTGTTGGCTATTATCTGCCTCGGCGGCCAGTTCGCCAGACTGTTTGGCGCTGTCGATAATGCCCAGGCCGTCGCGCAGCCATTGCACCGCGGCGCCTGCTATAAAGATAGAGCCTTCCAGGGCATAGGTGGTTTTACCATCCAGCTGATAGGCGATGGTGGTCAGTAGGCGATTGCTTGAGCTGACTGCGCTGTCGCCGGTATTGAGCAGGGCGAAGCAGCCGGTGCCGTAGGTCGATTTCATCATGCCGGTTTTAAAGCAGGCCTGACCCAATGTGGCGGCTTGCTGGTCGCCGGCGATACCTAGTATTGGAACTTCACCTCCCAGCAGCTCAGTGGAGCCAAAGTCGGCAGCGCAGTCTTTGACTACGGGGAGCAGGGAGGCCGGTATATCAAATAGTTGGAGCAGTTCATTGTCCCAGCGACCGCTGTGAATATTGTAGAGCATGGTTCTGGAGGCATTGGTGGCATCTGTGGCATGGGACTTGCCCTCTGTGAGATTCCATAGCAACCAGGTATCCATGGTGCCAAAGGCCAGCTCGCCGGCTTCGGCTCTGGCTCTGGCTCCCTCTACATTGTCTAGTATCCAGGCCACTTTGGTGGCGGAGAAATAGGGGTCTAACAGCAGGCCGGTTTTGCTGGTGATCATGGGCTCCTGGCCCTGATCTTTGAGGCTGTTGCAGTAGTCGGCGGTGCGGCGGTCTTGCCAGACGATAGCGTTGTACACCGGTTCGCCGCTGTTGCGGTCCCAGAGCAAGGTGGTTTCGCGCTGGTTGGTAATGCCTATGGCGGCTATCTGGTCTGCGCT
>DDCQ01000056.1:2126-24893 GCA_002334915.1 Porticoccaceae bacterium UBA2002
CCTGCTCGACTATGGCGTATTGCCCATCAAATATTATGGCTCTGGATGAGGTGGTGCCCTGGTCCATGGCGAGTATATATTGAGTGCTCATTGCTGGTACTCCTTATTATTTTTCTTTGGGTAGCGACACGACCTCTGTGCCGCTATATATATCGTGCAGACAGCCATTGGAGGAGGGCAGCAGGCACCAGAGATAACCAATACCTGCGGCTGCCATAGAAATGCAGGCCAGCACTGTGCGTATCAGGCACTGCTTTGGCGTCGCCATGTTGCCATCGGGCTGCTGTAATTTGATTCGCCAGGCTTTCATGCCCAGAGTTTGGCCCTGTTTGCGCCAGCAGATAAAGTAGTAGCCTGCCAGTGCGGCCAGCCAGCCTATGAAACTGAGGATTTGCATCACCAGACCCGGCTGCAGGGTCTCCAAATCTTGGGTGCCGTTAAACAGTATTTTAATTAATAGCAGAAAAGCGCCGTAGCCCAGGGTAATGGCGAATAGCAAAAAAACATCGTACAGCAGTGCCATTAGGCGTCGCAGTAGGTTGGCGGTAGTTGGAGCAATTGCTTGGGTTGGGTCAGTCATAGTGCTCTTATTCTGTGGTGCTGTTGGTTGGGGTTGGTCGATATTACTTTGTTGTTCGACTCATTAATCTGGTTTGGATTTTGCCCAAAGCCAGTACAATGCGCAATCGGCGATTGTGGTTGGCCGCTTAACTAATTGTTAGCAGTGGGAGATATTTGTGGATTGGATTTATGGCATTCATGCGGTGCAAACCATGCTTAAGTCGGCACCTCAGCGGGTGCGGGAGCTGCATGTGCAGCGGGGTCGACAGGATGACCGCTTACAGAAGATTCACAAGCTGGCTGAGCAGCATGGTGTGGCGCTGCAATGGGCGACGGTGAAGCAACTTGATGGCAAGGCTGAGGGCCGGCATCAGGGTGTAATGGCGCTGTGTAGCCCCGGCGAGACTTATGATGAAGCTTTTCTGCTCAAGCTGGCTGAGGAAAAAGGTCAGGACGCATTCTTTTTGATGCTCGATGGTGTGACCGATCCCCATAATCTGGGGGCCTGTTTGCGCTCGGCGGATGGGGCCGGTGTGCATGCGGTTATTGTGCCCAAGGATAATTCTGTGGGTCTGACGCCGGTGGTGACCAAGGTGGCCTGCGGTGCAGCCGAGACTATGCCGCTGGTGATGGTGACTAATCTGACCCGTACTCTGGAGAAGTTGCAGCAGCAGGGGGCCTGGGTAGTGGGCACTGCGGGGGAGGCGGAGCAATTTATCTATGATTTGGATCTCAAGGGGCCTATTGTGCTGGTGATGGGTGCCGAGGGGGCCGGGATGCGCCAGTTGACCCGCAAACAGTGCGATTTTCTGGCTAAATTACCTATGGCCGGTGAGGTGAGTAGTCTGAATGTTTCGGTGGCCACTGGGGTCTGTCTTTTTGAGGTGGTGCGTCAGCGGCGCGCGGTTTTCTGATATCTAGTTGATCCAGGTGGTTGCTTTTTGTTTGGGGTAGCAGCTAGTCTTAATATTGGCAGTTGGCCGTTTTGACGATTTTTTGAAAAGGACAGGAATGGAACGTTCGAGCCCTAATTTCTATTCAATACCCAATATTCTCAGTTTGCTGAGGCTGGCTCTGGTGCCCGTATTAGTGGGCCTGGCATCTGCCCAGAGGGGCGATATTTTTTTGCTGGTGTTGGCGGTGTCGCTTATCAGTGATGTGCTGGATGGCTATCTGGCGCGCAAGCTGGGCCAGGTTAGTGAGCTTGGTGCCAAGCTGGATAGCTGGGGGGATATTCTTACCTATGCGGCTATGATTTTGGGTCTGCATCTAATCTGGCCGGATATTTTTGATAAGCAGGCCGAGTTTCTGTTTGCTGCCATGATGTCGTTTATCCTGCCGACGGTGCTGGCCTTTCGCAAATTTGGCGCCTACCCAAGCTACCATACCTGGGGTGCCAAACTAGCTGCTGTGCTGATTGCTCCAGCTTACTATGCACTTATTTTGACCGACTCTGACAGCTTCTTTCGACTGGTGATTCTGTTTCATGTGTTGGTGGCAGCGGAGGAGATTGCTATCACCTATATCCTCAATCAGCCGCGCAGCGACGTGAGCTCGGTTTTCTATCTGAGGTCCGATGTTGCCAGCCGTCGCAAATAACTGATTTTGCTCGGCTTTTAAAGCCTGAGCAGAGGCCAAAAACTTTCTCCGCCGCTGGTTGCAACTGGGCAGCCAAGTCACTATAATTCCGCGCCTTACAGCGTCCGGGCTGCAGTATCAGGTTAAACCCGGGCACTCCTTGTCTCACTGCGATAGCTAGATAGCTGACCGGGAGACTTTTAAATCCATGAGGAGATACAATGCGTCACTACGAAATCGTGTTTCTGGTCCACCCGGATCAGAGCGAGCAAGTCCCTGGTATGGTTGAGCGTTATACTGCGTCTATTACTGCAGCTAACGGCGCCGTGCACCGTATGGAAGACTGGGGTCGCCGCCAGCTGGCTTACCCAATCAACAAAATTCACAAAGCCCATTACATCCTGATGAATGTCGAGTGCAGTCAGGAAGTTCTCGATGAGCTTAACTCAACTTTCCGCTACAACGATGCTGTATTGCGCAGCATGGTTATCCGTCGCGATGAGGCGGTCACTGCTGAATCGCCGATTATGAAACAGGAAAATGCTGAGAAGGCTGATAAAGAAGCCCGCGAGCGTCGCAACGCTGCGAAAGCCAAGGCTGATGAAGCCAAGGCTGCAGAAGCTGCCGCCGCTGCGCCTGCTGAAGAAGCGCCTGCGGCTGAAGAAGCTGCCCCCGAAGCAGCGGATAAAGGAGAATAATCATGGCTAGATTCGTACGTCGTAGAAAATTTTGTCGTTTCACTGCCGAAGGCGCTACTGAGATCGACTATAAAGATCTGGATACTCTGAAAGGCTATGTGTCCGAGAGCGGCAAGATTGTTCCCAGCCGCATCACTGGTACTAAGGCGCGTTACCAGCGCGAGTTGTCTGAAGCTATCAAGCGCGCGCGTTACATTGCGCTGTTGCCTTACACAGACAGCCATAAGTAAGAAGGACTAGCAGCTTGCAGGCCCTGGCTGAGTTTATTATGCGCGGGCGCACCCAAGCTTGCGCCGTTGCATTATTGGGGAGTTTTTTCCCCTTTATCAGTCCGGCTACCATAGGACTGGTTACCCTGCGCAAAGGCAGTGTAGAAGGGTTGTTAGTATTGCTCTGGGCAGCTTTGCCCCTGATAGCAAGCTACCACCTGAGTGAAGGACCAGCGCTACTGACCCTGGTGTCTATAGCGTCGCTGATTATGATGCTGGTCTCGGCCAATGTGCTGAGACTGTCCGCCTCATGGCAGTCAACTATGCTGGTATCCATGTTGGTTGGTGGACTCACTGCACTGGGCTTTGGCTGGTTGTTCAGCACTGATGTTAATCTTTTAATAGATAACATTAGCGACATGCTGGCACAGGTGGCAGCTGAGCAGCAGTCAGAACAGGAGCCCTTTATTCCCGGGCGTGAGTTTATCCTGGGACTGGTTGCTCTGATTTTGGCGGTAAGTGCCATTGTCAGTCTGTTTGTGGCTCGATGGTGGCAGGCGTTGCTCTACAACCCTGGTGGCTTTGGTGAGGAGTTTCGCAGCTTCAGATTACAGCCGTCTGTGGCAGGGCTACTGCTACTGGCTGTGATAGGTGGATTGAGATTGCCCAATGGCTATGAGTTTTGGGCAGAGCTGATGGCAGTACCGCTGCTTTTTGCTGGTCTGGCGGTCGCTCACCACACAGTGAAGTTTTTGCAAGCTGGTAAGCAGTGGTTAGTGTTTATGTATATCGGGTTGATGGTTTTCGGCCCCAGCGTTGGTGTTTTGTTAGTGGGCTTAGGTTTTGCTGACAGCATTTTGAATTTACGCTCAAGGTTAGCGGCGGTTAAAGATCGTCAACCCTGAGCAGAGAGTAAGAAACTGAGGTTATTGAGATGGACGTTATTCTTTTAGAGAATTTGGGCAAGTTGGGCGGCATTGGTGACAGAGCCAAGGTTAAAGCTGGCTATGGCCGCAACTATCTGGTTCCCCAGGGCAAGGCGGTATTTGCCACTGAGAAGAACCTGGCTGAGTTTGAACTGCGCCGTGCAGACCTGGAAGCAGCGGCAGCAACCAAGCTGGCAGAAGCCACTGCTCGCGGTGCTAAATTGGCAGAGATTGGCAGCGTGACCATCTCAGCGATTGCTGGTGATGAGGGCAAGCTGTTCGGTTCTGTTGGTACTCGTGAGCTGGAAGATGCGATTAATGCAGCTGGTGGTGATATTTCCAAGAGTGAGATCAACCTGCCGGAAGGTGCCTTGCGCCATGTGGGTGAGTACTCTATCGAAGTTCAGCTACACACCGATGTGACTGAGTCAATTGCTGTGGTGGTTGAAGCAGAGTAATTGCTGGTCTCTGGCTTTCTTGTTTAGCTAGGTCAGCCAGTTTGGGTAAAGTTATTGCATAACGGCACTGCTTCTTAATAAGATGCAGTGCCGTTTTTGTTTTTAACGCAGATAGAAATAACAGGCACCCCGGAAATTACAGGTTATAGAATTTAAGCATGAACGAAGCGCTTTTTGCAGAACCCACCATCAGTCAGCCGCTGCCCCATTCCATAGAGGCAGAGCAGGCTGTTTTGGGTGGTCTGATGCTCAAAAACGATGCCTTCGATAACACTGCTGAGGTGCTGTCTGACAGCGATTTTTACAGTGCTGACCACCAGCTGATTTTTAATGCTATGGCCGCTCTGGCCGCCGATGGTCAGCCCTTTGACCCTATTACTCTTACCGAGTCTCTGCAAAATTCCAATCAGCTAAGTGCTGCCGGTGGCGCTGAGTATCTGGTGGATCTGGCCCACAATACGCCCAGCTCGGCCAATGTTAAGGCCTATACCCAGATTGTGCTGGAGCGGTCGATTGTTCGTCAGCTGATTAGCGCCTCCAGCGATATTGTGCGCAAGGGCTACAATCCTCTGGGCTGGGACAGTGCTAAGCTGCTTGAAGAGGCCGAGAAGCGGCTGCAGGAAATTATTGAGAATCGCCCCAAAAAGGGTGGCTTTAAAGAAGTTAACTCGCTGATTAAAGAGGCAGTTGAACGCCTTGATGAGCTATTTAAAAATGATGCCGATATTACTGGTCTCAGCACCGGGTTTACTGACCTGGATGGTATGACCTCCGGTTGGCAGAAATCTGATCTGATTATTATTGCCGGCCGACCCTCTATGGGTAAAACCTCGTTTGCTATGAATATGGTAGAACATGCGACCCTGCATCAGGATCGCCCTGTGCTGGTGTTTAGCCTGGAGATGCCGGCCAGCAGTCTAATCACTCGTATGCTGTCGTCGATTGGTAAAATCGATGCCACCAGAATGCGCTCGGGCAACCTGCTGGAAGATGATTGGCCGCGCCTGAGCAGTGCGGCGCAGCGGCTTAAAGATCGCCCGCTGTTTATTGATGACTCTGCGGGTATAACTCCCCTGGAGATGCGCAACCGTATCAAGCAGTTTACCCGCGAGCGGGTAGAGCAGCTGCGGGCCCAGTGGCATAAGGAGCATGGGGCCGATACTCCGGCGGACACTGAAGCGCTGTATGAGGCGGCTCAGCCGGGCATGATTATGGTGGATTATCTGCAGCTGATGAGCGGTACTAACAGTGCCGAGGGTCGTGTGCAGGAGATCTCGCAGATTTCCCGGGAACTGAAGGGACTGGCGCGGGAGTACGAATGCCCAGTGGTTGCTCTGTCGCAGCTGAGTCGTAATGTTGAACAGCGCCCCAATAAGCGGCCAGTGAATGCAGATCTCCGTGAATCTGGTGCTATTGAGCAGGATGCCGATGTGATTGCCTTTATCTACCGCGATGAGGTGTACAACGAGGACAGCCCAGATAAGGGCACCGCTGAAATTATTCTTGGCAAGCAGCGCAACGGCCCCATTGGCACCTGTAGACTTATGTTTATGGGTAAGTACACGCGCTTTGAGAATCTTGCTGGCGATCATTTCGCCGATCATTAATACCTGCAAATAGGGTTTCTTCAATGAAGATTTTTCACACTGTTAGTGGTCTTCGCGATGATTTAAATAAGGATCGTCGACAGGGGCTACGCATTGGTTTTGTGCCCACTATGGGTAATCTTCACCAGGGCCATCTGGCTCTGATTAAGCAGGCTCGCGAGACCAACGATATTGTGGTCTGCTCAATTTTTGTCAATGCACTGCAGTTTGGCCTCAATGAGGACTGGGACAAATACCCAAGAACCTATCAGTCTGACTGCGATAAGTTGCGTGACTCTGGCTGCGACTATCTATTTCACCCCGACGATATTGAGATGTATCCCAATGGTCTGGATACCCAGAGCAGGGTTATCTGCCCAACCATGACCGATGTGCTCTGTGGCGCCAGTCGTCCCGGCCACTTTGAGGGTGTGACTACGGTGGTCAGCAAGTTATTTAATATTGTGCAGCCAGATGAGGCGGTGTTTGGTATCAAAGACTACCAGCAGCTGGCGGTGATTCGGCGCATGGCCGAAGATCTCTGTATGCCGGTGCAGATCAGTGCTGCGCCAATTCATCGCGAGCCCGACGGTCTGGCAATGAGCTCAAGAAATAGCTATATCACAGAGGAAGAGCGTCCGCGGGTGACTGTGCTTAAGCAGAGTCTTGAGTGGATTGCCGAGCAGATCCGGGGAGGCAGCAAAGACTTTTATCAGCTGGAGCAGTCTGCCAGTCAGCAGCTGGTTGATGCGGGTTTTAATGTTGACTATATGACTATTAGCAACAGTAAGACTCTGGACCCGGCAGCCGATGATGATGTTGAAATAACCATTCTAGGTGCTATGTTTACTGAGAAGGCGCGACTTATTGATAATCTGAGTATTGTTTTGCGGTAGGTGCCGGACGGGTTTGATGTAAATAGGAATGAGTAAAACAGGGGGTTTTCTATGCAATCCACTTTTCTTAAAGCCAAGCTGCATGTGGGTTCTGTGACCCACGCCGAACTCTGGTATGACGGCTCCTGTGCTATTGATTCGAAACTTCTTGAGCTTAGCGGTATGCGCGAGTTTGAGCAGATTGATATCTATAATGTCTCCAATGGCGAGCGCTTCACCACCTATATTATTGCCGCGCAACCAGGCTCAGGTATTATTTCCCTGAATGGGGCAGCAGCGCGCAGGTGCCAGGTGGGCGACCGCATTATTATTGCCAGCTATGGGCAGTTCTCAGAGGCCGAGCTGGCAGAACACAGCCCGGCTCTGGTATATCTAAAACAGGATAACTCCGTAGAGCGCACCAGCAATACCATCCCAGTGCAATTGGCTAGCTGATATCTGAGGGGACTGTCCCCCTTTGCCATACTGTACCCAGAACGCTGCGCGGGGCATGACAGCCCACCTTGTTATGCTGAGCTTCGCACAGTATCTCCAGCCAATCATGGCTTAGCGTAAACCAGCTCCCCAGCCAACCAGGTCTCCAACACCTGAGTCTTCCAGATATCCTGGGCAGGAATCTGATAAATATCCTGATCCAACAAAATAAAATCAGCCCATTTGCCGGGAGTCAGGCTACCCAGGCTATCTTCCTGATGGGCCGCCCAGGCCGCATCTATAGAAAATGAGCGCATGGTATCTTCGAGACTCATGGCCTCTTCTGGAATCCAGCCTGCCTCTGGCTGGTTGTTTTTATCCTGCCTGGTGACTGCGGCGTGAATACCATGAAAGGCATTGGCCAGTTCTATAGGGAAGTCAGACCCTGAGACCACCCGGCTGCCCTGTTTGAGAAAGCTCTGCCAGGCGTAGGCTCCTTTTAAGCGCTCGGCGCCAATGCGGTCTTCGGCCATATTCATATCACTGGTGGCATGGGTGGGCTGCATGGAGGGAATAACATCCAGACTTTTAAATCTGGGGATATCGCTGAGGGCAACCACCTGTGAATGCTCCATGCGATGGCGCAGATGGCGCCCGCCAAAACTCTCGTAGGCCTGTTCCAATACATCCAGACCAATACGATTACCCTGGTCGCCAATGGCGTGGATGGCAATCTGGAAGTCGGCATTGATGGCCAGCTTAAATAGGCGTTGCAATTCCTCGCGGCTAGTGAGCAGCAGGCCCCTATGGTCCGGGCGGTCGGAATAGGGCTCGAGCATTGCCGCACCGCGACTGCCTAGGGCACCATCGGTATAGATTTTGATACTGCGCACAGAGTACATATCTCTGGAGTCACTGCTATGGCCTGCATCCAGCACCTGTTGCAGATCGTCCTCTGTGGAGGAGTACATACCATAGATGCGTACCTGCATCTCGCCGTTATCGGCCAGCTGGCGGTAGACTTTGTGTTCACTGGACAGTACCCCGGCATCATGGGCTGAGGTAATTCCAAGGCTAAGAAGGTGCTGGCTGACAGCATCCAGTGCTAATTTGATTTCAGCTGTATTGGGCGCGGGAATAATATCGACCATCAGCCTCATGGCATTATCGATTAGTATGCCGCTGGGCTCACCCTGTTGGTCGTAGATAATTTCTCCACCCGGAGGAGATACTGTATCTCTTGTGATACCGGCCAGCTCCATAGCTTTTTTATTGGCCCAGCCGGCATGGCCATCAATGCGCTCCAACCATACAGGGCGGTCGGTGATTTCTGCATCCAGATCAGCCATATTGGGGAACTGCTTGCCCGGCCACAGTACCTGGTTCCAGCCGCGACCCTGGATCCAGCTTAGATCCGGATTTTTGGCCCCGTAGGCGGCGACATTTTTAGCTACCTGCTCTGCTGATTGCAGGCCGCGCACATCAATACTCAGCAGTGCATAGCCCAACGAAGAGATATGGCCATGGGCATCGATAAGCCCGGGCAGCATGGTTTTACCATTGCCATCTCGAAGGGTTGCACTGGGGTATTGGTCGGCCAGATCTGTATTGCCGGTAGCCAATACGCGACCCTCGCGAACAGCCAGGGCGCTAAATTCAAATAGCTGCCGCTCATTATCAAAGCTGTAGCCGCGAACATTGTTGATAATGAGGGTCTCCGGCTGGGGTTGTTGGCAGCTGGATAGCAGTCCGCACAACAGACTGATGCTAAGCAGTTGCAGGGCTATTTTTTGATACTTTGCACGGGCGTGAGTCAAGGTGAAGTCCCCTAGAGCTTTTAAGCTGCTGTTATTTTTTGTCTATATTGTCTTATCTCAGTGGTTTGTGAAAGTCTTTGTTTGCAGCTAAGCCATTGACTAATTTGAAAAAACTGGTAAATTACTCCCATTCCGCTTGAATTGGGCGGAATTTAAGCCCTAGTACCAAGTTGGCGCAACCCGTGCCGCTGGTCATCACAAGAGATGGTGCTGCTTTTTATCCAAAGCATGCAGCTCCAAAGACAGTCATAAGCACTTACCGGTGTGACTGGGTTTTACCGCAACCTGCGGTGTCCTTTTTGATGTTTCAGCTTCTGCCGCCCATGAGAACGGTTGTTCTATTTTGATAATAGATTAAATTAGCTGAGGACATATTGTGGAACTCTTATCTGGCGGTGATATTTTAATCCGCGCTTTAAAAGACGCTGGTGTTAAGGACGTTTGGGGTTACCCGGGCGGTGCTGCACTGCATATCTATGACGCCCTGTATCGACAGGATGACGTCTTTCATATTCTGGTTCGTCACGAGCAGGCCGCTGTGCATGCTGCGGACGGATTTTCCCGCGCCACTGGCGAAGTGGGTACTGCACTTGTGACCTCTGGTCCCGGCGCGACCAATGCCATTACCGGTATTGCCACGGCGTTTATGGACTCGATTCCAATGGTGGTTATCTCTGGGCAGGTGCCTCTGTCCAAGATTGGTCAGGACGCCTTTCAGGAAACCGATATGGTCGGTGTTTCGCGGCCCATCGTTAAACACAGCTTTCTGGTCACCCGTGCTGAAGATATAGCCGAGACTATTGCCAAGGCCTACTATATTGCCGCCACTGGCCGACCCGGTCCTGTGGTCGTGGATATCCCCAAGGATGTTACCGATCCCAGTCACAAGGTTCCCTATCACTGGCCAGCTGAGGTCCGGATGCGCTCATATCAGCCGACTGATAAGGGCCACCGTGGGCAGATTAAACGTGCGGTTAAAACCCTGATCAATGCCAAGCGCCCGGTGATTTATACCGGTGGCGGTATTGTCATCGATAACGCTTCTGAGCAGCTTATTGCGCTGGCAAAGAAGTTTAATTATCCGGTGACCAATACCCTGATGGGTCTTGGCGGCTTCCCGGGCACTGATAGTCAGTATGTGGGGATGCTGGGAATGCATGGCACCTATGAGGCCAATACTGCTATGCACCATGCGGATGTTATTTTTGCTGTGGGTGCGCGCTTTGATGACCGGGTGACCAATGATCTGGAGAAGTTTTGCCCCCATGCAACCATTATCCATATTGATGTGGACCCTACATCTGTCTCCAAGAATATTGAAGCCCATATTCCCATTGTAGGCACCTGTACCTCGGTACTGACCGAGATGCTGGCGATTGCTGATCAGATGGATGATAAGCCTGATGCTGAGGCCATTGCTGAATGGTGGCAGCAGATCGATCAGTGGCGGGCAGACAAGGGTATCTACACTGCTTCGCGCTATGAACCCAGTGCTGGAACCTGCATCAAGCCCCAGGATGTGATCAAGATGCTTTACAAGATCACCAATGGTGAGGCCATTGTGACTTCGGATGTGGGCCAGCATCAGATGTTTGCCGCCCAGTATTACCTGTTTGATAAGCCACGTACTTGGATTAATTCTGGTGGCCTGGGAACCATGGGCTTTGGCCTGCCGGCGGCTATGGGCTGCAAGCGTGCATTCCCGGATACCGATGTCGCCTGTGTGACCGGTGAGGGCAGTATCCAGATGTGTATTCAGGAGCTATCTACCTGCACCCAGCACAATCTGCCGGTAAAGATTATTAATCTTAACAACGCAGCGTTGGGTATGGTTCGTCAGTGGCAGGATATGAACTACAGCAGCCGTTACTCGGAGTCTGTGTATGAGGACTCGCTGCCTGACTTTGTGAAACTCGCGGAGGCCTACGGTCATGTGGGTATGAAAATCACCCATATAGACGAGCTGGAAGAGAAGATGCGTGAATGCTTTGCTATGAAAGACCGCACTGTGTTTATGGATATCTGCGTAGACCGCTCTGAGCATGTATACCCCATGCAGATGCCTGGCGGTTCCATGCGCGATCTGTGGCTCAATAAGACGGAGAGAACCTAATGAAACGTATACTTTCTATTCTGCTGGAAAATGAAGCCGGTGCGCTTTCCAGAGTGGTGGGTCTGTTTTCTCAGCGTGGTTACAATATCGATACTTTGACGGTTGCGCCCACAGATGATGACACTCTGTCACGATTGACGCTGACCACTCAGGGCGATGATCAGATGGCCGAGCAGATTGTTAAGCAGCTGCACAAGCTGATTGATACCATCAAGGTGGTGGATCTCACCGAAGGCGCCCATATTGAGCGCGAGCTTATGCTGGTTAAGCTGAAGGCTGCAGACAATGATATTCGCGCTGAGGTTAAAAGCTGTGTAGAGATTTTCCGCGGCACCATTGTGGATGTGACTCCCAATACTTACACGGTGCAGCTGGCTGGTGACAGTGAGAAGCTGGATGCCTTTATTGAGGCAGTGCGCGAGATAGGTATTATGGAAGTGGTCAGAAGCGGCGTCTCTGGCATTTCTCGCGGCGATAAATTTCTCCGCGTCTAGCTATTAGATTGCGTATAGTTGATGGACTTGCCTGCAGCGGCTCTCTCCGGCAAGGAGCGGGCCGTTTTGCTTTTAGACTCGTACATCGGATGATTGGAATATATTTTAGAAGAATCTAAGGATTAATATGACAGCCACAGACAATCAAACCAGACTGGTGCCTCTGGAGGGCGGAATTAATTTTCGCGATATAGGGGGCTATGCAAATGATCAGGGCCGAACCGTAAAATGGCGCAAGATTATGCGTTGCGGTCATCTGGCCAATCTCAGTGATGCTGATCTGGATCATCTGGAGACGATTGGTGTCAGCAAAATTCATGATTTTCGCCGCGAGGAAGAGCAGAATCAAAATCCCAGCCGAGAGGTCAGGGCGGAGTTTATTGATGACTACCAAATCTCGATTGGTGATATATCAAGGTTCTGGGAGTTTCTGTTCGATGGTCAGTTGACGGCAGATTCTTCTCATCAGCTGGTAGTGAATTCCTATCGCAAATGTATTCAGGTGGTGATTCCCGCCTTTAGTCGCTTTATGCGCCATATTGTTGACAATGCTGAGGCTGGGTCGGTATTTCACTGTTCGGCGGGCAAGGACCGCACTGGTATGGCAGCGGCGCTGATTCTGTCGGCTCTGGATGTTCCCAGAGAGACTATAGTGGCAGACTATATGCTAACTCTGGAGCACTATAATTCGGATAAACTGATTGAAATTGTCGAGGGCCATTTGCGCGATGCCAAGGTTGAAAACTGGGATCGCTCCTGGTTGGTTCCCTACTGCTCTGTGCATCAGGACAATATTGTTGCCTTTTTGGAGGCCATTGATGCCGAGTATGGTGATGTTAAGGGTTATCTGATCAATGGGCTGGGTTTATCTCAGGCTGATCTGGAAAAAATGCAGGAAAGCTTTTTAGAAGGCTAATAGCCTATAATGCCCAATAAATGATCTCAGGTAAGAATTAATGAGCAAGCAAGCAGACAATAACGAAAATGTGGTGAAGCTAAAGCAGGATCAACCCTCTGAGGCGCCAGTGCGTCGCAAAGGTATCTATCTGCTGCCTAATCTGCTTACCACAGGTGCACTATTTGCGGGCTTTTACGCTGTGCTCTCAGGCTTTACCGGGCAGTTTGAATTAGCCGCTATCGCTATTTTTACCGCTATGGTTTTCGATGGGCTGGATGGGCGCGTGGCGCGCATGACCAACACCCAGAGTGATTTTGGTGTGCAGTACGACAGCCTCTCAGATATGGTGTCCTTTGGTGTGGCGCCTGCCGTGGTGGCCTATGGCTGGGGCTTGAGTGATCTGGGTAAGCTGGGTCTGGCTGCAGCCTTTGTCTATGCCTCCTGCGCCGCGCTTCGTCTGGCGCGCTTTAATGTGCAGGCTGAGGCTTCCGATGGCAAGCAGTTTACTGGCTTGCCCAGCCCTGCGGCTGCTGCACTGGTGGCTGGCTTTGTGTGGTCGACCTATGAAATGCTACCCTCTGTAAGTCTGTCTGTGATAGGGGCGGTGCTTACCGCAGCTGCAGGTCTGTTGATGGTATCCAACTTTAAGTATCCCAGCTTTAAAGAGGTGGATCTGCGCGGCAAGGTACCGTTTATTGTGATTCTTTCTGTGGCAATGGGCTTTGTGGTGATCACTATAGATCCGCCGCGAATTCTTTTTATGCTGGCGACGTTTTTCTGCTTTTCTGCTCCGCTGATCTGGCTGGCCAAAAAACTGGGTCTTAGTGCTCCGAGTAAATCTGAGTAAAGCGGTTATTGGTTGCTGGCGCTTGGCAAAGGCGCGCAAACCTGTTTGAATACTGCCTATGAATAAAAGCATGCACAATTTCTCAATCGTAAACGGCAGGGTTCTGACTGCTGTATCTTTGCGCGGACTGCTTCTTCTCCTGCCCTGAGGGGCATCTATCGTTGTACCTCATCCAAAATCTATAGAAACGCAGTATCGCTGCGTTTAAATTGTGCCCCGCGCCGGGCTAAATCGTTTTACAATAGAGCCAAGAGCAAGCCTGGCTCACAGAGGAAGACAAGATCATGAGTTCTACCCAACAGTCTAAAGACAAATTAGTGATTTTTGATACAACGTTGCGCGACGGCGAGCAGAGCCCGGGCGCATCCATGACCAAAGATGAAAAAATACGCATTGCCAAGGCCCTTGAAAAGATGCGTGTCGACGTGATTGAGGCGGGCTTTGCTATCTCCAGTCAGGGGGATTTTGAGGCAGTGCAGGCGATTGCCAACACCATTACCGAGAGCCGAATTTGCAGCCTGTCCCGAGCGGTCAGCGGCGATATTGAGCGCGCTGCCGAGGCGCTAAAGGGCGCCAATGCCGGACGTATTCACACCTTTATTGCTACCTCTCCAATCCATATGAAGCACAAGCTGCAGATGGAGCCAGATCAGGTGTTGGAGCAGGCGGTGGGTGCAGTCAAAATAGCTCGTGGGCTGATTGATGATGTGGAGTTTTCTCTGGAAGATGCAAGCCGCACCGAGTTTGAGTTTATGTGCCGGATTACCGAAGCGGTTATCAATGCTGGCGCACGAACAATTAATCTGCCCGACACTGTGGGTTACGCTGACCCGGCGGAATATGGCTCGATGATTAAGCGCCTGTTA
Source organism: Porticoccaceae bacterium UBA2002 (assembly GCA_002334915.1). GTDB lineage: Bacteria > Pseudomonadota > Gammaproteobacteria > Pseudomonadales > Porticoccaceae > HTCC2207. Next base: position 16,488 of record DDCQ01000056.1, read on the forward strand.
AATACAGTGCCCAATGCAGACAAAGCCATATTTTCAGTGCACTGCCACAATGACCTGGGTCTTGCAGTAGCCAATAGCCTCAATGCTGTGCAGGCAGGTGCCCGACAGGTTGAATGCACCATTAATGGCCTGGGTGAGCGGGCGGGCAATGCCTCGCTGGAAGAGCTGGTGATGGCTATTCGCACGCGCAAAGATGTATTTCCGGTGACCACTGATATTGAAACAGTGCATATTGTGCCCACCTCGCGACTGGTTTCCAGTATCACCGGTTTCCCGGTGCAGCCCAACAAAGCGATTGTGGGGGCCAATGCCTTTGCTCATGAGTCCGGTATTCATCAGGACGGCATTTTAAAATTCCGTGAAACCTACGAAATCATGAAGGCTGAAGATGTTGGCTGGACCACCAATAAGCTGACTCTGGGCAAGTTATCGGGCCGCGCCGCCTTTGCGGCCAGACTGCAAGAACTGGGCATTAGCTTTGATAGCAAAGAAGAATTTGGCGAGGCCTTTGTCAGGTTTAAAGCACTTGCCGATAAGAAACGAGAAATCTTTGACGAGGATTTGCAGGCGCTGGTTTCCGATGTACAGCTGGGCACCCAGGACGATGCCTTGACTCTGGTTGATCTTGAGGTGCTGTCCAAAACCGGTCAGTTGCCCCAGGCAAAGATTGGTATTCGCTACCAGGATAAAGAGCATAGTGCCGAAGCAAGCGGTGATGGTGCCGTGGATGCGATCTTTAATGCGATTGAAAAGCTGGTAAACAGTGAGACCAAGCTACAACTGTATTCGGTTAATGCAGTAACAGAGGGAACAGACTCCCAGGGTGGCGTAACCGTCAGGCTGGAGAAAGACGGGCGTATTATTAATGGGCAGGGCGCAGATACAGATATTTTGCTGGCCAGTGCCAAGGCCTACCTTAATGCGCTGACGCTGATGCGCAACCCGGGCAGACTGCATCCGCAGCTGGGTGGCGTGTAATGTCTCAGGCGCTTCGCAACCAGTATCTGCAGCAGTTAGGTATTGTGCAGTATGTGGGCAGAGATCTGCCTGTGGTTGCGGGCCAGCCTGCAGTTCAAGCCGGTCCTGTGCCAGTGGCTCTGCAATCCCCGGAATCTCCACAGCTACCTGAGGCTGAAGGCCCGGTTGCCGAATCTATGGGCAGCCGAGTCAATGGGCTAATCCGTGAAAAATCCATGGCCGAGCTGGTTAATATTGGCCTGGAAGACAGCGGCCAGCCAAAAGCTTCAAAGCCTGCTGCGCCCGCAGAGCAGGTCTCTGCACCTGCCTCCGATATTAAACTGCGCCTGGCCCTGTGGCAGCCGACTGAGGAGCTGCTGGTATGCAGCTCAGTTGAGGATGCCTTGCCGGAACCAGAGCAGATTTTACTTCTGGGTAATATATTGCAGGCGATGGGGCAGGGCAGTGGCCCGCTGCCGCAGATGGAGCTGGTTGAATGGCCGCCCTATCCCAATATGGCCGGAGACGAAGCCGAGGTGCGAGAATTTTTAGCCACCTTGATTCAGGCCAGAATTGATAGCAGTGCCACAAAGATTTTACTGCTGCTTGGCGATATGGCAGCCCAGTGGCTGTTAACCCCAGAGCAACAGGCTGGGGTCAGCAATGGTCAGGTAGATGTATTTGGTCAAATCACTGGGCTGTTGATCCCCTCTCTGCCAATGATGATTGAGCAGCCCAGCTGCAAGCGGGATGCCTGGCAGACTATTCGCTATCTCTCGCCCCAGCGACATGTCCATAAAGCGGACAGCTAATTTGTCTTACAGTATTCGGCCTATGGCTGCCGCTGACCTTGAGCAGGTCTGTGATATCGAAACCGCCTGCTCGCCATCGCCCTGGAGTCTTAAGCAGTTTGAGCTTAGCCTCCGCGACTCGCAGGTACTGGTACTGGATGATCATGTGGTTGGCTTTGGCATAATCAGCGCTGTGCTGGATCAGGCTGAACTGCACAATATTGCCATACATCCGGATAATCAGGGCCTGGGTCTGGGCGCCGCTATGCTGGATTACCTGCTGGATCATCTGGTGGATGAGGTTATATCAGTCTATCTTGAAGTCAGGCTATCTAATTTTCGCGCCATTCGCCTTTATCAGGAGCGGGGCTTTGAAAAAGTAGGGGAGCGGCGCGACTATTATAAAACTCAACTGGGTCGCGAGGATGCGCTGCTAATGTGTCGGCGGACCACTACTGATTAATACTGAAGTTTGTTACCCTTGGGTAACTTTTATTGAAATGAGGCGTTACATGGAACTGCAGATGCTTTACTGGCACTGGCTGGTGCTCGGCGTTGTACTGATTGTGGCAGAGATATTTATTCCCAGCTTTACTATTCTATGGTTTGGCCTGGGTGCTCTGGTCGTGGGGGTGGCGGCGCTGATGGTCGAGATGTCCCTTAGCCTGCAGGTGCTGCTGTGGTCAATTTTCTCAGTGCTGTTTACGGTGCTGTGGTTTAAGCTGGTCAAGCCCAGAATGGTAGACAGTAGCAATAGCCAAATGGCGCGCGAGGCGGCCATTGGTGAGTCAGGGCAGGTGATTAAGCTACCCGCCGGAGATACCAGAGGTAAACTGCGCTTTAGTACGCCGATTCTGGGTGAAGATGAATGGGAATTTAGCTGCGATTCGGAAGTGGCCCTTGGCGATCGTCTGCATATTCAAGAAATTTCAGACAGCGTTTTAATAGTAGCCAAACTCAGTTAATGATTTACAGGAGATAAAAAGAATGGAAGGTACATTTATTGTTGTAGCAATTTTAATACTGGTAATTATCACCCTTTTTAAAGGTATTCGCCTGGTGCCTCAGGGCTCCAAATGGGTGGTTCAGCGGCTGGGGAAATTTCACAAATCTCTGAGTCCTGGTCTTAACCTGATTATTCCCTATATAGATGATGTGTCTTTTAAGGCTACCACCAAGGATATTGTGCTGGATATCCCTTCCCAGGAAGTAATCACTCTGGATAACGTAGTGATTATTGCCAATGCGGTGGCCTACATTAATATTATTAGCCCGGAGCGAGCGGTCTATGGTGTTGAAGACTATGAGTTGGCTATTCGCACTCTGGTGCAGACCTCTCTGCGTTCCATTGTGGGTGAGATGGCGCTGGATGATGCACTGTCGTCGCGGGATCAGATTAAAGCCAAGCTAAAAGATTCTATCTCCGATGATATTGCCGACTGGGGCATTACTCTGAAGACTGTTGAGATTCAGGATATTAACCCCTCGGGTACCATGCAGCAGGCGATGGAAGAGCAGGCAGCCGCAGAGCGACAGCGCCGCGCCACTGTAACCCGTGCCGATGGTGAAAAGACTGCAGCAATTCTGGAAGCCGATGGCCGTCTGGAAGCATCACGTCGCGATGCAGAGGCTCAGGTAGTGCTGGCCGAGGCCACCAAAGAAGCATTGTCTAAAGTGAATGAGGCTATTCAGGACAAAGAATTGCCCGCGATGTATCTGCTGGGTGAGCAGTATATTGATGCCATGAAAAGTCTGTCTAAATCATCCAATGCTAAACTAGTGGTGCTGCCGGCAGATATTCCAGCGGCAGTGCGCGGTATCATGAATAATACTAAGTAGGTGAACTAGGTAATGAGCCTCGCTTCGAGGCTCTTGGCAAGCGTCAACCAAAACCTCTGGTTGGCGTTTTGTAAAAGGATGACTAGACCAATAAAGGATTTGTTATGTTAAAGCTATGGCTTTCAGTTGCATTCGCATTGTTGCTTACCGGTTGTGCCAGTGGTTATCGCTACGGCGCCCCTCAAGAAGTGATTATAGATACCCTGGGTGTAGACCCCTACCAATACCAAGTCGATCTGGCGGACTGCAAAGACTATGCCGCCAATATCGATGTCAGTAACCGCACTGTGGAGGGGGCAGCCGAAGGCGCTGTGGTTGGCGCTGTGCTGGGTGCTGTGGTTGGCAACAGCAATACCACCAAGCGCGGCGCTGGGGCTGGTGCTGTATTGGGCGGGGTAAAGTCCAATGAGCGCGCCCGCCACGAGCAGAGTAAAATTGTTAAGCGTTGCTTAAAGGGCCGCGGTTACAAGGTACTTAACTAGAATTAACTCACCCAAAAACGGCTTGGTTTCAGTGCTTAACCGGCCGTTTTTGCAGTTTTCTCTGCAATGTCCTGCGATGCATGCCCAGAACCCGAGCGGTGGCTGAAATATTGCCATCGTTTTCGTTAAGCACTCGCTGAATATGTTCCCACTCCACCCGGTTTACTGAGGGCGGTAATGTCTGTGCTGGCTGTGTCTGTTGAATTTGCCCTGGCTCAAAGGCGGCAATAATTTCATCCACGGAGGCGGGCTTGCCAAGATAATTAACCGCACCCAGCTTAATGGCTTCTACTGCAGTGGAGATACTGGAATAGCCAGTGAGCAGCACCACCTCTATATCTGGCTTTAAGGCCAGCAGCTGCTGCAGTATTCCAAGCCCGGATTCCTGTTCTAGCTTAAGGTCTAAAACAACTCTCTGAATAGCCGAATTGTGGCATTGGGCAATGGCCTCAGTGCCATTGCCTGCGGTTGCCACATCATATCCACGCTGAGTTAGTACTCTTGCCAGCACCGAGGTGAAGACTGGGTCATCATCCACTACCAAATAAGTCATTGGCTATTCTCTGAATCCAGTGGGTCAGTCTCTTTACTGGGGTTGGCAAGGGGCAGAATAATTTGCGTATGGGTGCCTCCTGCGGGGGCATCGCTAAGACAGACTGTGCCACCAAAGCGAGTCAGGGTAGCCTGAGATAAGAATAGTCCCAGCCCCAGCCCGTCGGTTTTATGGGTGACAAATGCCTGTCCCAGATTATGAATATTCTGACTTGCCAGCCCCGGACCATGGTCGCGAATATCTATGGTGGCAGTTTCATTGTTCCAGCTGATTACCACCTCTACAATTTCTGGGCTGGCATCGGCAGCATTGTTAAGTAAATTGATTATTGATTGTTCAATGGTCGGGTGAAACAGCCCCATGCATTGATTATTATCCAGACTGATATCTACTTTTAAGCTGGGTCGCATAAGCTGCCAGCGCTCCAACAGCTGGGAAAAATAGTCTTGCACCCGCACAGGTTTTTGGTGGTTCGACTGGGATTCTTCCGCGGTCATCAACAGTTTTTTTAATGTTTGTTTGCAGATTTCAATTTGCTGTTGAAGAAGCCGATGTTCCGAATTGGGCTGAGTTGTATCCGCTGCCAGTTCATCAATAATAATCTTCATTGTATTGAGTGGAGTGCCCAGTTCATGGGCCGTACCTGCTGCCAATGTGCCTACCGCTAAAAGCTGCTCGTCGCGCAACTGGATTTCCCGCTGCTCGGCGATTTTCTGCTGTTGGCGTTTGACTGTATTGGCCATAGGGCGGATAAAGTAAATGATAATTAATGCACTAATAGCAAAGTTGGCCCACATGCCCAAGATATGCAGGTTCGCCAAGCCCGAGTGTTGTGAGTGCTGTCCATGCATAGAACTCATTTCCATGGGCGCTATGGCAGCTATAGGCACATACTGATTTAGCAGCAGTGAATAGCTGCCCAAAGCAGCCAGGGCAATAAAAATGCTAAGGGTGCCAGACAATGTAATAGACGCAATACTGATGGGAATCAGATAGTAGGAGATAAATGGGTTGGATGCGCCGCCACTAAAATACAGCACCATGGAAAAGAACAGAATATCAATTAACAGGTGAGAAAAAAATTCCCTGTCAACAATAGGCACAGATGTTCTACTGCGCAACCAGGTGGCTACAGTAATAGCAGTATAGATGGCCAGTATTATGGCAATGGCCATCACTGGCAGGCCAATGGGTTTGACAACACTAAAGAAAGCCAGCGCCAGCCACTGACCCAGCAGAGCGACGCCTCGAATAAAGCTGAGGCGCTGCAGGTTGGTCTGAGCTGTTAGATAGGTTTGATAGCTTGGGTCATTATTCATGCTGGCATAATAACAGAAAAGTCTGCCTGCAAGCTGGGGCACTAAGCCTTTGGCGTGCCTGAAAAAAGGGTTACTATAAAGCCCTCTAGCAGTTAAAAATAAGTTGAACTAAGTATGGAACCACTTTCCGATGACCTGCAGGAAAATCTCGATCGTCTGATTGTCGAATGTCTTGAAAATGGCTGTGTCTGGGGTTTGCAGGACCAGCAGGGCAACTGGTCTCTGGTCAGCTCAACCGATAGCGATGATATTGATGTTATGCCATTTTGGTCTACTAGCAGTTTCGCTCAGGCGCTGTGCAATGGCGACTGGGCCATCTACAAACCAGTGGCCATTGACCTGGAAGAGTTTCTCGATGACTGGTTACCCGGTATGCACAGCGATGTGCTGATGGTGGGTATTAACTGGAGCGAGGAACTAGAGGGTCAGGAAATGGAGCCTCTGGACCTGCTAGAAGAGTTTGAGGCGGAGCTGGACTAGCCCCGCCAAACCATCTGTTATACCGGATACCCCTCTGGCAATAGCCATATTGCCCTTGACCTGAGCTTTAAACTGATTAGTATGCGCGGCTGACACTCAGGGCCTGCCTTATTTATGTTTCTCGATAGTTTTTACAATCAGAACGACACTGACTTAACCATTAGTGCAGAGCAGGGCAGTCGCTTTGCCAAAGCTGTGAGCAATGATTTTAATCCGATTCATGATGCGGACAGCAAGCGCTTCTGTGTTCCGGGAGACCTGCTGTTTGCCATTGCGCTGCAGCGTTATGGTTTGAGCCAGGAAATGTCTTTTACCTTTTCCGGCATGGTATCTGCCGATACTGGTCTGGTATTTCCAGAGGCACCTGGCAATGAATTTGAAATTTTAGATGGTCGTGACAAGTGCTATCTGCAGGTTAAGCGTTCACCGCAAGCCGCATTTGATCAAAAGATGATAGAGCAGCTGGTGCGCAGCTATGTGCTGTTCTCTGGGCAGAACTTCCCCTATATTATTGTGCCGCTAATGGCTGAGCACAATGTGATGATCAATCCGGCGCGGCCACTGGCGATCTATCAGGCTATGTCGCTGCATCTGGATCGTTTTGACTTGACTCAGCCGGTCGTTGAACTTGCCGACAAACGGATGATAGTGGATGGCAAGCGCGGTGATGTGGAGCTGCAGTTCCGACTGATGGATGGCGGCGATGAGATTGGCTATGGGGTAAAGAAGCTTATTCTCAGCGGCCTGCGGGAATACCAGCAGGCGGCCGTTGATAAAATGGTTGCAGACTATAGATCCTGGAAGGCTAACTTCTAAACTGGGGCGGTCAGCGCGCTAAAATACCTTTCAAGAAATGCCCAGTGTGGGAACCCTTGACCAGTGCTACCTCTTCCGGGGTTCCCTGAGCGACAATCTCTCCACCGCCGGAACCTCCCTCTGGGCCCAGATCCACAATCCAGTCTGCAGTTTTAATCACATCCAGATTATGTTCAATTACCACCACTGTATTGCCATGGTCGCGCAGGCGATGAAGCACGGCTAGCAGCTGCTCAATATCATGGAAGTGCAGGCCGGTGGTGGGTTCATCAAGAATATACAATGTCTTGCCGGTATCTCGTTTAGATAGCTCCTTGGATAGTTTGACCCGCTGGGCTTCACCGCCGGATAATGTGGTCGCTGACTGACCCAGACTGATATAGGACAGGCCCACATCAATCAAGGTTTGCAGTTTGCGCGCAATGGCGGGGATGGCGTCGAAGAATTCCCGAGCATCTTCAATGGTCATCTCCAGAACCTGATGAATATTCTTGCCTTTAAAGTGCACGTCCAGGGTTTCGCGATTGTAGCGTTTGCCCTTGCAGGCATCGCAGGGCACATAGATATCGGGCAAGAAGTGCATCTCGACCTTGGTTACACCATCGCCCTGACAGGCCTCACAGCGACCGCCCTTTACATTAAAGCTAAAGCGCCCCGGGTTATAGCCTCGCGAGCGGGCTTCCTGGGTGCCGGCAAATAGCTCGCGCACAGGTGTGAAGATACCTGTGTAGGTGGCCGGGTTGGAGCGGGGAGTACGACCAATTGGGCTCTGGTTAATATCAATGCATTTATCCAGATGGCTGAGCCCGGTGATCTTGGTATGGGCCGCTGGCTTTAATGTGGTGGCCTTATTAAGGGCTACTGCCGCCGCTGGATAAAGGGTTTCATTGATCAGTGTCGACTTGCCCGACCCGGAGACACCGGTAATACAGGTAAAGACCCCCTGGGGTATTTCCAGATCAATTTTTTGTAGGTTATTACCAGTGGCGCCGGTAATTTTAAGAGTCTTGCCCTTACCTTTGTTGCGCACCTTGGGAATAACAATTCCGCGCTTGCCGGACATAAACTGCCCAGTGATAGAGTTTTTATTGGCTTTGATCTGCTTGGCGGTGCCTTCCGCAACAATTTCGCCACCATGAATCCCAGCCCCTGGGCCTATATCGATAATA
>DDCQ01000098.1 GCA_002334915.1 Porticoccaceae bacterium UBA2002
TGGCTTTGCTGGGTTTTAGTATCTGGTATGACCTGGATGTACAGATCGGCGTAATTATGTCAGTTGCCGTCACCATTATTCTGTTTGGAACACAGCGACTTATGGCCTGGACTCAAATGTTTGATGCGGTTATTGATGGCATCAAGATCATGTTACCTGCATTAACCATGGTTGTGATGGCCTTTGTCTTTAAAGAGGTCAATGACCAGTTGGGATTAGCAATCTATGTGATCAATAATGTGGCCCCATTAATGACACCTCTTATGTTTCCCGCCCTGACCTTCCTCACTATGGCGCTTATTTCGTTTGCCACAGGTTCTAGCTGGGGCGTTTTCGCCATTGCCATCCCTATCATCTTGCCCCTGGCAGAAAGCGTGGGTGTCAGTATCCCGTTAGCTATCGGTGCCCTGGTATCCGCAAGCGCCTTTGGTAGTCATGCCTGTTTTTATTCCGATGCCACCGTACTCGCAGCGCAAGGCAGTGGTTGCGATGTCATGGACCATGCTCTGACTCAAATACCCTACGCTCTGATTGCCGCTGCGATATCCTGTGTTGGGCTAACCTTATTAGCAGCCCTGTAGCCAGCCTTCTTCCTTGGCAATCTGACTGGCTTCCAGCTGAGCCTGCTCCTGAGCCACTACATAGTCAAAAATACAGTGACTTAAGGCTGCGCAGTTCTCTACAATAAGCCGATGCAAAGTACCCCTTCAGATAGACAGATCCTAAGCGTCAGTCAACTTAACCGCAACGTGCGCCACCTGATTGAAACTCAGCTGCCCTTGCTCTGGGTCGAGGGCGAGATTTCCAACTTTGCTCGCCCCGCGTCTGGCCACTGGTATCTGACTCTAAAAGATGATCAGGCCCAGGTGCGCTGCGCCATGTTTCGCAATGCCAACCAGAGAGTCGCTTTCCAGCCAACCAATGGTACTCAGGTGCTGGTGCGCTGCCGCGCTGGCCTCTACGAGGGTCGCGGTGAATATCAGCTGATTGTGGAGCATATGGAAGAAGCTGGTTTTGGTGCTCTGCAGCGCAAGTTTGAGCAACTAAAGCAACAGCTGAGCGATGAAGGGTTATTTGATAACCAGCACAAGCTGCCTATGCCCGACACTGTAGGGCATATTGGTGTTATCACTTCAGCCACAGGCGCGGCAGTCAAAGATATTCTGTCAGTGCTAAACCGTCGTTTTCCAGCCATTAAAGTGAGCATTTTCCCCGCTGCAGTGCAGGGTGAGGCCGCCGCTGGGCAAATAGTCGATGCCATAGCCTCCGCCAACCAGCATGGTCAGTGCGATGCTTTGATTGTTGGCCGCGGTGGCGGTTCGCTGGAGGATCTGTGGCCCTTTAATGAAGAGGCCGTAGCCCGAGCTATTTTTGCCAGTGAAATTCCAGTGGTCAGTGCGGTGGGCCATGAGGTGGACTTTACTATTGCCGACTTTGTGGCGGATTTGCGCGCCCCAACTCCATCAGCAGCGGCAGAGCTGCTAAGTCCAGATGCCGAGGATATGCTGGCGCAATTTAGCGGCTTTGAAGTAATGCTTGAGGAAGCGCTGGTGCGCAAGATCAGGCAGCTGGAACAGCGCACTGACTATTTGCAAAAACGCCTGCAGCATCCCGGCAGAAAGCTTCAGGAGCAATCGCAGCATCTGGACCACCTACATATCAGACTTAAGCGTGCCATCAAGGCTCAGCTGCAACAGCAGCGTTCCAGTATGCAGAGTATGCAAACCAGACTGCTGACCGAGAGCCCTGGTCAGGGCATTATCCAGCGTCAGCAACAGGTCAATCAGGCAGTCAAACAGATAACCCGCGCCGTCAGCCAGCAACTTGAGAAAAAGCACACCAAAACTGCTCAGGCAATGCATCTATTGGATACGGTTAGCCCATTGAAAACGCTGGGGCGGGGTTACAGTATTATTCGTGACAACAATAATACGGTGGTCAAGACGGTGAAGGGCGTGAGTGCCGGTGATGAGCTTAAAAGTCAGTTAGCCGATGGCGAGATACTTTTCTCGGTAACCGAGACTACGAATACAGTGCTATAGATTGGCAGCGTTCTGTCATCCTTCGCTACGCTCAGGATAACCAGCGGGAAGGCCCGGGACAAATTAGAGTACAACCTGCTAGTCTCCCAAAGCCTGCCGCAAGTCCGCAATAATATCCTCCACCGCCTCAAGTCCCGCAGAAATGCGCACCAATCCCTCAGTAATACCATGCTCGCCCCGCTCTTCCAGAGTATAGGTCGAGTGCGTCATGCTGGCCGGGTGCTGAATCAATGTCTCTGCATCCCCCAGACTCACCGCCAACTTGGCCAGCTTAAGTTTATTTAGCATGCTCACGGCAGCTTGATAACCACCCTTTAGTTCCATAGCAATCATGCCGCCAAAGTCATCCATCTGCAGGCTGGCGATCTGATGCCAGGGGTCATTTTTTAGCCCGGGGAAAAATACCTGGTCCACAGCCGGATGCTGATCCAGCATCTCGGCAATGGCCTGAGCATTTTTGCAGTGACGTTCCATACGCAGCTGCAATGTTTTAATGCCGCGCAAAATCAGAAATACCGTCATTGGCGAAATCACAGCACCCGTCATATCTTTTAGGCCAAACACTCGAATCTGATGAATGGTCTCAGCATCAGCCACCACCGCACCAGCAATTAAATCGCCATGACCACCCAGATATTTGGTGGCTGAATGGACCACAATATCAGCACCCATAGTCAGCGGGCGCTGCAGTGCCGGGGTGCAATAGGTGTTATCCACCATCACTTTTATATCTGAGTTATAGGACTTAGCCAGCCCACTAACTGCGGCTATATCAATCACCCGCATATTGGGGTTAACCGGGGTTTCAAAATACATCACCCTGGTCTTGTCGCTGAGATTGGCTTTTATATCATCATGGTCAGTAAAGTCGGCAAAACAGATATCCACACCAAACTTTTTAAGCCCGTGCTCCATAAACGAGAAGGTGCAGCCATAGAGTGTTTTATCCACAAGCACCTGATCCCCAGGTGCCAGCAAGGTCCACAATGTGGCGGTAATGGCGCCCATACCCGAAGCCGTTGCCAGAGCCGCCTCGCCCTCCTCCAGATCTGCCAACCTGGTTTCCAGAATCTCCTGAGTGGGGTTGGAAACGCGGCTGTAGAAATGCCCCGGCTCCTCGCCCGAAAAACGCCCGGCGCCCTGAGCCACATCATCAAAAGCAAAGGTTGAAGTCATATAGATTGGCGGATTGAGCGAACCCTGATGATCTGCGCTGTTATAACCAGCATGGACAGACCGGGTGGCAAACGAGAGTTTATTTTTATTATCGGCAGACATGGGTGAGCTCATCAAAAAGGTCAACTATTGCAGCAAGATTAACCCTATTAATTGGGTTAAATCTCCTTTTTAAGTTTGCTGAAATAGCAATAAATGGCTATATTCACCATTATATTTATTAATTGAGGTGAATAATGCCAATTCCGAAGCTTGACCGCATGGATCGACGCATACTTGAACAGATTCAGGCCGATGGCAGTATCAGTAATCTTGAGTTGGCTGAGCGTGTAGGTCTCTCTCCCTCTCCCTGCGCCCGCCGGGTTAAGTTACTTCAGGACAGTGGCATTATTAGCCGGCAGATTACCCTGCTGGACCAAAAGAAGCTGGGGCTACCCATCAGTATTTATATTTCCGTAAGCCTGGATCATCAGAGTCCTGATCGGCTGGCCAACTTTGACAGCAACGTCAGCAGCTGGGCCGAGGTAGTGGAGTGCTCATTGATTACCGGCAGCGATACAGATTACCTGCTAAAGGTGGTGATGCCAGATATGGACTATTACCAGAGATTCTTGCTGGATAAGCTCAATCAGATTGAGGGGGTTAGCAGCATTAGAACCAGCTTTGTATTAAGGCAGGTGGTGCAGAGAACGGAGATGCCGTTGGATCATATTTAGAGATTATTCGTACTGACTCAGGGTGACAATCCAGAGTGGTCTGGATTGTCACTTTTTGCGGTTGCCTGGGTCGTTGCGCTTGCTGTATTTCACAATCTTCTTGCGCTTGGCTACCGGCTTATCCTTTGCCGTTAATGCCTTGGTTTTATAGGGGTTATCACCAGTGCGATACTCCACCTTAACGGGCGTACCATGTAAACCCAGCTCGCGACGGAAAATCTTTTCCAAGTATCTGGTGTACTGAGCAGGTACAGAATCCGTCTGATTACCATGAATAATAATCACCGGCGGATTGCGCCCACCTGCATGGGCAAAGCGCAATTTAATACGGCGACCATGCACCATTGGCGGCTGGTGTTCTTCAACCGCACCTTCCAATACCTTAGTTAAACGCGATGCGCTTAGGGTATCAGTAGCCGCAGAATAAGCTGCTCCGACAGAGTCGTAGAGGTTACCCACACCAGTGCCATGCAGTGCTGAGATAAAATGCACATCGGCAAATTCGGCAAAACGCAGGCGGCGTTTAATATCGGCTTTAATTTTTTCCCGCTTCTCTGGATCGAGGCCATCCCATTTATTGACGCCCACCACCAGGCCGCGGCCCGCGTCAATAACTGAACCCATCAGATGCAGATCCTGCTCAACCAGACCCTCCTGGGCATCCACCAGCAGTATCACTACATTGGCGTCATCAATGGCTTGTAATGTTTTAACAATGGAGAACTTCTCCACCGCTAATTTAATATTTTTGCGTTTGCGAATACCGGCAGTATCGATCAGCGTGTATTCCTGACCATGACGCTCATAGTCTATATAGACACTGTCTCTGGTGGTGCCAGCTTCATCATAGACCACCACCCGGTCTTCCCCCAGCAAGCGATTAACCAATGTCGACTTACCCACATTGGGGCGGCCGACCACACCGATTTTAATGCTGTTTAAACCGCTGTTATCTGGCTCCACATATTCCGGGAAGGGTTCCAACAACTCTTCCATCATAGAGCGCACACCACGGCCATGGGTGGCTGTGGTGGGGAACATCCCAGAGAAACCCAGCTGGTAGAAATCGGCCAGCGCCTCTGCCGGATCAAGCCCATCGATTTTATTGGCGACCAGATAGACTTTGCGATTTTTCTGGCGCAGCTTCTCGGCAATCATATAGTCCGCCGCAATAATCCCCGAGCGGCAGTCGACGATAAACAGCACAATATCGGCTTCATCCATGGCCAGCAGGGACTGCTCGGCCATGCCCAGATCAATACCCTCTTCCTCACCGCTGATACCGCCAGTATCAATCACCATAAAGCGGCGATTGTACATTTCCCCATCGCCATACTTGCGATCACGAGTTAATCCAGAATAGTTGGCCACCAGCGCGTCTCGACTGCGAGTGAGTCGATTAAACAGTGTGGACTTGCCAACATTGGGACGCCCCACCAGGGCAATAACAGGAATCATAGAATAAAAAATGCCGCAGGTTTCAAGTGCGGCATTCTACTGTAGTTTGCTCAGCTTAACATTAAGTGATTTTATCCAATACGCGCCTCACAGAGGCAAACATACTGTGGATATCATCCTCTTTGGAATTGAGAAATGGGGAAAATTGCAGGATATCCATGCCATTGCGAATTACCAGATCTTCATCCCAAAAACAGTGCTTGTGAGTATCGAGACCACGGGCGCCAGGGGCACTTTTTCTGGGCGTTAATTCAATGGCGCCCATAAGACCCAGGTTGCGCACATCAATAACCATAGGGTGATCGTCAAACTGATGAATGGCCTCGGCAAACATGGTTTCCAGTTGGCGAGACTGCTCAAAGCTGCCCTCTTGCTGATACACATCCAGCGTCGCCAATCCCGCGGCCGCAGCAACCGGATGACCGGAATAGGTGTAGCCATGGAACAGTTCAATACTCTGCTCCGGGCCCTGCATAAAGGCTTGATAAATAGCCTCTGTAGCCAGCACGGCACCCATGGGAATAACCCCATTGGTGAGACCTTTGGCGGTAGTGATCAGGTCCGGCATTACGCCAAAACGCTGGGCGGCAAAGGGCGCACCCACACGGCCAAAGGCGGTGATTACCTCATCAAAAATTAGCAGAATGCCATGTTTGGTGCAGATTTCTCGCAGGCGCTCAAGATAGCCCACAGGGGGTGGCAATATGCCGGTGGATCCGGCCACTGGCTCCACAATCACTGCGGCAATGGTGCTGGCATCATGGAGTGCCACCAGGGTTTCCAACTCCTCTACTAAATGACCGCCCCACTCCGGCTGGCCCTTGCTAAAGGCCGCGTGTTCCAGATTATGGGTATGGGGCAGATGGTCCACACCATTAATGAGATTGGCACTAAACATTTTGCGGTTGGGGCCAATGCCCCCCACAGAAATACCACCAAAGTTAACCCCGTGATAGCCGCGCTGACGGCCGATTAATCTGGTGCGGCTGGCATCGCCACGGGCGCGGTGATAGCCAAGGGCAATTTTTAAGGCAGTATCGACAGACTCGGAACCCGAGTTGGTAAAGAAAGCATGGTTGAGGCCCTCTGGCGCCATAGCGGTAAGCTTGTCTGCCAGCTCAAAGGCCTTGTTATGGCCCAGCTGAAAACCCATGCACAGGTCCATCTCGCCCACTTGCTTCTGCACGGCTTCAACAATTTTAGGGTGGCAGTGGCCAATGCCCGAGGTCCACAACCCGGAGAAACCATCATAGATTTTGCGCCCGTCGTTGCTGATGTAATGGTGCCCCTGGGCCGAGGCAATCAGGCGCGGAGATTGCTTGAAGTCCCGGTTAGCCGTAAAAGGCATCCAGTGGGCGTCCATGGCTTGGGCGGATGGTTGGTTTGTCATGGCTGGGCTCGATTTTGTGGTGGTCATTTTAAAGCGAAGGATGTCCAAAACAGCAGTCTAAAACTCAACCAGCATGTTAAACAACCAGTTAGTTTAAATTAATTAACTCACTGATTTTATTCACTTTTAAAAATTAAGCGTTTACTATACTAAACATAATTTGGTTTTTTTGAGGCAATTGTCAATGGATAGCGAAACCGGAGCCCGTCTGCGCGAGATTCGCAGCAAAACAGGCCTTTCCCAGCGCCAGCTGGCCAAGGCATCAGGTGTGGCCAACGCCACTATTTCACAGATCGAGTCGGGGGCAATAAATCCCACTGTGGGCATGCTTAAAAAGGTATTAGGGGGTATTCCCATCAGCCTTAGCGACTTTTTTGCCGACGATTTTAGTTTTACCGATCAGGTGTTTTTTAGTGCCAACAAATTACTGCAGCTGGGCGAAGGTGGGGTGTCTTATCTGCAGGTGGGCAATCATCTGCACAACAGGTCAATACAGATGATGAAAGAGTGCTACCAGCCAGGAGCCCATACCGGCAAACATGCGATACAGCACGAGGGTGAGGAGTGCGGAATTATTTTAAGCGGTTCGCTGGAGGTGCAGGTGGGGGAAGAGAAAAAGGTGCTCAAACCAGGAGATGCCTATTATTTTAAAAGCACTGTGCCCCATCATTTTAAAAATGTTGGCCGCGACCCCTGCGAACTGATCACGGCCTGTTCACCGCCGAGCTTTTAAACGGGCTTTTGATCCAGGTTTTGACCTGGATTTTATCTGAGCCTATAGGAACTCAATGTGCCGCTGTTAGACTGCACAATCAGGCTGTCACCCAGACTGAGCAATGGTGCACTGACCCCGCTGCCATCTACCTTGACCCTGCCCACAAAGTGGCCATCGCTGGGATCAAGCAGATGCAAGTAGCCTTCGGCATCAGCCACTGCAATGGTGCCTGCCAGTTTGGCTGGACCGGTTAGGCGACGCAGAAATAGCTGCTCATTGCTCCAGGCCACCTGACCACTGCCGGCACTAAAGGCGCGCACAGTGTCTTCTTTTTCGCTGACAAATATCTTGCCATCACTGTGGGCTGGAGAAAAGTGCGATGAGCTGTCCTGGAACCATAGGCTGCGACCAGTACCTCGAGACAGTGCGCCCAGTCGGCCCTGGTAGGTCACGGCGTAAATAACGTCACCGACTAACAGGGGCTGGCCATCAATATCTACCATCCGCTCTAACTCAGTGCGGCCTTTGGGAAGCGCGATACGGGCTTCCCAAACCAGTGAGCCATTGCTTGAGTTAAAGGCAATCAGCTTGCCGGAGTCGAAACCCGACAGCACCATATTATCTGTGACTATGGCTTCACTGGTGCCGCGCACAGTCAGAATGGGCGCATCGCCATCATGCTGCCACAGCTCTTCTCCAGTGCTAGCATCCAGGGCAAAAAGTTTATTATCTACGGTTTGCACCACCACAACTTCGCCATTGGTTTTTGGGCTGGCCAGTATCTCCGTGCTCACCTGGGCGGTCCAGATTGTCGAACCACTGTCCTCGTTCAGCGCGTAAACCGTCCCTTCGATGGTACCGACCATCACCATGCCGGAGCCGTATCCCACGCCACCAGATATGGGCACTTCAAGATCAGTTGACCAAAGTCGCTTGCCCGTGTCTTTGTTCACAGCCAGGATATTACCTTCATTGCCGGCGGCAAAAATAGCGCTGCTACTAGCCGTGGGCTTCAACCCTGCCCAATATTTTTTAGTGCCGGAGCCAATTTTGGCTACCCACTGACGCTTAACATCCACTTCCGACTGAAACTTAACCAGGTCTGCGGGCTCGATAGCCGCATCATCTTCATCGCCGCCAAAAAAGCTACAGCCGGTTAACAGTAACGACCATAGCAGTGCATGGGTGAGTCGGGTAATTTGCTTCATTGACTATCGCCCTCTTGGCTGTCAGTTTCCTGAGTTTCAATTATTGGGTCTGCGGGCTTAACCTGACTGATCTTTAACTGCAGCATATTGCTGATCATCGTATCAGAGGACTGATTGGCGGTCAGAGCCGACTCATAGGCGGTGAAAGCTGCGGCTGTATTGCCCTGCTGTAAATAGAAGTCGCCTTTGGCTTCTTCGTAAGCTGATTTCATCTCCGCGGCGTCGACACCCTGTACCATTTGCAGGGCGCTATCAATATTGCCTCTAGCGGCCTCAATGCGGGCCAGTCGCAGCCTGACCAGGCGCTCGGTCTCAGCCGTTGGATCATTGTCCATGGCCCACTGCAATTCAGCCGCCGCCAGGTCGAGTTCTTTATTATCAACGGCGAGCTTGGCTTTGAGCAGGGCAGCAAACTGGGCGTAACCAGAGCTGGCGTACTCCTCTTTTAGCTGGTCAGCCAATTTACCTATGGCTACTTCTTTTTCAAGCGCCAAACGGCCACCGTCGGACTGACTGGAGACAATATCGATCATTTCAACATACAGATCGGAGGCCTGTTCTATCTGCGTCTGCTGCCTGTCCTGCCAGAATTGCCAACCAAAATAACCACCAACCACTAGCACCAGTGCAGCAACCAATTGCAGACCATTCTCGGCCCACCAGCCCTTAAATGCTTCGATTTGTTCTTCTTCCGATAGATGATCTGCCACTGTAATTCCTTAATGTTTAAAATTTGTTAACGCTAGCTAATAGCTGGCTTAGGTCTGACTGGGCCACTGTTTCCTGGGGCCTGTCCTCACGGAGGTACTTCAGCCCCACAGTGCCCGCCGCAGACTCGTCTTCACCCAGAATTAATGCAATTCGAGCACCACTTTTATCGGCTCTCTTAATCTGCGATTTAAAACTGCCTCCACCGCAGTGGCATTCTAATCTAATATTGGGGAAATGGCTGCGCAGATTTTCTGCCAGCACCAGCGCTTGTTGCTCTACATCACCCACTGCCAACAGATACAGATCTACAGTTTGGCCGACACTATCGGGGACTGCGCCCAACTCGTCAAGCAGCAGTACCAGCCTTTCAATACCCATAGCAAAGCCAACACCGGGGCAGGGCTTGCCACCCAACTGCTCAACCAGACCATCGTAGCGACCGCCAGCACAGACGGTACCCTGGGCACCCAGGCTATGGGTCACCCATTCGAACACGGTTTTGCTGTAATAGTCCAAACCGCGCACCAGTCGCGGGTTGATTTCATAGGCGATATCAGCGGCATCAAGCACAGCACAGAGCTGTGCGAAATGGTCGCGGGATTGCTGATCTATAAAATCTGCAAGTTCGGGAGCCTCATTTAGCAACGCCTGGGTATCCGGGTTTTTGCTATCCAGAATACGCATAGGGTTTGACTGCAAACGGCGCTGGCTATCCTCATCCAGCTGGTCCCGTCGAGCCTCAAGATAGTCCACCAGCGCGGCGCGATAAGTAGCGCGGTCTGCCGAGGTGCCCAGAGAATTTATCTGCAGCTTCAGTGCATGGTCAATTTTCAGGGTTTTCCACAATCGTGCGGTAATCAGCAGCAGCTCGGCATCTATATCCGGGCCGGTTAGGCCAAAGGCTTCAACACCGATCTGATGGAACTGGCGCAGACGACCCTTTTGCGGGCGTTCATGGCGGAACATTGGCCCTGTATACCAGAGCCTCTGCGTCTGATTGTGCAGCAGGCCGTTTTCTGTGCAGGCTCTAACGCAGCCCGCTGTGCCCTCAGGGCGCAGGCTCAGGCTGTCGCCATTGCGGTCGTCAAAGCTGTACATCTCTTTTTCGACTATATCCGTTACCTCACCCACCGCGCGTTTAAACAGTTCGGTCTGCTCAAGTATCGGGAAGCGAATTTCCCGATAGCTATAGCTGGCCAGCACCTCGGCAACAGTTCTTTCCAGATACTGCCAGGTGGCGGACTGTTCTGGGAGCAGATCATTCATGCCCCGGATGGATTGGATTTTCATAATGTTGTTGGTTCTCTAATAAACTGTTTTGTTAGCCTCTGGCAATTAAGTTAGCAGCATCGGCTGCCATTTGCTTTTCTTTTGCCGCAGCCTTGGCGCGAATTTCCGCTTCTAATTCATCAACCAGATTATCATTGCCGAGTTTGTGATCGGGCTGTCCGTCCAGATACACCAGATTGGCTGGTGTGCCGCCAGTCAAACCAAAATCTGACTCCTTGGCTTCGCCGGGGCCATTGACGATGCAGCCAATAATGGACACATCCATGGGCACAGTAATATCTTCGAGACGGTTTTCCAGTTCATTTACCGTCTTGATCACATCAAAGTTTTGTCGCGAACAGCTGGGACAGGCAATAAAGTTAATGCCTTTGCTGCGCAGACGCAGACTGCGCAACATATCCCAGGCAACCTTGGCCTCTTCTGCCGGATCTGCGGCCAGTGAAATACGCACTGTGTCGCCAATACCATCCAGCAGTAGAGCTCCCAGACCTATGGCAGATTTAACCGTGCCCGACCTCAGACCACCGGCTTCGGTGATACCCAGATGCAGTGGCTGTTCAATTCTGGTGGCCAGATCTCGATAGGCTGCCACGGCCATAAAAATATCCGAGGCCTTAACACTGACTTTAAAGTCCTGAAAATCATACTTGTCGAGCAACTCTACATTGCGCATGGCAGATTCAACCATGGCTTCGGCAGTGGGCTCGCTGTATTTGCGCAGTAAATCCTTGCCCAGAGAACCGGCGTTAACACCAATACGAATGGGAATATTGAGATCTCGCGCCTTGGCAATCACCTCACGCAAGCGATCTTCGCGGGTAATATTGCCTGGATTGATGCGCAGGCAATCAACACCCAGATCGGCAACGCGCAGAGCAATATTGTGGTCGAAGTGAATATCTGCCACCAGGGGAATATCCACCAGTTTGCGTATCTGCCCAAAGGCTTCGGCTTCTTCTAAAGAGGGTACGGAGACACGAACAATATCGGCACCAGCTGCCTGAATACGCTTGATCTGTTCAACAGTGGCTGCAATATCGGCGGTGCTGGTATTGGTCATGCTCTGCACAGAGATCGGCGCATCGCCACCCACAGGCACATTGCCGACCATAATTTGCCGCGATTTGCGTCTAACTATAGGTGTTTCGCTAAACACAGATACCCTCTCACTATTGCTTTAACCACTTTTGGTATTCCAGATTCTCGTTGGAATACGGGAACAGGTTCTTTAATTTTAAGCCCTGACTGGCAGCGGCATCTCTATTGCCAAAGCTGTCCTCTATGCGCACAGCCAGCCACAGACTCTTGGCTGTGGGCTGAGCCAACAGGACGTATTGCTCAAGTGCCCGTCTGGCTACAGGTAGCTGCTGCTGCACAAAGTATATCTCCGCGGCCTCAATATAGGGCGGCGCAAATCCGGGCAGCAGCTGGGTCGCTTTTTCAAATGACCTAAGCGCCTCTGTTACCTGCCCGGTCTTGCGTTGAGCCAGACCCAGGATATACAACGCCTGGGGCCTGCGCTCGTAAGCCAGATCTGCGCTAACTATCTTCATCTGCTGGCGGGCCTCTTTAAATCGACCCTGATTATATAAAAATCCAGCCAGGTTATAGCGCGCCATGCTGTCAGTTTTATCGCTGGCTATGGCCTTGCGAAAGTGCTTTTCCGCCAGTTCTGTCTCCTGCTCCATCTGATAGAGCAGGCCGTAACCATTGTGCAGTTTTGCACGACGGGCTCGCGACTCAAATTTCGCCGCTTTCTGCAAATGCACCCGGGCAAGATCGCGGTTCTTGCTGCCAATATACTGCATGGCCAGCTTTATATGCCGCGAAAATGCTTCCTGCGGATCTGCTGCACTTCTTTTAGTATCAGTACTGGACACACAGCCTAAAAGGCTTGAGGTCAGCACAGCTAACAGTAAATATTTGCCTATTTTCATGGTCAGAATCCCTCTGGTTATTGCTTCCTGTTTACTACCTTTGCGCTTTTTACAAGCTAAGCTTTACCAAGCTAGCTCAGTCGATAATTTTTACTGGCTGCGCCTCATTTAACTTGCGCTTATAACGTTCCTGGCGCTTGGTGCGATCATTGACCTCACCGGCCAGCTGGCCACAGGCGGCGGCAATATCATCACCCCTGGTGGTACGCACAGTCACAGTGTAACCTTCGTTTGCCAGAATGTCCCTAAACCGGTTTAGCTGGTTATTGCTGACTCTTTTGTACTCTGAACCCGGGAATGGGTTAAATGGGATCAGATTTATCTTGCAGGGCAAGTCTTTTAGCAATTCCGCCAATTCTCTGGCGTGCTCTGTGCGGTCATTAACCTTATCCATCAGTGTATATTCGACCGTAGCTTTGCGGCGATTATCCGGCATCTTTTCAATATAGTCGGCG
This sequence comes from Porticoccaceae bacterium UBA2002, assembly GCA_002334915.1. Taxonomy (GTDB): domain Bacteria; phylum Pseudomonadota; class Gammaproteobacteria; order Pseudomonadales; family Porticoccaceae; genus HTCC2207. The sequence goes on from DDCQ01000098.1 coordinate 13,099, forward strand.
GCGCTGCGAATAAATTGTTTAAGATTGTACTTGCGGTTGATGGGCACCAGCTCATTGCGCAACTCATCATTGGGCGCATGCAGAGAAATAGCCAGGGATACATCGGACACATCCGCAAGCTTATCCAGTGCCGGAACCACGCCGGCAGTGCTCAGAGTGACGCGCCTCTTCGACAGGCCATAGGCATTGTCTTCGAGCATAATATTCATGGCATCGACCACATTGTCGAAGTTCATCAATGGTTCGCCCATGCCCATCATCACCACATTGGTGACTCGTCGCGGTGCTTTGTGCTCAAACTGGCCAAAGGAGTCGGCGGCAATCCATAGCTGGCCAATAATCTCGGCGGCGGTGAGATCGCGATTAAAACCCTGCTTGCCGGTGGCGCAGAAACTGCAGTCCAGGGCACAGCCAATCTGGGATGAGACACAGAGGGTGCCGCGCTCCCGCTCCGGGATATAGACCATCTCGATGCAGCTGCCACCATCAACTTTAATCAGCCATTTTCTGGTGCCATCGGTAGAGTCCTGACAGCTAACCACCTCTGGCAAGGCGATTTCGGCGATGCCTTTAAGCTTCTCACGCAGATCTTTGGACAGATTGGTCATCTGGTCGAGATCAACCTCACCCATCTGATGAATCCATTTGATAATCTGGGTGGCGCGAAAGCGCTTCTCGCCTATTTGCTCAAAAAAGTCGCCGAGTTTGGACGCAGAAAACCCCAGCAAGTTAGTTTTCACTTGCTGGGGTTCTCCGTTTGTCACTGTTACTTCTACTGCACTGGACATAGTTGTCCTTTGCTCTCAGTTATAGGGCTGGACTCTTAGCGAGGACAGATTTCGCTGTCATCGAAAAAGTAAGCTACTTCACGAGCCGCTGAGGTAGTTGAATCTGAACCATGTACCGCATTGGCATCAATAGATTGAGCGAAGTCTGCACGAATGGTACCAGCTTCGGCTTCCTGGGGGTTAGTGGCACCCATCAGGTCGCGGTTGGCCAGAACAGCATTTTCGCCTTCAAGAACCTGCACAGAGACAGGACCTGAAGTCATAAAGGCAACTAGGTCGTTAAAGAACGGGCGCTCGCTGTGCTCGGCATAAAAACCTTCGGCCTGTTCGCGGCTCAGGTGCTGCATTTTAAGCGCTACAATTTTAAGGCCAGCGCCTTCAAAGCGGCTGAGAATTTGACCCACAACGTTTTTTGCTACGGCATCGGGCTTGATAATAGATAGAGTGCGTTCAGTCGCCATTAGAGGTTCTCCAATTAAGGGCTTAATTTATAAAATATAGTAAGAAAACAGGGTTAAAAAAATAGCCCTAGGGGCTGATGGCGCGGATTTTACCTGCACTGGAGGTGGGTAACAATGGTTTTTTTCGATACTGCTCAGCTAGGCCACAAGCAGTTTCTGAAACCTGTCCAATGAGACCGGCATACTAAAGTGAGCGCTCTGATATTTATCGCAGCCAAGACTGCGCAATACTTCTAAAACCTCGCGCTTTTCGACGCCCTCAGCCACTACATCCAGGCCGTAGTGGCGGGACACCATCATAATGGCCTCCACCAGCCCCAGCGTATCTTTGTCGGAGTTGAGGTTAGCAATAAATTCGCGGTCTATCTTAAGAATATCCAGGGGCAGACGTTTCAGATAGATCATCGACGAATAACCGCTGCCAAAATCATCAATGGCAAATCTGGTGCCCATATCACGGATTTTCTTCATCTTGTCGACCACCGACTCAAAATCATCAATCAGCAGATTTTCTGTGACCTCCAGAGTGAGCATATCCGGGCTGATATCGTAGCTTTTTAGGCTGTGCTCGAGACTGGCAATCAAACCGGGGTCGTGGAACTGCTTGGGGCTAATATTCACCCCCAGCTGCATATCTGTTGTCCATATACCGCGATCCAGCATATTGCGGAGATATTCACAGGAGGTGCGAATAACCCAGAGCCCCACATCCACAATCATGCCCGAGGCCTCCAGTATGGGAATAAAGTCTGCGGGGGTATGCATGGCGTGGCCAGAGTGAATCCAGCGCAGTAGTACCTCACCGCCCACCACTGAGCCATCATGGGTGGAGACCTGAGGCTGCAGATAAAGATCGAATTCCTGATTGACCACCGCTTTGCGCAAACTGGATTGCAGGCTGATGCGCTGTTGGGCCTGGCGGGTGATCTGGGTATCAAACACAATCACCCCGTCGCGGCCCCGGCGCTTGGCTTCAAACATGGCACTTTCGGCTTGCTGAATCACTTCGGTCGCGGTGACCATGGGTTCATCCGGGTGCTGATAGAGCAGGCTGATACCCACGCTGGCGGTCACAATAACTTCGCCATTTTCGGTAAAGAATGGCCGTGCAATGGTGCAGCGAATTTCATTGGCCAGGGCCAGGGCCAGCTCTTCGGCTTTGGCTGAACTCTGGGCGAGATCTTTGATAACCAGCAAAAAAGCATCGCCAGCGACCTGTTCGACCTGCATATTTTCATTCAGCATTAGCTCGATAGTTTCACCGGCGCGCTCAAGAATTTGCGTGCCTATATGCTTGCCCAGAGATTCATTGATGCTGTTAAAGTGGTCCAGATCGATCAGCAGCAATGCGCCGCAGGTAGGGTCATCGCGGTGCATATCCAGGTAGCTGTCTATGCTTTCCAGTAATGGCTGGGCTATGGGCAGGCCTGCGATGGGGATAGATGCGGGCTGCTCTCTAGTTATAAGCGGGTCGGGGTTTTCTATGGGCTCAGGGCTGTTTGTTCGCTCAGGGCTGTTTATCGGCTCAGGGCTGTCTATCGGCTCAGGGCTGTTTACCCGCTCAGGGCTGTTTATCGGCTCAGGGCTGTTTATCGGCTCAGGGCTGTTTGTTCGCTCAGGGCTGTTTATCGGCTCAGGGCTGTTTATTCGCTCAGGGCTGTTTACCCGCTCAGGGCTGTACCCAGCGTTTTTGGCTGGGGTGGTATCCAGGCTGGGGAGATTGTCGGTGGCAAATTCTTCGACCACCATTTTTGCCAGGGCTGGCAGTGGGTAGAGCATCAGGCTAAGAACATTGTCGGCGTTTTCAACGGTGCCTAGCGAGACTACCAGTTCAGTGCTGTCCAGACTCTGATGGGATCGCCACAGCAGCCCTTCCAGCTGTTCGTCCTCGAGTTTGGAGATGACTTTTTTTAATTGAACCAGTACGGGTGGAGGCTCGTCGCCACCCTCATTAAGCGATAGACCAACCAGTTCACTGCGGTCGCAGCCGAGGATGGAGAGCGCTTTTTGATTGGCGTCTATACACACGCCATAAGCGAAAAAGAGGGTTCCAAATGGCGCCGTATTGAGGATCTTTTTATACAGATGATTTGTTTCGCGCATCCCTGTCCTGTCGAAAATCCCTTTCTATTTACCCGCGGTCGCTTTAGATAAGGCTAGTCCTGCTCTTCAATCCATGCCATCTGAATGGCTTCAAGAATCTTCTCGCCGCAGCGATCTGGATCATCAGAAAAACCTTCTATCTCTAAAACCCATTTTCTTAGATCAACAAAATTAACATACTGCGGATCAACCTCTGGATGGTTGTCGACCAGCTCTATGGCTATTTCGTTGATATCAGTCCACTTAATCATAGTCCATTACTCCCATTGCTGCTGCGCCGTTTGAGCCCGGCATTAATGACGTTCAGACACCATATTAATGGTGTACCTGGGTATCTCAACCACCAGATCCGCGTCCTCGACGATCACCTGACAGCTGAGCCTAGAATCCGGGTCAACGCCCCAGGCTTTATCGAGAAAATCTTCCTCAAGTTCATCGGCCTCAGGCAGCTCGTCAAAACCCTCGCGAATATGCACATGGCAGGTGGTGCAGGCACAGGACATCTCACAGGCATGCTCAATCTCCAGACCATTGCGCAGGGCGGCATCACAGATGCTTTCTCCCGGCTTGGCTTCAACCACCGCTCCCTCTGGGCAGATTTCATGATGGGGCAAAAATACAATTTTAGGCATGCTTAGGTTCTAACCTTTTTCAATTTCATCTAATGTTTGGCCGGCCAACGCAGTCTTGATGCTGGCGTCCATACGTCGGGCGGCAAATTCTTCACTGGCCTTGGCCACAGACTCAATCTGGCGGGCCAGCAGGCGATGCTCGGTGGTGGACTCGCGCAGTTCACGCAGTTCCTGAATGGCAACCTTAAGGCACTGGCGCTCCTCGGCATCCAACAGAGCTTCACCATCTTTATAGATGGCGGCGAGCAAATCTTCAATCATACGATCCGCTTCCACCTGTTGCTCTCTCAAAGCTCTGGCCTGCATATCATCACGCGCATGGCTAAAGGAGTCCTGCAGCATATTGGTAATTTCTTCTTCACCCAGGCCATAGGAGGGCTTAACCTCGATGCGCGATTCCACATTGCTGGTCAGTTCACGGGCAGTCACGCTGAGCAGACCATCTGCATCCACCTGATAGCTGACACGAATTTTTGCTGCGCCAGCCACCATAGGAGGAATACCGCGCAGTTCAAAGCGCGCCAGTGACCGGCAGTCAGAGGCCAGTTCGCGCTCACCCTGCAAAACATGGATTGCCATGGCGGTCTGACCATCTTTAAAGGTGGTAAATTCCTGGGCCTTGGCCACCGGGATGGTGGTGTTTCTGTGGATAATTTTTTCGATCAAGCCGCCCATGGTTTCTATACCCAGGGACAGAGGAATCACATCCAGCAACAGCATATCGTCGCCGGATTTATTGCCCACCAACACCTCAGCCTGCAATGCAGCGCCCATAGCCACCACCTGATCCGGGTCAAGACTGCATAGGGGCTGGGTGCCAAATAACTCAGCCACTTTCTCGCCCACTCTGGGGGTTCTTGTGGAACCGCCAACCAGAATCACATCATCAATCTGGTCCTGGGCAACACCGGCGTCGCGCAGGGATTTTTTACAGGCGCGCATGGTTTTAGCAATAAGCCCATCAATCAGGCTGTGCATTAGCTCGCGAGTCAATATGCCCTGCCAGTCCAATACTTCCAACGCCACCTCCGCTGAGTCTGTTAACTCTTCTTTGGCGGACTTGGCAGTCTCCAGCAGAATGCGTTGCTCTATGGGATTGAGGTCGTCATCCATACCTATCTGCTGGCGCAGCCAGTCGGCAATGGCATGGTCAAAGTCATCGCCGCCCAGGGCAGAATCGCCACCGGTGGCCAATACTTCAAATACGCCTTTGGACAGGCGCAAAATGCTGATATCAAAGGTACCGCCACCCAGGTCGTAAATAGCAACAGTGCGGTCCTGACCCTTGGTTTCCTTAGCTCCACCGTCCTTCTGAGCCTCATCCAGCCCATAGGCAATAGCTGCCGCTGTGGGCTCATTGAGCAGGCGCAATACTTTAATGCCCGCAAGAGTGGCAGCATCTTTGGTGGCCTGACGCTGGGCTTCATCAAAATAGGCGGGCACGGTTATCACGGCGCCATCCAGTTCAGAATCAAAAGCGATTTCAGCGCGACCGGCCAGCTTGCGTAGTATCTCCGTGGAGACCTGTATCGGGCTTACCAGCCCGGCGGCGGTTTTAATTTTTGGCATGCCACCTTTATCGTCGGCAAACTCATAGGGCAGCTGGCTGCCAAAGGTTTTAATATCTGCCACACCGCGGCCCATCAGCCGCTTGACCGAGGCCAATGTATTTAACGGGTCAGCCACATTATGTTCAGCGGCTTCGTAGCCCACACAGCTCACCCCCTCTGCTACATAATGTACGACGGAGGGCAACAGATCTCTGCCCTGCTCATCTGCAAGTACCTCAGCCATACCACTGCGCACTGTGGCCACCAATGAATTGGTGGTGCCCAGGTCTATGCCCACCGCATGTCTGCGCTGATGGGGTTGGGGCGACTGGCCCGGCTCTGAGATTTGCAGTAGTGCCACTGGTTATAAGTCCTCTAACTCGGCTTCAAGCTGCTCTATTTCATCGAGCAACTTGGTTGAAAATTGCATTTTGGCCACTGTATTAAAGGCATGATCAAAGTCAGATTCCTGATACTGGGCTTGAAACTGGTTTTGCTGTTCTATGTAACTGCTTTCAACGCCATTGCGCAAACTGTCCAGTGCGGCAAAGGGATCGGCGCTGTCACGCACATCGGATAGGGCTTCCCGCAGTTCTATCTGCTCCATTAAAAAAGCCCCATCACTGGTGATATGACTATCCTGACTGGCATCAATCTGCTTTAGCTCAAGCAGGTACTGGGCTCGCTTTAGGGGGGACTTTAGGGTGTCGTAGGCCTGGTTGATCAATGAGGCAGTCTGCACCGCCAAGCGCTTTTCGGTATCGCCACTACTGGCATAGCGATCCGGGTGAAACTCCTGCTGCAATTTGAGATACTTGCTCTGCAGCTGGCTGCTGTCCACCTGCCAGGCGACAGGGATAGCAAATATCTCAAAGAAGTTACTGGTAAGTTTCAATGACCGATCAACCTGTTTACTGGATTAAGCGCAGTGCGGCTAAACGTGGAAGCTCTCGCCGCAACCACATTCATCTTTAACATTGGGATTTTTAAATTCAAACCCCTCGTTTAAGCCCTCTTTAACATAGTCCAGCTCTGTACCGTCGAGATACAGCAGGCTTTTGGGATCGATAATCAGCTTTACATCACCACATTGAAATACTTCGTCTTCTGAGGCCGCATCATCGACAAACTCCAGTACATAGGAGAGGCCGGAGCAGCCAGTGGTGCGCACACCCAGACGAATGCCCAGGCCCTTGGCGCGGTGCTCGAGATGTTTGATCACATGCTGCTCTGCAGCTGGGGTCATGGTGATAGCCATCGATTACCTGTCCTGCTTTTCTCGTACATCACGCACTGCCGCTTTAATGGCGTCTTCCGCCAGTACTGAGCAGTGAATTTTTACCGGTGGCAGTGCCAGTTCTTCGGCAATCTCGGTATTTTTGATCTGCTCGGCATCGTCAATGCTTTTGCCCTTCACCCATTCTGTCAACAGTGAACTGGAGGCAATAGCTGAACCACAGCCATAGGTTTTAAACTTGGCATCTTCAATAATGCCATCGTCGTTAACCTTGATTTGCAGACGCATTACATCGCCACAGGCCGGCGCTCCCACCATCCCAGTACCAACATTTTTAGAGCTGTCGTCGAGCTTGCCAACATTGCGTGGGTTTTCGTAATGATCAATAACTTTGTCGCTGTAAGCCATTTTATGACTCCTAATTAAAAAACATTAATGGCGGCGCTTAGTGCGCGGCCCATTCTACGGTATCCAGATCAACACCATCTTTAAACATATCCCACAGAGGCGACAGTTCACGCAGTTTTTCTACAGCATGGCGCACCTTGGCAATGGCGTTGTCTATATCCTGCTCTGTGGTGTAGCGGCCAATACTAAAGCGGATTGAGCTGTGGGCCATCTCATCATTGAGGCCCAGAGCACGAAGTACATAGCTGGGCTCAAGGCTGGCAGAGGTACAGGCAGAGCCTGAGGATACCGCCAGATCACGCAGGGCCATAATCAGTGACTCGCCTTCCACAAAGGCAAAGCTGATATTGACAATACCGGGCACATGCTGGTCTTCAGAGCCGTTGAGATGGACTTCTTCCATATCGGAAACCCCTTCCCAGAGTCTGGTGCGCAGTGCTTCGATGCGCGCGGACTCTTCGGCCAGGTTTTCAAACCCCAACTTAAAGGCTTCACCCATGCCAACAATCTGGTGAGTGGGCAAGGTGCCGGAACGCATACCGCGCTCATGGCCACCGCCGTGCATCTGGGCTTCAATGCGCACCCGCGGCTTGCGGCGCACATACAGCGCACCTATGCCCTTGGGGCCATAAATTTTATGGGCCGAGAATGACATCATATCCACATTCATGGCTTCCACATCAATCGGGGTTTTGCCAGCACTCTGAGCCGCATCCACATGGAAAAATACTTTCTTCTCACGGCAGATAGCACCAATTGCGGCAATATCATTCAGGGTACCCAGCTCGTTGTTCACATGCATAATGGAAACAACCGTGGTGTCTTCGCGAATTGCATCCGCTACCATTTGCGGCTGAATCAGGCCGTTGGAGTCCGGCTCCAGATAGGTCACTTCCCATCCTTCGCGCTCCAGCTGACGACAGGTATCCAGTACCGCTTTATGTTCAATCTTGGAGGTAATAACGTGCTTGCCTTTACGCTGGTTAAAGTGAGCGCAGCCTTTGATAGCCAGGTTATTAGCTTCGGTGGCACCACTTGTCCAAACGATTTCGCGGGGGTCGGCACCGATCAGTGTCGCCACATCTGTGCGCGCATCTTCAACCGCTGCTTCTGCCTGCCAGCCAAATACATGGGAGCGAGACGCCGGGTTGCCAAACTGACCTGTAGGGGTCAGAAATTGCATCATTTTATCTGCAACAGCCGGATCTACCGGTGTTGTGGAAGCATAATCCAGATAAATGGGTAGGTTCATTAATTACTCCAAATTCAGCAGGCGCCTGCCTGCAGGTTGTCATCTATAACCAGCAGCTGTTCAACTTGCCGCCGGGCTATATGTTGTACGTTTCGTTTCGCCACTAGATCAGCCAGACTGATGCCATTTAAGAATCCGTGGATCTCTTTGCTGAGATCCGACCAGAGTGTATGGGTCAGGCAGATCTCGCCACCCTGACAGTCGCCTTTGCCCTGGCAGTTGGTGGTATCTATGGATTCATTGACCGCATCAATAATCTGCGCCACAAAAATACCCTCGCTGGCACGCCCCAGATGATAACCACCACCGGGACCACGGACACTGGAAACCAGGCCGGACTGACGCAGGCGGGAAAATAGCTGCTCGAGGTAGGACAGAGAAATAGACTGTCTCTCGGAGATATCGGCCAGTGAAATTGGCTTATCCTGAGCGTGCAGCGTCAAGTCGAGCATGGCTGTAACAGCGTAGCGTCCTCGAGTTGTCAATCGCATATCTCGTACCTCTGACCGGCTTTAAAGGGCGTGAATTATCTAATACCTGAGTATTTTAGTCAATTAAATACCTGATTAGTTTAATAGGTTATTTTTTAATTAGCCGCTGTACCGAAGACAGCAGTCCACGGAGGATAGAAACCTCCATTTTATCCATGCGCTGGCGGTTAAATAACCGCCGCATCCGAGTCAACAATTGCTTTGGATTTTCTGGATCATAGAACCTGAGGTCGGCCATGGTCTCTGCCAGATGCACATGGAAATTTTCCAAATCATCTGCAGTCACTGGCGGCTGGTCCCATTCCTGTAAAGATGGCAGATTGCCCTCGGCATCGGCCAGGCTGGCCATGCGCACTTCGTAGCTTAACACCTGCACTGCCGTAGCCAGATTCAATGAGCTGTAGTCCGGGTTGGAGGGAATATGCACATGGTAGTGGCATTTCTGTAACTCATCATTGGTCAGGCCGCGGTCTTCACGACCAAACAACAGGGCCACATCATGAGTTTCGGCTTCCTGCCAGATTCTGACCCCACATTCGCGAGGATCAATTAACGGCCAGGGAATTCGGCGCTCGCGGGCACTGGTGCCCACCACCAGACCACAGCCGGCAATTGCCTCATCCACCGAGTCCACTATGGTGGCATTGGTCAGCACATCGCGCGCACCAGCGGCTCGCCACACAGCCCTCGGGGCCGGATACTCTCGAGGCTGCACCAGATACAGCTCGGCCAGACCCATATTTTTCATGGCCCGCGCAGCACCGCCAATATTTCCCGGGTGGGCGGTATTGACCAGCACAATGCGAATTTTTGCCTGACGTTCAGTGGTAGACACAATAAGCCCCTTAAGAATAAATTCTGCTGCCCTAAAAACGGGGCGCGAGTGTAGCAGAATCGGGCTTCTCAGGCACAGTAGTTCTGTTACAATGCCAACCGCTCTTTAAAGTCACTTGGAAAACACCCTATGCAACCGATGGTTAATATAGCCCTCCGTGCCGCCCGTCTGGCCGGAGAAATGATTGTTAAATCTGCCGATAACCTGGAACTGGTTAAGGTTGATGAAAAGGGTCGCCATGACTTTGTCACTGAAGTGGATCGCCGCTCAGAAGAAACCATTATCTACAACATCAAAAAAGCCTACCCGGATCACCGCTTTATCGGTGAGGAGAGTGGCATCAGCGGCAACCCCGATTCCGATGTGGAATGGATTATCGACCCCCTTGATGGCACCACCAATTTTATTCGCGGTATTCCCCATGTAGCTGTCTCTATCGCCTGCCGAATTAAAGGCAAGCTGGAGCACGGGGTTATTCTGGAGCCCTTTAAGCGCGAAGAATTTACTGCCAGCCGAGGTTATGGCGCCAGCCTAAATGGTCGCCGCATTCGCGTGTCGGGTCGCACTGAAGAAGCCGGAGCTCTTTATGCCACAGGCATTCCCTTTAGCGCACCCTCCTTTAATGAGATGGATAAATATCTGGCCAGCATGCATGAGTTTGCCAATAACTCGGCGGGTATTCGCCGGCTGGGTGTTGCCTCGCTGGATCTTGCCTATGTGGCCGCTGGCCGTATGGATGTATTCTGGGAAATGTCACTGAAGCCCTGGGATATAGCGGCTGGGGTGCTGATAGTCCGTGAAGCTGGCGGCATGGTTAGCGACTTTAATGGTGGTGAGAAATTTATGGACAGCGGCCATATTCTGGCCTGCACCCCCAAGCTATTTAAACCCAGCCTTAAAGTGGTTTCCAAACATTTGGGGCATTTAAAATAGCTTTGCAATAAAGGCTAGAACAGCACTGCAAATCGTTCAAATAACCAGTAAGCACTGGTAATTCCCACAACATAAACCACAGCCTCAACCAGCACCACCCGGTGCCTGTTGGCTGCGGGAATACTGCGCATCAGGATAAATATCAGTACCAGCACTGCGGCAATAAATAGCAGCTGTCCCAGTTCAACACCTATATTAAAAAACAGCAGCGCATGCACTTTCATCGCCGCGGGCAGGCCCAGCTCCTGTAATACCACCGCAAAACCAAAGCCATGTAACAGGCCAAATGCCGATGAGGCACTGACCGGATAGCGCCAGGTAAAGCTTGGTGCTGCTCCGGCTTCAGCCCGATTATGCTTAATTATTTCCACAGCCAGCAAAACAATACTCAGGGCAATCAATAGCTCCACCAGCTCTGTGGGCAGGCGGAAAATATCCAATGTGGCCAGACTCAGGGTAATAGAATGAGCGATGGTAAAGCCGGTCACAGTCAGCAGCAGACGCTTAAAGCTGCCAGCGATAATCATCAGGCAAAGCACAAACAGCAAATGGTCTGTGCCAATCAAAATATGCTCTATACCGGCCACAGTGTACTGCTTGGCGACAGCACTGGCACTGGTGCTAACTGGAATATCAACCTTGGTTTTTTCCGGGCCAGAAAACACCTGTATGGGCTCTGCTTCAAAAGGTTTAAAGACAATAAGCGAGGTCAGTGCGGGATTGCTCTGCGGATAGTCCAGCACCAGAGCAAAAGCGGCATCGGGATCCTGAATATCACATTGATAGAGCCGACGACCGATTAACCCGGCAGCATTGGCACCATCAACAACTCGGCAGTCCGGATGCTGCAGCTTTATGTAGGGTTCCTGCCCTGCGGGCATAACCGGCGGCACTTTCCACTTAACAAGAAACTGGCTGGCATTATTTTCCACCACTTCCACATAGACTGGCCGCGCCTCATCAGCGACAGCCCAGCTACTAAATAGCAGCGCCATAGCAAGAAAAGCTGTGCGCATTATTCTATCTCGATCTGGTATTTGGCCATCAGCTTATCAATCGCCTGGCGTTTTACCTCTCTCTGCTGCTGGCGCTGAGCATCGGCAAACACCGCAGAGCTAATCTCCTCAAATTCAGGCAGATAGGCAGCGGCATTTTTAACCAGCAACACCAGATGCCAGCCATAGCTGGATTGCACCGGACCCTGCCATTGCCCTGCAGTATTTAGAGCAAACAGAGTCTCCTGGAAGGACTGGCCAAAGTGGCTGCCAATCTCATCATCTTCACGATTGACATAGTTGCGGTTATAGAGAAAACGCTCGCCGTATCTGGAGGCATTTTCAAAGGGCACCTGTTCAGCATTAAGCTGGCCCAGCAGTTTATTTGCCATCGCCTGGGCCTCTTCCGAGGGGCGATTTTGCATGGAGATAAACACATGGGTAAAGGTGGCTTCGGCGGCTTTTTTATACGCTTGCTGATTGTCAGCGTAATAGTCGCGCAGATCCTGCTCGGTTAAGGGTTCGGCTTCGTCATAAAACCCCTGGGCCAGATAGTCCATTTTTTGAATCAGGCGACGGCGAATAATCTGGTCATTGTTATCCAGATTGAGGGCCATGGCCTCGCGAAAAAGCACCTCGTCGCGGGCGTAGTCATCTACCAGTCGCTGACGCTCTTCGCTTCCCAGAGCGGCCAGTGCGGCCTCTGCCTGGTCAGGCCTAAAGGTTTTGGCGCGCAACTGCATAAACTGCAGCAGTTGCTGATCGTCTACCTGAATCAGGTACTGATCGTAGGCATAGTCTTCGGCATTAATCCATCGCTCGCCGCCGAGAAGCACCAGTGCGATTAATAAAAATTGTACCAGTGGTTCCTTTAAAAATTTCTTGTACATGAGGCTTTTAAATTCCTTCTAATGTCCCTTCTAACCTAATTTCTAAACCACAGTGCATCAAGGCGTGTACCAAACCGGCGATGTATAGGCGCGCTCCTGAATAGTTTTTGGGCCGCGCGGCGGTGTATCCAGACCCAGCGCCAGACTGTCAAAAAGACCATTGCGCGGTGTGGGAATCTGCAATACGCGAGCGTAATAAAATGCCGACTGGGCAGCATCAAAATCCGGATCCGACCATTTAACCGCAAACTCAGCCTGACCAATGGTGTTGGTATATCTGGCCGATTTTAAATCTACAGTATTACCCACGGCTGGTAACTTGCCCGCTGCATCCAGCTCCCGATCACCTGACCAGTCTATATTGTAGACCTTTTCATGCTGCTCGCCGGTGGCGTCTACCCAACCCTTCACAATTTGGACCCGATCCAGATTAGCATCCACCGGATCTTTTACCGCCCGCACCAAAAACTGTGGCGCACCCGCAGACGCATTGGCGGTTAAATCACCCCCCATGGGCACTCCGTACTGGTAGCCGATACGGGAAAAGTCTTCGGAGGTCTCGGCATTGGCAGGAAAGTCCCAGCCAGCAAATAGCTGAACACGCAGCCGTGGGCCACTGGTGGCATAGGTCTCTTTGCGCTTAAAGGCGGCATAGATCGCCTCGCGGCTATTTTCTTCAGCCCAGACCGCCGCCAAGCCGGAGGCCGACATATCCCAGCCACTGGCGCCGGTAGGGTTACCCAGAGCAGGTGCCTTGGTCTCGGGAGTGCTGTCTGAGGCCATTTTGCCCTGGAAGTTATCCTCCTCGGGCGAGGCCAGACCCGAATGGGCGTCGGTGGAACCAATAAAGCCAAATTTAAAGGGGTTAACGCCAATTTTTTGCTCAATGGCCAAACCTTTTTTCAGAGCCGGGCGCACATAGTCTCCAGCGGTAATCTGGGTATTATTTTTGGTGGTTTGAATATAGTAACCATAGGTTTCAAAGTCAGCGAACTCATCATCTGGAGAAAACTGAGCATGGGTTTCACTATCACCTTTGATCTGAGTCATCTCAGTAATGGGCTCCCACTGCATACGTGTGCGCGCATAGTCAGCGGTAATAGGCTGGCCTTTAACGGTGGTCTCGGCAAACATATAGCCTTTGGAAATATTTGAGTTGTGGGGTATGGCGATAAAGCGGCTATCGGTGCGCTCCCCAGTATCAGCCAACCACTGCCATAAGTCCTCCGGGTACTGGCTCTGGTCTGAACCAAAGGGAATATACTGGCTGGCTTTTTCGCCACCATCCGGAGTAACCACGATACGGTGCAGATTTGCGCCGGTTGGTATTGAACTCCACTCCCACCCCAGCAGGCTAGTAAATACGCCCGGTTCGTTGTGCTGCTCTGCGGCGTCAATAATATCCTGCCAGGCATCTTTGGAGGTATTGGTGGTATCACCGAAAATCGCGACCCCAGCAATATTATTATTAATATCAGCCACCGGGTCGCCACCTTTCTCGGCGGCCGACTTGGGCAAAAAGCTAGCAAAAAAAGCGCGCCCATTGTCGTTGTCCAGCGCTGTGTTTAACTGCCTGACTGCCCACCAGCGTTTAACAGAATCATACAGTCCAATATCATCCCACTCGATAGTTTCACCGCGAATAGCCCGCATCACGCCAAGCATCTCGGCATGGTCTGAGACCACCAAAAAATCCAGTGGCGTACCAATCTGAACTCTGGTGCGATTATAAGGGTGAATCACCGGCTCGCCCTTGGCCCATCTGTAGGAGGTATCCGGGTCTGCGGTGAAATTTTTGTTTAAAAAGGCATCGAAGGAATAGGTTGTATGCAGATGGGTATCGCCAAAATACACCTGAGTCTCAGTTTCTTCGCTGGCTTGAGCCAAGCCGGTAACAGATAGAAGCAGCGTTATCGCTAATAATCTCACGGGTCTCTCCTTAATTTGCCTTATCAGTTGCTAATGTTCTGCGGGCATATTCGAGGATAGCAATTGCCACCAACTCAATTACCGTAGAGCGAATTGCCGGATCCGTCAGACCATCCAACACTATATGCACTATTCGACCAAACAGCACAGTCAGCATAAATACCAGAGGCACGGCCAGCCAGGCAGCATTACCAGGTCTTGAACCATGGAAAGTGAAAATTGCCAACATCAGGAAGGTACCACCCAGGTCCCCGCGCAGAGTTCCCATGCCATGGGTCTCAAGCGCTCTTACGGCAAAGTCTGCTTCCATTCCGGCCGGATTAAAGATAAAACCCACAGCCCCCAAAAGCATGCCCAATGCGAGCAAACGCAGTACGATACGTAGTGCCATTTCCATTTTTATTACCTTTTTTATCTATTGTTTTTGTTGTAGTTTTAGCCCGCTAGCTTAACCGATTTTTATCGATTAATGGCCTGATAATTTCTGACCAAATGGTATTTATTTCATTTCGTTAACTTGGCAAACTATTTGTCCTTTAAAAGCAGTGCTGTACAGTGCAGGCTCTGACCTGGTCACAAAACAAAATTAACTATGCATAGCTTCTCCAGAACCACAGGTATCTCTGTTGTTGTCGCCAATATGGTCGGCACCGGCGTCTTTACCAGCCTCGGGTTTCAACTGCTGGGTATTCAGTCGCCCTTTGTATTGATGATGCTGTGGTTTGTAGGTGGTTTAACTGCCCTCTGCGGCGCCTTGACCTATGCCGAACTGGGCGCCAACCTGCTCCGCTCCGGCGGTGAGTATAATTTCCTGTCGCGCCTCTATCACCCCTGCGCCGGATTTATCTCCGGGTGGGTATCTGCCACAGTCGGCTTTGCTGCACCAGTGGCTCTGGCCTCCATGACCTTTGCCGCCTATCTGTCGGCAGTCTTTCCCGAGCTCAACAGAACCTGGACCGCCGTAACCCTGGTGTTGGTGATAACTCTGGCCCACTGCTTCTCGCGCAAAGCCAGTAGCAATGTGCAGCAGATTTTTACCGCGCTCAAGCTACTGCTGATAATACTATTCTGTGCAGTGATTTTTATCTGGGGCAACAGCCCTCAGTATCTCAACTTTTTGCCTCAGGCCGGAGACGAAAAGCTGCTGTTTAGCGGTGCATTTGCTGTGGCTCTAATCTATGTCAACTATGCCTACACCGGCTGGAATGCAGCCACCTATGTCACCGGCGAGCTGGACAATCCCCAGCGCAATCTACCCATAGTGCTGGCTGTAGGCACCGGCCTGGTATTGATGCTCTATCTGCTCCTCAACTTTACCTTTCTCAGCGCGGCGCCCATCTCAAGCATGGAAGGCAAACTGGAAATAGGTGTTGTAGTGGCTGAGGCTGCATTTGGTGGCAGCGCGGGCAAGGTAATGGGCGCAGTGCTGGCGGTACTATTAATCAGCACAGTCAGCGCCATGACCATGGCTGGCCCGAGGGTGCTACAGATGATTGGCGAGGATTTTACAGTCTTCTCCAAACTCGCCCAGTGCAATAAACAGGGCATTCCAGTTAATGCAGTGCTATTTCAGGGCATTCTGGCGATGTTTTTTATTATCAGCGCCACCTTTGAGTCGGTGCTGATTTTCTCCAGTTTTGTGCTGGCCATTAATACGCTGTTTTCCGTGCTCGGGGTTTTTGTGCTGCGCTTTAAAAAGCTCAATATCCCCGGCGCCTTCAAAACCACCGCCTACCCCATTGCACCGATTATTTATTTGAGTGTCACCCTGTGGACCCTGACCTATGTGCTGATCTCAAAGCCAACAGAGGCGCTGATTGGCCTGGGGATTATTGCTGCTGGCGGTCTAATCTATTTTTTATCCGCCGACAAAGCTGAGCAAGATTCGGGTCGCTAAAAAACCATAAGTCGGCAATACTCTGGTTATGAAATCCGACTATCAACGCATCGCTCAGGCCATTGACTTTATTAATGCCAATGCCAAACAGCAGCCCTCTCTGGAGGACATTGCCGCTCACCTGCACCTGAGCCCGTTTCACTTTCAGCGCCTGTTTAGTCAATGGGCTGGGGTGACACCAAAAAAGTATCTGCAAATCCTGACTGTTGGCCGCGCCAAACAATTACTTGCCCAATCTAAACCATTGCTAGATGTATCAGATGCTGTGGGCCTTAGCAGCAGCTCCAGATTGCATGATCATTTTGTGCAGCTTGAGGCCGCCAGCCCTGGACAATTTAAGGCTGGTGGTGCCGGTATGGAGATTCAATATTCTGTGGCTGGTAGCCCATTTGGTGAAGTGTTTATTGCTGTGACTCCCAGAGGTGTCTGTAAGCTATCTTTTTTGAGCAATAATATTGACCAGCAAATCGCAGAGCTGCATAAACAATGGCCCAATGCCAGGCTAATCAATCAAACTACAGAGACCACAAAAACGGTGGAGGCGCTGTTTGCAGGTGAGAGAAATATTGATGGGCCGTTATCGCTCTATGTGAAAGGCACCAATTTTCAAATTAATGTGTGGCGGGCTCTGTTGCAGATTGAGCCGGGCTCTATCAATAGTTATGCGCAGGTGGCGGCGGCGGTGGGTAGGCCCAGGGCTTCGAGAGCTGTGGGGACGGCTATTGGCTCTAATCCGGTGGGGTTTTTTATACCCTGTCATCGAGTGTTACAACAAAGTGGGGGTATTGGGGGGTATCTCTGGGGGGAGACGCGCAAGCATGCTATTCATGCTTGGGAATCTGCTAGGTATTAAAGTTGGGGGCTTTTGATCGAGGGGCTTATCTGCGCCATCACCCTTGNNTGACCAGCATCCATGCTGGTCACGGTTTTACAAGGGTGATGGCACAGATAAGCTCCAAGCTAGGCACGAGATTCATATGACCTGTTTCACCGCCTTAACCAGTAATCCCTTTAATTTCCAAAAAGTCATCAAACCCGTATTCACCCCATTCGCGGCCATTACCTGACTGCTTGTAACCGCCAAAGGGCGCAGCATAATCCTGAGAGGCACTGTTGAGACTAATCATACCGGCCCGCAGCTGCCCTGCTACCCGATGGGCGCGCTCTTTATCGCTGGTGCTGAAATAGGCGGCCAGGCCATAGGGTGTGTCGTTGGCGATTTCGATGGCCTGCTCTTCGGTATCGAAGGGGATCATGGTTAACACCGGGCCGAATATTTCTTCCTGGGCTATGGTCATCTGGTTATTGACGCCGGCAAAGATGGTGGGCTTTACAAAATAGCCGGTTTCAAAACCCTCGGGTTTGCCGGGGCCGCCTGCTACCAGCTCAGCGCCTTCATCAATGCCTTTTGCGATCAGGCCCTGGACCTTATCAAACTGCACTCGGCTGGATAATGGGCCAAGGTGCCAGCCCTCTTTTAATGGGTCATCCACTACTACTTCGGCAGCGGCCTGCTTGGCTATTTCTACGGCTTTGTCGTAGACCGATGACTGCACCAGCATGCGGGAGGGTGCATTGCAGGACTGCCCTGTATTACCCATCATATTGGAGACACCCGAACTAACGGCTTTTTCCAGGTCGGCATCTTCAAAAATAATATTGGGGGATTTGCCACCCAGCTCCTGGGTAACGCGCTTTACGGTTTCCGAGGCGGCTTTGGCTACCAGAATCCCGGCTCGGGTTGAACCGGTGAAAGACACCATATCCACATCCGGGTGGGCGGAGATAACCGCACCTACATCAGGGCCATCGCCATTGACCATATTGTAAACACCGGCGGGGAAGCCGGCCTGATCCATTATCTCGGTAAATAGATAACCGGAGATGGGGGCGATTTCACTGGGTTTTAATACCATGGTGCAGCCTGTAGCCAGTGCGGGGGCTACTTTGCAGCTGATCTGATTGATGGGCCAGTTCCAGGGGGTAATAAAGCCACAGACACCTATGGGTTCTTTTACAATTCTGGTGTTGCCAATCTGGCGTTCAAACTCAAACTTTTTGAGGGCTTCTATGGCCGCATTAATATGACCGCGGCCGCAGTCAGCCTGAGCTGCGGTGGCAAAGGATATTGGTGCGCCCATTTCCATGCTGATGGCTACGGACATCTCTTCGTAGCGATCCATATAAATTTTAAGTAGGTTCTCCATCAGTGAAATACGCTCTTCTACACTGACCTGAGCATAACTGGGGAAAGCGGCTTTGGCTGCGGCTACAGCTGCATCTACATCGCCTGCTGCGCCCAGACTGATGGTGGCAATAATTTCTTCTGTCGCGGGGTTTTCTACCGCCAGATCATTGGCCGCCAATGGACTTACCCACTGGCCATTAATATAAAATTTAGTTAGGTCTTTCATCGTTATTCCCTCTCAAGTTGCGCAACAGATTACTGCTGATTCTCAGTTATACCTATACCCTTTTATGGTGGCATCTCTATGCTGCCATAGTTTTTTTACAGCAGGCCTTCCAGAGTTTCCAGGGTCTGCGGGCCTATCAGGCGCTGCAGCAATTTACCCTCTGGGCTAATAACCAGGGTCTCGGGCAATACCTGCACTGGCTCAAGGCCCCAGATGGTTCTGGGGTCGGCCACTAAACTGGGGAACTCAATGCCCAACTTGTCCATTTCAGTGCGCAGCAGGTCGCCCTGGGAGCCATCGAAGTTCACTGCATAGATAGATACATGCTCGCCATGGTCTGCTTGCAGCTGATTAAACTCGGGAATCTCTTTGCGGCAGGGTGCGCACCAGATGGCCCAGTAGTTAATCAGCACCAGCTTTTGCGGCGACTGCAAATCGACGCTGCCGCCATCTAGCAACGCGTATTCGCTGGGCGTATCGGCAGAACAGCCTAGTAGAAACAAACTGGTTATCAGAAGCTTTTTGATCATGGGTCAGTCTCCGTTATGTCTTGGGCAAAGGGCGTTCTGGGTCAGGGGCGCCCTGGGTAAATAGCTCCTCGATACTGAGAGAAAAATTCTCCTGTACCTGGTGACGAGCCTTGCCCGCAAGCATATCGTATTTTGCATACCAGGGATGCTCTGCAATAAGTTTATCTGACTCCCAGGTCGCCGAGCTGTATATATTTTCTCCCAACCAGCCGCAGGCATCATTGAGGCTGTGACTGCCCAAATCCCGTATTAGCACATACTGGCCACTCTGGGTTTTCTCCAGAACCCTCTGTTGCAACAAACGGTTGCGCAGCTTTTTCCAATGCTCTGCATCCATACCGCTGGCCACCATAGCTTGATCCGAGAGGCTATCACCGCGCTGCTGGTTCTGCCAACAGTGCCATAGCACCATTAGCGTGGCGACAAGGTCGGGTAACTTTTTACCGCGGCCCTCCACAGAAAACGTCTCCAGGCTGCGCACAAATTCAGCGCCTATCAGAATTAGCATCCAAAGTAGATAGATCCAGATAAGAAATAAGGGTATCGCGGCAAAGGCACCGTAGATATTGGTATAGCTGGAATGGGCCACTATTAGCCCAAATAATGCTTTAGCGCTCTCAAATAGGGCCGTGGTTACCAGCGCCCCAAATACTGCATGGCGGGCGCGCACCTTGCAGTTGGGCACGGCGATAAACAATAGACTGAGGGCCATCCAGGTCAGTAACCAGGGCAGATAGGCAAACAGGTATTGGGCAATGCCCAGCGCATCCACTTCATCAACCATCAGACGAAATGACAGCAGATAGGTTTTCATTACCACTCCGGCGGCCAGTAGCAAAGGGCCCAGGCTCAGAATCGCCCAGTAGAGCAGAAAACCGCTCAGGCCCCGACGTCCGCCGTCGGTACCCCAGATATGGTTAAAGGTTTTCTCTATATTGGCGAGCATAAGATAGGAGGTCAGCATCAGTATAACCGCACCCACCGAGCTCAGCTTTCTCGCCTGAGCGGAGAAATCACTCAGGTAGGCCGTAATTTCCTGGCCGCTACTGGGCAGCACCTTGGAGAAAATCCAGCCTTCAACCTGTGATCCAGCTTCCTGAAAGGCCGGTATCAAAGAGAACATGCTGTACATCAGGGTGAGCATGGGCACTATGGCAAACAGGCTCATATAAGTCAGCGCGGCGGCGCTCTGGCGACAGCCATCGCGATTAAATCGCTGCACCAGATAGCTGAGAAACTGCCAAAATAAATGTAAGTACCTATGGTTTTGCACCAGGTCTCCGATCACTGAGATATCCCTCTCTTTCGGTTTGATTAAGTTTGCCCGTACAATGGAGCTCTGGTTTACTAATGAATAGACGCTTATTCATCGAAGCCAATAAAAGGTTAGTCATAAAAAGGATAGTGTATGACCCGCATTTACCATAACCCGAGATGCTCAAAGTCTCGACAAACGCTGGAGCTGCTGCGCGCCAACGGCGTGGAGCCGGAGATAGAGCTGTATCTTGAGACGCCATTGGACGCAGAGACGATTGCCAGTCTGCTCGACAAACTGGGTATCAAGGCAGCGCAGCTGGTACGCCGATCCGAACAGGACTTTAAAGACAATAATCTGGGCCGTGCCGATATCACCGAGGAACAACTAATAGCAGCCATGGTGAAATATCCTAAACTGATAGAAAGGCCTATTGTGGTGGCCGGTGACAGAGCCGTACTGGGCCGACCACCGGAAAATGTTCTGGAGTTACTCTAAAAATGTCTACCCCCTATGTACTAGTGCTGTATTACAGCCGCAATGGCCATGTAAAAATGTTGGCCGATCAAATGGCTCTGGGTATTGAAAGCACCGGCATGGAGGCGCGCCTGCGCACGGTGCCAGCGGTTTCCACTGTCTGCGAGGCCAGCGAAAGCGATATTCCCGACACTGGTGATATCTACTGCACTGAGGATGATCTGGCCAACTGTGCAGGGCTGCTGCTTGGCAGCCCCACCAGATTTGGCAATATGGCGGCGCCCTTAAAATACTTTATTGACGGCACTGCGGGTCTGTGGATGAATGGCTCGATGATCAATAAACCGGCCGGCGTGTTTACCTCAACCTCAAGCATGCATGGTGGCCAGGAATCGACCCTGTTGACCATGATGTTGCCACTGCTGCATCAGGGCATGGTTATTGCTGGCCTGCCCTATTCCGAGTCAGCGCTGACCAGCACCAAAAGCGGCGGCACCCCCTATGGTGCTACCCATGTAGAGGCCGAGGGTCTCAGTGGGGAAGAAATTAAACTCAGTCAGGCTCAGGGCAAACGTATTGCCCATCTGGCAAGTGCATTACATCAACAACAGGGCGACTAATCTTGACCACAGAATTAAAACTTTCGATCAGCAGAACATTAACCCAGAGCAGCTTCTGGCTGCTGATAGCCGTGCTGGCTATCCATCTGTGGATGCAGTCGGCACCAGCTGTTATCTATGTAATTAGTCTGCTGCCACTAATGATTTTTATCCCCGGCATGCTCGCCGATCGCCTGCGCACATTAATCTGGCTGGGCTTTGTACTTCTGCTGTATTTTTACAATGCGGTGCAAAATATGGCAGTACCGGAACCACAGGCAATGGATATTGCTGAACTGGTTTTAACCATAGTGCTGTTTTGCGCATCTATGGTTTACGCCCGCATTCGGCAGGTTAATAATGTTTAAATCACAATTAAAAAGGACTATCTAATGGGCATTATCCGTCGGATCTTTCGCTTTATTGGCAGCGTTATCTCTGTAATCAGAACCTTGCTTGGCCTGGTTGTTTTGGGTTTTATTTTTATCGCCATAGGCGGAATGTTTGCCGATGATCTGCAGCCAATTCCCGAAAAAGGCGCGCTCTACCTGGCCCCAGGTGGTTTTTTGGTCGACCAGAAGACCTACACAGATCCCTTGGAGAAAGTGCTATCTCAGGGCGAGGAGTCTGAGACTCTAGTCAGAGATATAGTTGAGGCGCTGGATGCAGCGGCCCGCGACAGCCGCATTACCCATTTGCTGCTGGACACAGACTATATGGCCGGTGCCGGCCTCAGCAAACTTGAAGAGATTAGCTCGGCGCTAATGCGCTTTAAAGAGAGCGGCAAACCCATGATTGCGGTCGCCGATAACTTTAGCCAACAGCAGTACTACCTGGCCGCCCACGCCGATGAAATTATGCTCAACCCTCTTGGTGGAGTCATGATTACCGGCTTTGCCTCCTACCGCAGCTACTACAAAGAAGCCCTCGACAAGCTCAGGGTCAAGATGCATATCTTTAGAGTCGGTGACTTTAAAAGCGCCATAGAACCCTATATGGATAACAGCATGTCCACCGGCGTCAAAGAGGAACGCCGGGCTCTGATTGACGAACTGTGGCAGTTTTATGGCTCTCAGGTAGAGGAACTGCGCGGCCTGCCCACAGGTGCTATCAATGACTACACCAATAACTTGCATACCAAATTGCGCTCGGCCAATGGCGATAGTGCCGCGCTGGCCCTGGAGCAGGGTCTGGTTGATCAGGTGGCCAGCCGCACCCAGATGCTCAAATACCTCAACGAGGTAATCCCCGCCACTGACGGAGAATTTAACAGCATTAACCTTAAGGGCTATCTAAGCCATATTCGTCGCGAACAGGTTATCAGCGCAGCAGCCAAGAAACACCGAGTCGCGCTGGTGGTAGCCAAAGGCACCATTATGGATGGCGAGCAGCCTGAGGGTAGCGTTGGCGGTGATACATTAGCTGGCATCTTTGCCGACTTGCGCCAAGACGAAGATGTTAAAGCGGTTGTGCTCAGAGTAGATAGCCCTGGCGGCAGTGCCTTCGCCTCGGAAGTTATTCGCGATGCTATGGCGGCAACCCGCGCCGAGGGAGTGCCTGTAGTGATCAGTATGGGCAGTGTTGCCGCCTCTGGTGGCTACTGGATTGCCACCGAAGCCGATCGTGTGCTGGCCATGTCTACCACCATTACGGGCTCTATAGGCGTCTACGCTGTTGTACCCACAGTCGAAAACTCTATGGCGGCTCTGGGTATCTATTCCGATGGCGTAAGCACAGCAGATATCTCTGGCATTATGCAGCTCGACCGGGCAATGACTCCCCAGGCAGAGATGTTCTTTCAGGCCGGTGTCGACAATATCTATACGCAGTTTATTGCTCTGGTAGCAGATGCCCGTAACTCAACCCCGGCGGAAGTTCACGAGATCGCTCAGGGTCGAGTATGGACTGGCGAGAAAGCGTTGGAACTGGGTCTGGTAGACCAGCTGGGTGATTTAAATGACGCCATTGAAGTGGCCGCGGAACTGGCTAATCTGGCTGACTATATGGTCGACTACAGGCGCAAACCACTTAGTGTTTATGAGCAGCTCCTGTCGGGTATGAGCAGCAGTGCGGGGGCCTCAATGGCTGCCCTGGGGGTCCGCTCACATGATAGCTGGTTACCCGAGATTCTAAGTCGTCAAGCCAGGAGTCTGGCTCAGCCACTGCAGGCACTGGAGAAATTATCAGACCCCAGAGGCATGTATCTGCTGTGCGAGCAGTGTCCCCAGTAAAAAGAACAGGGTTAAAGCCCGAGGGTCTCTTTGACAAAGGGCAGGGTCAGGCGTCGTTGTTCCTGCAGCGACGCCCCGTCCAACCGCTCCAACGCAGCCATCAACCCCTGGGTATCCCGGGGCAAACGGTTTAATAAAAACACCGCCACCTCATTGGACAGATACAGGCCGCGCATACTGGCGCGGTGCTGTAACAGACGCCGCCGATCATCATCTCTGTACTGCAGCATCTGCAAAATCACACCAGATTTTAGCCGCGACAGCAGATCGGGCAGTATCACATCCAGCTCATCGGGCACCCCATGGGCGGCCATCACCAACTTAGTCCCGGCCTCGCGACAGCGATTAAAGAAGTTAAATAGCGGCTCCTGCCAATCGGACTTATGGGCCACCAGTTGCAGATCATCCAGACACACCAGAGTCGCAGACTCCAGACCTTCAAGAATATCCTGTGGCGAGTATTCCCCCAACTCCGAGAGGGGCAGATAGACTGCACCGGCATTTCTGCCCAGCGCCGTTCGCTGGCAGGCGGCCTGCAACAGATGGGACAGGCCGCTGCCACCGGCACCGGCCAGAAATGCAAACTGCTGACCCTCATCCTGGAGTACCAGACTGGCGAGATGCTGAGGGGTACCTCTGGGGGCATAGAAGTTATCGAATGTCGCTTGATCGTCCAGCGTCACCGCCAGACTCAGTTGTTTGGGACTATTCACTCAGATACCCAGCTGTACTCAAGTTTACCACTGAGACTGGCATCCGCCGTACCCTGACCCTGCAGGCGGCCACTGCGCAGCAGCGCCGAGTGCAGCAGTTCTGCACCGCCCTCCACATCAACCGCCAAGGTTAGCTGGTCACCTTTGACGGCAAATATATCCAGAGAATCAACCACCTCTAATTTTTTGAACTGGGCCAGCACTGCCTGATACTTCTTAAAGCTGTCCACACCGCTAATTTGCACCAGCAGCTCATTGGTATTTAGCTGAGGAATATAGGTGTAGGCTCTGGTCAGGCTATCCACCAACGAGTCCACCGCGCTCGTCATAAAGTCCTCACCAGCCAGAGCGCGAAAATCATTGAGCTGACGGCGACCCGCCGACTGATACAGCCAGGCGCCGCGCACCTCTCCAGTAGAGGTGGTATAAAAACGCAGCGCTATCCAGCCATCGGCCTGGTAGCGTTGAGATGCCGGGTCAATAAGATCTGCACGCAGAGACCAGGCCTCATTTACCGAGAGCGACAGCTGGTCCTGTAAATCAAAGTTAGGTAACTGGTACGGCATGCCGCGCTGTTTCATGGCCTGATCAAAGGCCTGCAACACAGCCTGGGCATCCTGGGAAACCTCTGTACCCGAATCGTCTCCAATAAAGCCACGCCCCATCGCCGCATCATCACGCACAATCCATACCAGAAACTTGGGTCTGTTAGAGGGCAGCACCGGCAACTGGGCCTGGCGAATTAACTGGTCGATTGCCTGCCGGGCAAAACTAACTTCCAGCCCCGCCTGTTGGACTGCGCCCTCGGCACTGGGAATATTGCGAAAGCCTATGGCAGCCACAAAGGCATTGGGGTCAGTGAAAAAAGATTGGATACTTGGCGTCAGCATAATTTCGCTGTTGCCAGTCAGCTTGATCAGCACCTGAGCCAGAGCCTGGCGAACACCTAATTCTCGCGACTTGGCAGTTTGGTCTGCCACAGGCACCAGGCCAGAGTAGAGTCCGGGCACCTCTTCAGCGAGAGAATGCAGACTAAAACAGGCCAAAAACAGCACTAATATCCGTTTCAACGACGTTTCTCCAAATTAATTTGCACCATTGTACCAGTGCTTGATGAAAATTAGACTCACTCGCACTAAAATAGCGCTCAATCAATAGCGCCCTGATAAATGGCGTTTTCAAATAGGCGCGTTAACCAGGAAGCCAATCCATGACCGAAAAGACCCAATCTCTGAGCTACAAAGATGCAGGTGTCGATATTGATGCAGGTAACGCCCTAATCGAAAAAATTAAAGGCGCAGCAAAACGCACACGTCGGCCTGAGGTAATGGCTGGGCTTGGCGGTTTTGGTGCTCTGTTTGAACTGCCAACCGGCTATCGTGAACCGGTAATGGTTTCGGGCACAGATGGTGTGGGCACCAAGTTGCGCCTTGCACTGGATCATGGCAAACATGACACAGTGGGAATCGACCTGGTAGCCATGTGTGTCAATGACCTGATTGTCTGTGGAGCTGAGCCTCTGTTCTTTCTCGACTACTATGCTACCGGCAAACTGGATATAGATACCGCCGCCGCAGTGGTCAATGGTATTGCCGATGGTTGCGAACTGTCGGGCTGCTCGCTGATCGGTGGCGAGACCGCCGAGATGCCGGGCATGTACGAAGGCGATGACTACGACCTGGCAGGCTTCTGTGTTGGCATGGCAGAAAAATCTGAGCTCATTGATGGCAGCAAGGTGGCCCTGGGCGATACATTGATCGGCCTTACCTCCAGCGGCCCTCACTCCAACGGCTACTCGCTGATTCGCAAGGTGCTGGAAGTCACCCAAACTGACCCAGCCACCACTCATCTCGATGGCCAGCCATTGATTGACTTGCTGATGGCCCCGACCAAAATCTATGTAAAGTCGCTACTTGCCCTGATTGCCAAATCGCCTGTTCATGCTCTGGCCCATATTACCGGTGGTGGCTTGCTGGAAAATATTCCCAGAGTGCTGCCCGACAATGCAACCGCAGTGATAGATACCAACACCTGGACCCGTCCAGCCGTATTTGACTGGTTGCAACAGGGCGGCAATATTGATGAACAGGAGATGCATCGCACCCTCAACTGTGGTGTGGGCATGGTGATCTGCGTGCCTGCAGAGACAGCCGCAGCCGCTGTGGAATTTCTCAATACCCAGGGTGAACAAGCCTTTGTTATGGGCACTATTCAAGAGACCAAAGCCGGTGAAGAACAGGTACAGCTGCTGGGACACAGTGCATGACAGAGCAGCCAGCCGCAGAGAAAACACCGCGGCTACTGGTATTAATTTCCGGTGGCGGGTCCAACCTGCAATCTTTTATTGATGCCTGCGCCGCTGGCAGCCTGCAGGCGCAGCTGGTTGCCGTCATTAGCAACAGGGCAGGCGTCAAAGGACTGGATCGCGCCGCTGCCGCCGGTATTCCCAATATACTGGTTGATCATCGCGCCTTCGACAGCCGCGAAGGTTTTGATCAGAGTCTCGGCGATGTTATCGAAAGCTTCGCACCAGATCTGGTAATACTGGCCGGCTTTATGCGCATTTTAACGCCAGAATTTGTCCATCGCTTTCTCGGCAAGCTAATCAATATCCACCCCTCATTGCTGCCGGCCTACCCGGGACTGCACACCCATCAACGCGCCATAGATGCAGGCGATAAACAGGCCGGGGCCACTGTACATTTTGTCACCCCGGAACTGGATGGCGGGCCCTCGGTATTGCAGGCCCAGGTGCCAGTACTGCCCGATGACAGTGCCGACAGCCTGGCCCAGCGAGTGCTGGAATTTGAACACAGAATTTATCCCGCCGCCGTGCAGTGGTTTTGCCAAGGCCGGTTGCGCATGGAAAATGGTGTCGCCCTGCTGGATGGCAACGCTCTCCCAGAGCAGGGGATTATTTTCAGTGACAGCGCTGAACAATAATGGTTTTTGACACTCTAAACCCGCTACTTGCAATAACCTGGCTAGAACCCCAAACAGGAAACTGAGAGCACAGATGTCGATAACAGCCAACAGCAAAACTATTTGTCGCACCATTCTGGGTTTGGCGGCCCTGACTTTTCTGCCTCTGTCATTGGCCATAGAAATCAAACCCTTCAGCGCCAACTATTCCGCCAAATTTAATGGTATGGAGATAGAGGCCAGTCATCGACTCGAGCAGCTCGAATCCGGCCAGTATCGACAAACATTAAAAGCCAAAAATATTTTTGGCAAAATAAACGAACAGGCATTGTTTAGCCTGTCCGATGACCAGCTGCTGATGCCCCAGGAATATAAATACGAGCGCTCACTGCTGGGAATCAAACGCGCAGAACAGCAGGTATTTGACTGGCCCAATCAGCAGCTGGAATATACCAAGAAAGACCAGCTCACCGTGCTGCCCCTGGAGTCTGGCGTGCTGGATATTATTACCCACAAGCTGCAACTGCGCAGTGATTTGCAATCTGGACAAGAGAATCTTTCATATCCTGTTATTTCAAGGGGAAAGCTGAAACAATATGTCTATAAAGTAATGGCCAGACAGGTATTAGACACCGCGATTGGTCCCCTCAACACAGTGCTTGTGCAGCGCGTCAGGGAAGACAAGGATCGCACCACAAAAATTTGGCTCGCCAGCGACTGGGATTATCTGGCTGTGCAACTAGAGCAAATTGAAAATGGCGAGAGCCATGAGATGAAAATTATTAATGGACAGGTCAACAACCAACCTGTGGTTCCCTTAAATATTGCAGCAGAGAAATAGCTATGGCTCGCCCCCCCAACAAAATCGGTACCAGCCAAATCATCCTCGCCCTGGGTACAGTTTCCGCAGTGGCCGTGATCGGTGGCGCCCTGTATCAGGCTCAAAAATTATCCGATAAAGAAGAGCGAGCCATGATGGAGGTGATACCTCAGCAGGTGGTGACCGAAGCCGTAGTGGCAGCACCTCAGGTACCAGAGGCCGAGATACCAGAACCAGAACCAGAGATTGCAGTTCAGCCCGAAGCCAAAACCACGCCAGTTATGAAAGCACCCCAGCTACCTGACCTGGACAACAGTGATGACTTTGTGCGCGACCGCCTGCTGCTGATCAAACACAGAGCCGATGTAGAAACCTGGCTAAATACCGACGACCTGATTCGCCGCACCGCCAGCTACATGGATGGCCTGTCCCGCGGTGTTGTGCTCAGCAAAATCTTTCCTCTAACTGCCCCAGAAGGCAATTTTACCACCCACAGAGATGGCGAAGTTATCTGGTTAAATGCAGGCAATTACGAGCGCTACAACAGCACAGTAGCTGCCTTAATTAGTCTGGATATGGCATCCATGGCCAAGATGTTCCATTTTATTCGTCCGCTGCTGGAGAGTGCTTTTGCCGAGATGGGTTATCGCCCGCGCCAGATGGATGGCATTATCTTGCAGGCCATCGATAATATTCTGGCCACGCCAATTATCGTCGAGCCAATTAAGTTAACCAGAGATTCCGTAGCCTACCAATTTGCCTCCCCAGAATTGGAAGCCCTGCCGCCCATTCAAAAGCAACTGCTGCGCACCGGCCCGGAGAACACCCAGCGCCTGCAACAGCAAGCACTGGCCTTAAAAGACGCTCTGCTTAACCCCTAAAGATTGACTCTAGGTTTTAGGCAGAGTTACACCAGTCTGACCCTGGTACTTGCCGCCACGATCGGCGTAAGAAGTATCACAGACTTCATCAGACTCAAAGAACAGCATCTGCGCCACACCCTCATTGGCATAAATTTTTGCCGGCAGATTGGTGGTATTGGAAAATTCCAGGGTTACATGCCCCTCCCACTCAGGCTCCAGCGGCGTAACATTAACAATAATGCCACAGCGCGCGTAAGTGGACTTGCCCAGACAGATAGTCAGCACCGAACGGGGAATTTTAAAGTACTCAACCGTGCGCGCCAGCGCAAAACTGTTGGGGGGGATAATGCAGAATTCGCCCTGCATATCCACAAAGGAATCATTGTCAAAATTCTTAGGGTCTACCGTCTTAGAGTGCACATTAGTAAACACCTTAAACTCATCCGCACAGCGCACATCGTAGCCGTAGCTTGAAGTGCCATAGGAAATAACCCGATCATCTCCAGAGTAGCGCACCTGACCAGCCTCAAAGGGCGCGATCATTTGCTGTTGCTCTGCCATACGGCGAATCCAATGGTCTGACTTAATGCTCATTTAGGCTAACTCCAAGGCTTGAGATTGATTTTTAGTTCGGGCGGTATCATACCTGTTTGGGCGGGTTGGGCAAGAGATCCCTCACTGCGTTCATATTGACTCGCTACTGGAAAACAATCTCCGGCCCTGCACCCTTACTGGCTGCTTCTAGCTCATCGATAACCGACTGGGCAATCTGCCTGTAATGTTGTGCTATGGCAGCCTCTGGTTCAGCAACTACCGACGGCAAACCCCGATCGCCATTTTCACGAATAGATCGGTCCAATGGCAAGCTGCCCAATAATCTGGTCTCGTATTGCTCCGCCACGTTGGCGCCACCACCATCACCAAAAATCGCCTCGGTATGGCCGCACTCTGAGCAGATATGCATGGCCATATTCTCAACAATACCTAGCACNNAACATCTCTATGCCTTTCTTGGCATCCAGCAGGGCAATATCCTGGGGTGTGGTAACGATTACCGCGCCTGACACCTGGGCCTTTTGGGCCAGGGTTAGCTGTATATCGCCGGTGCCCGGCGGCATATCCACCACCAGCACATCCAGTTCACCCCACATTGTCTGGCCCAATAGCTGTTGCAGTGCACCGGCAGCCATGGGGCCGCGCCAGGCCATGGGGGTTTGGTCGGTGACCAGATAGGCCATGGACATGGTTTTTAAGCCATGGGCTTGTATGGGGGCAAAGTGCTTTTCGTCGGCGGCTGTGGGTCTGGTGCCCTCTGGTACGCCCAGCATCATGGCAATGCTGGGGCCGTAGATATCGGCATCCAGCAGGCCGACCTTTTTACCGGCTGCCTGCAGGGCCAATGTCAGGTTTACTGCGGTGGTGGACTTACCCACACCGCCTTTGCCTGAGGCCACTGCCACTATGTATTTCACCTGATCTAACACTAAACCACCCCAAATTTTAAAATTTTATCTAATACGGCCATTCACCGCGCTTCAGAGCAGTAATTGGCAGTGAAAAGTTGACGCAAAATCGCTATAGTTGCGGCTTGCCAACAATGCCCCATAAAAGAATCTGAACCATGTCATCAAAGCGCCAAATACTGGTCACCAACGCCCTGCCCTATGCCAATGCTGCACTGCATCTTGGGCATATTCTGGAATACACCCAAACCGATGTCTGGGTGCGCTT
>DDCQ01000030.1 GCA_002334915.1 Porticoccaceae bacterium UBA2002
AGAGCCTCAGGACCGCCAGGAGAACCAAGGAAATACTGTACATGTTGAGTTTGCCGCTGGCGAAAACTGGCATAAGGCTGTGGAATACTGCCTGCAGCAGGGTTGGTATGGATTGGAGAATCTCTCTCTTATTCCAGGCAATATGGGTGCGGCGCCTATCCAGAATATCGGCGCCTACGGTGTCGAGCTCTGTGATTTATTTGTCTCTCTGCGGGCCATTGATATTGCCAGGGGTCAGCCTGTGATGATGGATAAGCAGGCCTGTGAGTTTGGCTATCGCGACAGTATTTTTAAGGGCAAATTTCAAAATCAGTATCTGATTACTCAGGTTACTTTGGCTCTGTCACTGCAGCCTCGGGTCAATCTCGAGTATCCGGCGCTGGCTGAGGCACTAGCCGCTGTAGACCAGCCAACTCCGCAGATGGTCAGTGCCGCCGTGTGTGCCATACGCAGTGCCAAGCTACCTGATCCTGCTCAGATACCCAATGCCGGAAGTTTCTTTAAGAACCCTGTTGTAGGTCCACAGATGCTTGAGCAGTTACTGGCAGCCAACCCGCAGATGCCTTTCTACTCTCTGGGGAGCTCTGGGGCAAAGATTCCTGCTGCCTGGCTGATTGATCAATGTGGCTTTAAGGGGCTGCGAGATGGCAATGTTGGTGTGCACCAGCATCAGGCGCTAGTGCTGGTCAATTTGGGTGGAACTGGAACTGAGCTACTGGCTCTGGCTAATCGCATTCAGTCTGAGGTGCTAGAGCGATTCTCCATTGCGCTGGAGATTGAGCCGCGCATCTATGGCCAGCCAGATTAGGGTTGTGAGCTATGGACCTCTTTGATCAGCAGATAATTCCTGTGCCTCTAAGTGCAGAAGCCGGCACCGCTGAAATTAGTTTTTGGCCCAACTGGCTATCTGACGCTGAGGCAGATGCGCTATTGCAGACCGCGATTGATAAGACTCCCTGGCGACAGGATAGTATTAAAATAATGGGTAAAACTATCCCGTTGCCAAGACTGCAAAATTGGTTTGGCGACCCAGAGACCAGCTATACTTATTCCAATATTCGCCTGCAGGCTGTGAGCTTTCCCGACTGGATGGACAGACTTAGACTATCTGTAGAGCAGCACACAGAGAAGCCCTTTAACCGTGCGCTGGTGAACTATTATCGCCATGGTCGCGACAGTGTGGACTGGCATGCTGACGATGAACCCGAGCTGGGGCCCGCACCGGTAATTGCCTCTCTCAGCCTGGGTGCTGAGCGGGTATTTCAGTTGCGCCATAACCAGAGTAAAGAGCGATTATCTATTGCGCTGCCCCATGGTTCTCTGCTGCTGATGGGGCCAGGAATACAGGCCCACTGGCAGCACCGGATCGCCAAGGTGACGGCACTGCAAGAGCCCAGAGTGAATTTTACCTTTAGGTATATGGAGAGTAACTAATAATGACAGGATGTGATTTTGAAACTATCTAATTTTGGCCAGAAATTTACGGCGGCAACCGGTATTGTCGAGCTGATGGATGATCTGGGCACGGCGCTCAATGAAAACCCGGATATGATTTTTATGGGCGGCGGCAACCCAGGGCGCATTCCTGAAGCCGAGGCTATTTTTAAACAGCGCCTGGAATCAGTGCTGGCTAACCCTCAGCAGTTACATAGCCTGATGGGCATATATCAATCACCCCAGGGTGATAAAATATTTCGCGGCCAGATAGCTAGTTTGCTGCGCAAAGAGTTCGGCTGGGACCTGTCAGAGCGCAATATCGCCATCTCCAATGGCAGCCAGTCGGCATTTTTTATTCTCTACAATATGCTTGCCGGCAAAATGCCGGATGGCAGCTATAGATCTATCCATCTACCACTGGCGCCGGAATATATTGGCTATGGCGATATAGGATTGGAGCAAAATTTCTTTACCGCCACCAGACCAGAGATTGAGCTGCTCGACGACAATCTATTTAAATATCATGTGGATTTCTCTGGGCTGAATATCAGCGGTGAGTCAACGGGGGCACTCTGTGTGTCCCGCCCGACCAATCCCACCGGCAATGTGCTTACTGACAATGAAATCGAGCATCTGGATCAGATTGCCCGGGCTGCGGATATCCCCTTTATTATCGATGGCGCCTATGGGCTGCCTTTCCCCGGAATACTGTTTAACAATGCCAGTCCCCACTGGAATGACAACAGTATTTTGGTGCTTAGCCTGTCCAAGCTTGGGCTGCCTGGCGTGCGCACCGGCATTATCGTGGCTCGTGAGGACATAGTGCAGGCATACAGCAATGCCAACACAGTGGTTAATCTTGCCTGCGGCAATCTGGGGCCCACTATAGCCCGGGAGCTATTTAGCTCTGGTGAGATACTAAGCCTGAGTCGCCAGCTGGTTGGTCCCTTTTATCAGCAGCGGGCCGAACAGGCGGTCAGCTGGTTTAGGTCCGCGCTTGGTGACCTGCCTTATCGTATTCACAGCCCCGAGGGCGCCATATTTCTGTGGCTGTGGTTTGATGGACTGCCGATTACCAGCCAGGAGCTTTATCAGCGCTTAAAAGCTCGCGGTGTGCTGGTGGTTCCCGGACATAATTTCTTCCCCGGCATGGATCCAGGCTGGCGTCATCAGCAGGAATGTATTCGCGTGTCCTATGCCCAGGATGGCAAAACTGTTGAACAGGGCATTCAGATTATTGCTCAGGAAGTGGCCGCTGCCTATCAGCAGGCCAGTCAGTCGGCCTAGAGTTTGCACAGGTGACTGTAGAGCGCTTTAATCGAGCCGCCCAGGTGCTTAGCCTGCGCCAGCCAGATCTCACGGTGGTTAGCGACTCTGTGCACAAAGGGCAGAATCTTTCGGCTATTGTGCGCACCTGCGATGCGGTGGGTATTATGCAGGTGCATTCGGCTCTGGATGAGGCAACCTTCCGCGCCCATACTGGTACCACCATGGGCACTCACAAATGGGTTGAAACTCATGTCTACCGGGATGTGACCGAGCCACTGCAGGCTCTTAAAACCGATCAATATCAGATTGTTGCTGCAGATACTGCTGGTGAATCTGTGGACTACCGAGACATTGACTACAGCCGCCCAACAGCGCTGTTATTGGGAGCTGAAAAGTATGGCATCAGTGATGCAGCTGCGCCCTTTATAGATCAGCGTATTACTGTGCCCATGCTGGGTATGGTGGAGTCATTTAATGTCAGTGTCGCCTGTGCCATTATTTTGGCTGAGGCGCGCCGGCAGAGAGAAGAGGCCGGTTTTTACAACCAGCGCCGTCTGACCGATGATCAGTATCAGAGGTTGCTATTTGAATGGACTCAACCCCTGCTGGCCAGATATTGCCAGAAACATACTCTGGCTTACCCGCAGCTCGATAAAAAGGGTGATATCGTTGATCCAGATTGGCGCAGAGCGCATTCTGTTTAGCCAGATAGATTCTACAATGCTTCCAGGCAGTTCAGCAGCGCTCTGATCTTATTCATCGATTCTTCATACTCCGCATCAGCTTCAGAGTCGGCAACAATACCGCCGCCACCCCAGCAGTGAATAGAAGTGCCATCGGCGACCATTGTGCGAATGGCGATATTGGTATCCATGCGCCTGGATGCACTGATATAACCGATACTGCCGCAGTATACCGAGCGCCTCACTGGCTCTAGCTCTTCAATAATTTCCATGGCGCGCTTTTTTGGAGCACCGGTAATAGAGCCGCCGGGGAAGCTATCGCGCAGCAGATCTATAGCACTGCGGTCCGAGCGCAGTACACCATTGACCGTACTTACCAGGTGGTGAACATTGGGAAAGCTCTCCAGGCTAAATAGTTTGGGGACTCGGATGCTGCCAGGCTCGCAGTTTTTGCCCAGGTCATTGCGCAGCAGATCTACAATCATCAGGTTCTCTGCGCGGTCCTTACTGCTATTAACCAGCTGAATGGCATTCTCCTGATCTTCCTCAACGCTCGAGCCTCGCAGTATGGTGCCCTTAATAGGTTTGCTTTCGACACAAATCTGATCCTGTTCGATATCAGTCTTGATAAAGCGCTCTGGCGATATAGATAGAATTGCCTGCTCCGACCATTGCCAAAATGCCCCGTAGGGTGCTGGTGTGGCCTCGCGCAGTGCGAGATAGGCCAGCCAAAGATCGCCCTGGTACTGAGCGCTAAGGTGCTGGGTAAAGTTGGTCTGGTAGCAGTCACCGCTGGCGATATAGTTCTTGATAGTTGCGATAGACTGGCGGTAATCATCCTTGCAGAGGGTGGGCTTAAACGGGCTGGTAAGCTTGAATTTCTGGCCTCTGGTCAGGTGGCGGTCGCTAATACTGGCCAGCCTCTCGCTGATTTCAGTCTCCACAGACACAGGGCATAGTGGATGAAAAATTAACTGGCTGCGTCGCGCCTCATGATTGACCACCAAACTCCAGAGATAGCGGCCAACTCGCATATCAGGCAGATCGGCAACGGTTGCCGCGATATTGGGTATATCCACAACAGAGCGGCCCAGATCATAGCCAAAGTAGCCTAAAAGCCCTCCCACAAAGGGGATTTCTGCGCAGGGCTCAATATCGAGCAGGGGTTGAAGTAATTGGGTGGCCAGCTGAAAGGGGTCCTCAGTGGTACTGCGACTGCCGCCAGCATCGGTAACTGTGGTGACTTTTCCTCTGGTTTCCAATAACTGGTCTGGACAGGCTGAGATAATATCAAAGCAACCCTGCAGGCTTCGTGGCTTGCCGCTATCCAGCCAGATAGCTTCGGGCAGGTCGCGCAGGGCAGCAAAAAGCAGCGCGCTATCTTGCAGGTAGGCAATATCCTTGACTCTGACTGGCTGCATCTCTTTTGGCTCTTTACCTTTGGCTTCCGCCCTGTAAAGCGGGTACTCTAAGTTCTCTACTGGCTTTAAGCAATGGCCAATTGGTGGTATCAATGGTTTAATTTGATCGGCTGCAACCCATTGTTCTGAGGACGACCTAAGATGTTGAAAATACGCACTGCTTGCCTTGAAGACGCCCAGTTACTGAGCGCTCATAACTGCGCTATGGCACTGGAAACCGAGGATAAAATACTTGATTCTGCCGCCTCCTTGGCTGGGGTCGAGGGGCTTTTCGAGCGTCCTCAGTTTGGTTTTTATCTGGTGGCTGAGGTGGATTCTGTGCCAGTGGCCACCCTAATGGTCACCTATGAATGGTCCGATTGGCGC
The DNA here is from genome assembly GCA_002334915.1 of Porticoccaceae bacterium UBA2002. GTDB lineage: Bacteria > Pseudomonadota > Gammaproteobacteria > Pseudomonadales > Porticoccaceae > HTCC2207. The sequence continues at coordinate 5,177 of DDCQ01000030.1, forward strand.
AATGGCCTGTTCTGGTGGATCCAGTCGGTCTATGTGAAAGCAGAGTTTCGTCGCCAGGGAATTTATCGCGCCATGTATCAGCAACTGCAGCTGATGGCTGAGGCTTCATCTATTCCAGTCTGTGGTTTTAGGCTCTATGCCGAAACCGAAAATACTAATGCTCAGGCAACCTATAGAGACTGCGGCATGAAGGCCTGTGACTATGTGATGTTTGAGCAGACTGTTGCTTGAGTGGCAGGCTGATTAGACCAATAACTCGACCAGATGAAAGACCGCCAGTGCTGCTGTATAGGCAAAAATACTGTAGCTGATAAAAAGCTGTAGCGGCAGCCGCCACGAGCCAGTTTCCCGCTGCAGCACGGCTAGCGTGGAAACACATTGCAATGCGATGGCAAAAAATACCAGCAGGGCAGCACCAGCCCCCAGAGGCAGACCACTATCCTGAATCTGCTGCGCCAGAGAGGTAAAGTTCTCTTCGGCACCCTCGATACCAAACATGGTGCCCAGAGTACCCACAAACACTTCCCGCGCCAGGAAGGAAGACAGGATAGCCACCCCATAGCGCCAGTCCAGGCCAAAGGGAGCGAATAAAGGCTCGATCCACTGGCCCATGGTACCCAGCCAAGAATCACCTAATGAGGTGCCATAGTTAGGGAAATAACCCAGCACCCAGATAACGACAGTTACCGCAAAGATCACCTTGCCCGCCTTGGTGACAAAATGTTTGCTTCGATTCCAGGCATTAATAATTAACGGGCGCCAGGAGGGTAGACGGTAGGGGGGCATTTCCAATACAAAGGGCAGATCAGTTCGCAACTCGGCATTGCTGCGCGATACCAGAGCAGTGACCAGCAGGGCGCAGAGAATGCCGAACAGGTAGATGGCAAACATAGCCAGGCCCTGCCAGCCTACCAGGCCTCCCATGGCTTTTTGCGCCGGTATAAATGCCGCAATAATAAGGCTATATACTGGTAGACGAGCAGAGCAGGGCATCAGCGGAATCGCCAGATAGGTCAGCCAGCGCTTGCGGGTAGACTCTACAGTGCGAGCGGCATAGACGCCGGGAATGGCGCAGGCCACGCCAGACAGCATGGGGATAAAACTCTTGCCGGTGAGGCCAAAAAAGCGCAGAGGCTTGTGGCAGATAACGGCGGCGCGAGCCAGATAGCCACTGTCTTCAAGCATGCCCACCACCAGAGTAAGCACAAATATCTGTGGCACAAATACCAGAAAAGCACCTATGCCGCCAAATAGGGCGTCGGAGGTAAAATCACTGGCCACACCAGCTGGTATCAGAGGCAGAACCACCGAGGCCAGCCACTGAATAGAGGCTTCCACGCCATCCATTGCCGGCGCGGCCCAGGTAAAGATAGATTGGAACAGCAGATACATAATAACCAGAAAGCTGAGACCACCGAACCAGGAGTGCAGAAAGAAACTATCCAGTCTGGTCTGGGTATTAATTAACAGATCACCTCTGGGGCCATATTTTTCTGCCAGCTCCTGGGCGTGTAGATGATTCACCGAATCATCGCTGGCAATAATGTCGCTCTGAAACTTCTCTGGTGGCACTGTTGTGTCGGCAAGGCTCTGGGAGATTTGCTCCAGGCCAGCGCCGGTCTTGGCCGATAGAGGAAGCACAGATACCTTCAATGCCTCGCTTAGGCCAGAGGCATCAAACTGCATACTGTGCTGATCCAGCACATCTACCATATTGGCGGCAATTAGAACTGGTTTATTGTACCTATGGCAGGTTTCCAGTACCTGCAGGGCAAAGATAAGGCCTTTTTCCAGCCGAGTACTGTCGACCACACAGACCACGGCATCCAGCAGGTTGTCTTCTAGAGCGCTGATAAATGCCTCAACAGCAACCTTTTCTTCACCGGAAATAGCCTGCATAGAATAGACGCCGGGAAAATCTAAATACTGGATACTGCTGTCGTGGAGGCTCTGCCCCGAAGCTATATTGACCGTGATGCCGGGAAAATTGGCGACCTTTTGATTGAGGCCAGTGAGGCGGTTAAACAGCAGACTCTTGCCACTGTTGGGGCTGCCAATAAGGGCAATCCTGGAGGCTTGAGTCGATGACATTGGCGGGGAAGTGTTACTTAGGCAACTTCGATTAACGAAGCAATACTGTCATCTAATGAGTAGACGGTGTTGTTAACGCGGTATAGCTTGGGTGCGCCCATGCTTGGAGACATTACGCAGGCAATCTGCTCACCAGGGTGAAAGCCCAGCTCGCTGAGGCGTGTTCGGTAGCCACTTTCAATGCTTGATTTAAAGCGGCTGACTTTGGCGCTGGCGCCCTGTGTAAGATCCCAAAGAGTCATAGTCTGTCTCTAAATAAGTAGTGAAGCCATTGTACGATAGATTCAGCTAAATGTGAATAATATTGATTCTCATTTGCAAATTACTTTAAGCAGACACAATTGGGAGAGTCATTAGCACCATTAAATCACTCGCTGGGGCATCAAATCCGCTACAATGGCGCCGATTTTTGACAATCAACCTGCGATTAAAGCGGATTTCAGTTATGGCGGCATTTTCAGCAAACTCAAGATCACTCTTCGATTATCCCAAGTACTGGGCCGAATGCTTTGGCCCGGCGCCATTTTTACCTATGAGCCGCGCTGAGATGGATCAGCTGGGCTGGGATAGCTGTGATGTGATACTGGTAACCGGCGACGCCTATGTTGATCATCCGAGCTTTGGTATGGCGGTGATTGGCAGGGTGCTGGAATCCCAGGGTTATCGCGTGGGCATTCTGTCGCAGCCGGACTGGCGCAATAAGGAAGCCTTTCGCATCCTGGGCAAGCCCAATCTATATTTTGGCGTTACCGCCGGCAATATGGACTCAATGATTAACCGCTATACGGCCGATCGCCGTCTGCGGCACGATGACGCATACACGGCAGGTGATGAGGGTGGGAAGCGCCCTGATCGCGCAGTCACTGTCTACACCCAGAAATGTCGCGAAGTATTCTCCGATGTTCCGGTGGTTGTTGGCGGTATCGAGGCCAGTCTGCGCAGACTGGCCCATTATGATTACTGGTCGGAATCCGTCAAACGCAGTGTATTGATGGATTCTACCGCGGATATCCTGCTCTACGGCAATGCCGAGCGCGCAATGGTCGAGTTGACTCATCGCATGGCCAATGGTGAGAATATTCGCGATATTACCGATCTTCGCGGCAGTGCCTTTCTATGCCGTGACATACCCCAGGGCTGGAGTGAAATCGATTCAACTTCTGTAGATCAGCCAGGCCGGGTAGAAAGGCAAAAAAATCCCTACGAAGGCGCCCATCCCAGCGATTGCGATGATGCCAAAGATATTCGCATAAAAGCCGATAAAGCTCAGGCCGAGGCGGCGCCAGAGGTTGAAGCCAAGCCACTGTCAATTATCCCGGATACCCAGGCCATTAAAACCGACCCCAGCACCACCTATATTCGCATGCCGTCCTTTGATCAGGTGGTGAATGACCCTGTGCTCTATGCCCATGCAGACAGAATCTTTCATCGCGAGACCAATCCGGGTAATGCGCGGCCATTGGTGCAGAATCAGGGGCGCAACGATATCTGGGTAAATCCGCCACCAATCCCACTGGAGACAGAAGAGCTGGACTGGGTGTTCGAGCAACCCTACAAGCGTGTGCCTCATCCATCCTACGGCGAGAGCAAGATACCGGCCTACGATATGATTCGTTTCTCGGTAAATATTATGCGCGGCTGTTTTGGCGGCTGTACCTTCTGTTCGATCACCGAGCATGAGGGGCGTATTATTCAGAGCCGCTCTGAGCAGTCTATTCTCGATGAGGTGGAAAAGATCCGCGACCTAACACCAGGCTTTACAGGCGTTATATCCGATCTCGGTGGCCCAACCGCAAATATGTACCGCCTAAATTGCAAAGATAAAAAGATTGAGGAGACCTGTCGCCGACCCTCCTGTGTGTATCCCAGCATCTGTGTGAATCTGGAGACCGATCATAAACACACTACCCAGCTGTATCGCAAAGCCCGAAAACTGGAGGGGGTTAAAAAAGTAGTGGTTGCCTCTGGTCTGCGCTACGACTTGGCGGTTAAAGACCCAGAATATGTCAAAGAGCTAGTCACCCATCATGTAGGTGGCTATTTAAAAATCGCCCCGGAGCATTCCGAAGATGGCCCGCTAACCAAGATGATGAAGCCGGGCATGGGTTCTTATTATGAATTTAAAGAGATGTTCGAACGCTTCTCAAAAGAGGCGGGCAAGAAGCAGTATCTAATTCCCTACTTTATTTCTGCCCATCCAGGCGCTACCAACGAAGATATGATGAGCCTGGGACTCTGGCTAAAGAACAATGATTTTCGCGTAGACCAGGTGCAAAATTTCTATCCCTCGCCCATGGCCTCTGCGACGACCATGTATTACACCGAGAAAAACCCCCTTAAACCGCTGGGGCGCAATAACGATGAAAAGATATTTAGCGCCAAGACCAAAGAACAGCGCACGCTGCACAAAGCGTTTTTGCGCTACCACGACCCGGATAACTGGCCGATGTTGCGCAAGGCACTGCGGCGCATGGGCAGGGCCGATTTAATTGGCTCTGGCGCTTCATTCTTAGTGCCCGGTGAATCTCGCCGTGAGAAAGAGGTGCAGAGGCGTGAGTCCAGAAAGCCACGGGCCCAGTCCAGATCATCGCGCTCAGCACCCCGACGTCGAAAATAAATTTGGCTGTTGGCTTACTTTAGGCGGGGAAAAGTCGGGAAATCAGGGCGGGAACCGCATTCTCTACCCGCAAAATTCGCGGGCCCAGATGAACGGGCTCAAATCCCAGCTGATTGAGCTTGTCAATTTCATAGGGAATAAAACCTCCCTCTGGCCCTATGGCCAGAGTCACAGGCTTCTTACTATCCACAGGGCAAGCACTGTTGGCAATGGGATGAGCAACCAAAGCATCGGATCCAGCAATAATATCTGCCAATTCGTCCTCGACAAAGGGCTTAAATAGTTTGCGCAGGTGCACCTCTGGCATCTGGGTATCTCTAGCTTGCTCCAAACCTAAAATAAGCTGCTCCTCAAGAGCCTCAGGCGTTAAAAAGGGCGTCTGCCAAAAGCTTTTCTCCACCCGGCTGGAGTTAATTAAATAGATTTTTTTAACCCCCATGGCCGCCACTGTTTGCATGGTACGGCGCAACATTTTAGGTCGCGGCAGTGCAAGAATGATTGTCAGCGGCAATGGCGCTGGCGGCTCTGTATCTAGACGTATATCCAGACAGGCCTGTTGAGTATCAATCGAGCTGATCAGACCCTCGCCCATCAGGCCATCCACAATACCCAGGCGGACAGTATCGCCAGCCTGTACTCTCTGCACCTTGACCAGATGTTCCAGTTGACGTCCAGCTATGGTGGCCTGGTCGCCATTGATTTGAGTGGGTTTTAATAGGAGTAGATTCATAGGGCGAATTGTAAAGGATAATCGGTACATTAGCTGCGCTCTGTGCTGGCGGTTTTTGCTGGTTGCCCTATAATATTCAGCATGTCCCGTTCGATTAACTGGATAAATCCGTCGCCTCCTAAGCGACTGCTGGGGGTTCAAGTCCCTCACGGGACACATTATCTAACTTACTTTTCAAAATTAAATCCCCGGGTATTGCCGGGGACTGCTTTTATACAGCCTCTATTTACGAGACTTTTGAAAACAGTAATACAGATCGAAAAGCTTTCCATAGACTGCCAATTTTAGTCAGCCCCTATCACCTTTATGCAAACCTATCACCATAAGGCACAGTTGCCGGTAGCTGGTATTGCGACTAACCTTATTTTATGAGCGAATGCTGTAAGCCTGAACCTCCCGAACCCAAAACGTCCTGTTGTGAAGCTGAGCAAGCAATGGTTTCGAAACCGGATTATTTACTGTGGATTTCCACATCTATTGTCGTCACAAGTTATGTGGGCTATGCATTAATCGGTAGCGAAGCCAAGCTATTGTTAGAACTGCCCACCTGGCTGCGGATCATGACATCCGGTATTTACAAACTTATCAATACAATGTGGTGGGGCCTGGCAATGGCAGTAGTGTTTGTTGGTTTGCTAGAGCGTGTCCCCCGCCAACTGGTCATGTCCGCATTAGGGCAGGGCGGCACAGCCAGGGGTATTGTCCGCGCCACCGCAGCTGGCGTACTTCTCGACGTCTGCAGCCACGGAATATTAATGGTTGGTGCCAAACTCTATGAGCGCGGCGCCAGTCTTGGGCAGTTGATGGCCTTTTTGATAGCCAGCCCCTGGAACTCCCTATCTCTAAGCGTTATTTTGATCAGCTTAATTGGCTGGGGCTGGACGCTGGCTTTTATTGCAAGCTCAATGGCCATAGGCATGGTTACGGGATTTATTTTCGATCGACTGGTTGCCAGCGGAGCATTAAAGGCCAACCTAAATCAGTTTGAGAGAGATAACACTGCGGCTATTCTGCCTCAGCTAATTGCCGTAACAAAGCAGGCGAACCTTTCCCCCAAAGCTCTGGGCAACTTGCTCGGGGATGGGCTTAAACATTCACGAATGGTCTTCCGTTGGCTGTTTTTTGGTATCGTATTGGCCGCCGTTATCCGTGCTTTTATTCCTCTAGATACCTATCAAGCATTTTTTGGCCCGACCCTAGCAGGTTTATTTTTAACCCTACTAGCTGCAACTGTTATTGAAGTCTGCTCGGAAGGCTCGACACCCATTGCCGCCGACATCCTCAGCCGCGCCGCAGCGCCTGGTAACGGGTTTACTTTTCTGATGGCCGGAATTTCGACCGACTACACTGAAGTGATGGTGATTAGAGATACCACTAAGTCCTGGAAAATAGCGCTGTTTTTGCCTCTGATAACCTTGCCGCAGGTGTTGCTGATTGGCTGGGTACTTAATCAGGTCTGAGATATTGCCGTAGGGAAATTGATATTACAGGGCCAAGTTTAGATAGGTTTCGGCGCCCGATATATCCTCCCTTGCATAAATTATGTATTAGAGTTTAAATCGACGTTGAAAAACGATAGAAATCCTTACAAATAAGTGTTAAAAGATTAATCTACATCTATTCACTATAGAATAAACGTGGACTAACAAATCAAGGGGTACGATTATGAAAAAATTACTGCCATTAACCTTAATGCTGGCTTTTATAGCTGGCTGTGCAAAAGAAGAAGTATCAGTAGCAGCAGTGGAAGAGCCAGTAGCTGAGCCATCAAATATGATGGTTGAATATATGTGGTGCAAAGCGGGTGAAAACTATTCCCAAGAAAACCACATGGCACTCAATGCTGACTGGAATGCGCGTGAGGCTGCCTCACAGCACCAAACCTCTGGTGCCTTTGGGTTAGTTCCCAAGGAGGCCAATGACAATTATAGTGGAATCTGGGCCAATGTTTGGGCCAGTCAAGAAGCACGAGATGCCGGCTGGCAGGAGTGGCTCGAAAATGAAGCAGAAGAGTTTGGTGCCAAACATGATTCAACTTTAACCTGTAATCCTGAGCGCGCCTTTATGTTTGAAGTTGAGCAGGTAGTTGCCCCGGCGGTTGAGTGGGAAGGCAATGGACCATTCCAGGCTACGTATCGTTTCTGCAAGTTCAATGAAGGCAAGACCATGGCGGATGCGGATGCTGCTAAGGCTATGTTTGTTGATTGGATTGCGGCTGGACGCGACGCCAACGGCCCCAATGGCTTTATGAGTACTCAGCTAACACCGACCTTTGATCCTGCAACTAAAGAGGGTGCCTACCAGGGTGCAGATTTCTATCAAGGCATTTTCTGGCGCAATCAAGAGGAGAAAGAGGCTGGTTGGGCAGGCTGGATGTCTGAGGGCGGCGCTGTTCGCGAGGCCTTTGACGCTGCGCTCAGCTGTGAAGACTTCGAATTTGACCTCTATCCGATTAAAGCGATGAGCTGATTAATCTGATCCTTTGATCAAGGTGTAATAAAAAAGGCTGCCTTGGCAGCCTTTTTTATATCTGAACCTAAGGGGCTATGGTGATTTTTGATCTCTCGTTGAGGTCTTGGTTGATTGGAGTCTATTGTTCAAGTGCATCTGTATTTAGCAGTGGTATAGCATCACCACCGGAGAATTTTGGCAGCTGGCCGTCCCACTTTTTAGCAATGCGCAAATCAATCAGCTGCTCAGCTATATACATAACTGAATAGTAAATTAGTCAGCTCTGCCTGGATGATGCTTAGTGATCCCAGGATGAGACTATTCAGTTAAATATTGACCATAAAAAAGCCCCTTAAAAAGGGGCTTTTTTAAAATGGCGGTGGGATA
>DDCQ01000101.1:0-2671 GCA_002334915.1 Porticoccaceae bacterium UBA2002
AAATTCAGCGCCACCCTGGATGGCGAGCTGGACAGCCTGGATTTGCGAGCCGACCCACAGCTGTCACCGGGAAGTGTCAAAGTCAGTATTGACGACAGTGCCATTGAAGACCTGATTGAACACAGACTCGATAGTCTGTCACAGAGTTTACTGGGCAAGCCTATGACCAAGTCGGCCTTTGATAATAACTTCCCCAACCAGGTAGAGGAAAAACCTATCGAGGGCGCCGTGGAAGTCGACCCTGTCGAAGAGATAGCCGTGAATCAGGAACAGCAGACTATAGCCGAAGAAGTCGACCTAGAGGCTGAAGTCCTTGGTGAAGATGAGACTTCTATACAGGCAACTGAAATAGACAGCCCTTCCGCAATAAAAACAGACTCTGAGCCTGCCGAAGATTTGACCGCAGATGCTCAGGACCAGCTACCAGTGGATAATCAGGACACTGAGTCCAATGACTGATTTTGCCACCCAGGTTGATAACCATATAGCCCAGTTGCGTGCGCCCGAACTATCCGCCAGCGGCAAGCTGGTACGTGTTGTCGGCCTGACTCTTGAAGCTAAGGGCATTATTGCCCCACTGGGAGCCCACTGCCAGGTCGAAAACCTGGATACGGGCGCCTTTATCGATGCTGAGGTGGTGGGTTTTCACAATGATCTACTTTATTTAATGCCCTTTACCGAGCCCAGTGGCATCGGTCCCGGTGCTCGAATCTGGGTGCGCTCCAATCACTCCAAGGCCTCCCTGGGCAATGCCATGTTGGGTCGGGTTGTGGACGGCCTTGGCCAGCCTCTGGATGGCAAGGGGCCAATCGACTATACAGACCAGCTGGGCCTTGAAGGCCTGCCAATTAACCCAATGGAACGAGGCCCGATCAACCAGATTCTGGATACAGGAATCAAGGCGATAAACAGCTGCCTGACCCTGGGCCAGGGTCAGCGTATTGGTCTGATGGCGGGCTCTGGGGTGGGTAAAAGTGTGCTGCTTGGCATGCTGACCCGCAATACTAAAGCCGATGTAGTGGTGATTGGTCTTATTGGTGAGCGCGGACGTGAAGTCCAGGAATTTATCCAGCAGACTCTGGGTGAAGAGGGACTGGCTAAATCTGTGGTTGTAGCCGCGCCAGCCAATGTGTCGCCGGTACTTAGATTAAAAGCCACCAACCTCAGTCATCTGATTGCGGAATATTTTCGCGATCAGGGCAAGAATGTATTGTTGCTCTGCGACAGCCTGACCCGTGCGGCGCATGCCCAGCGTGAGATTGGGCTGGCCATAGGCGAACCACCCACGGCCAAGGGCTATCCGCCCTCGGTGTTTGCACTGCTGCCAAAACTAATCGAAAGAGCAGGTGTAGGTCGCAGAGGAGTCGGCTCAATTACCGCCGTATATACCGTGCTGGCAGAAGGTGATGACCGCGCGGATCCAATTGTAGATATAGCCCGAGCATCCCTGGATGGTCAGGTTATGTTGTCGCGAGAACTGGCAGATGCAGCCCATTACCCGGCAATTGACCTGTCGGGATCCATCTCACGAGTGATGAACAGCCTGCTCAGCCCTGAACAACTCAAGTCGGCCAATCTGTTTCGCCGCCTGTGGACCCTATACCAACAAAACCAGGACCTCATTCAGGTGGGCGCCTACGATGCTGGTGCCAACCAGGATTTAGACGAAGCCATTAGATTGCGCCCGCAAATGGAGGCACTGTTACAGCAATCGAGCGATGAGTCCGTCTCAATGGATAACTGTCACGCCATGTTGCAGCAGCTGACGGCAGTACAGTCATGAAGAATAGCAACACAGCAGTCTGGGATGTGCTGACATCCAAGGCTCAGGCAGAGGCCCGCCAAGCCAGATTTCGCTATGACAATGCCCTATCGCGAAAAGAGCAGGCCATAGCTCGAGATCAAAAAGTCGACCAGATGCTGGTCGAATATGCTGAAAAGCTCAATGTTATTCAGGGTCGTGCTCACAGCACTACCGAGGCCGCCAATTTTCGTCAGTTTTTAGTCCAGCTACAGAGTATTAAAGCCGACTCCAGTAGAGAGCTGGCCCTGTATCAGCATGATTGCGATGCGGCAAGCAAAGTACTGCGGCTCGCCGAGCAGGAGCGACACAAATATGAGCAGTTAGCTGAACGAGCTAACCAAAAGCAGCGCGCCCTAGTTGCGCGCAGAGAGACCAAAGAGGCCGAAGTACAAAGTTTGATGCAGTTTAATCTCAAATCCCGCAGCCAATACTAGGGTTTCAGTATTGGCACGTGTCTTGCAATTCCTAGTTAGGAAACCAGGCAATCGATTGAGAGAAACAGGTTAATGGACAGTATAAAAAGAATAGCTGCAGAGCCAAGAGAAGCTGTAGAGACAGCAAAAACGGGGCTTTCAGCGCTGAATAATAGTTTTGTGGACGGCGGAGCGAACAGATTTAAAGTCGCCTTCAAGGAAAACTTTGACCAGTTAATGGCGGCAAAAAGCGGCAATCCGCCGCCAAAAAGCGGCATAGTTGAGCCAGCCAGAGCAGAGGGCGATATCCAACTAGAGAGCCGAGCTCTCGAGGGCGGAATAGAGCTGCTACTCGGCGGTGAACAGCCCTCTGAAGAGGCGGTTATGGCGTTTGCCAAGACCCAGGGTTTTGATGCAGAGGCGCTGGGGGTGTTGGTTCAGAACCGCATGGCTC
>DDCQ01000101.1:2776-3180 GCA_002334915.1 Porticoccaceae bacterium UBA2002
GCAGATGCATGGCGCAAGCATGATCAGCATATGGAGATGTCGAGACGTTTGACTGAGGCTTTGGGCCAGAGGCTGAGTGCCCAGATTGCCCGCGGAGCCTGGCGTGTTGAGATGGATATTCACCCCAAATCTCTGGGTCGTATTGAAATACAGCTAGAGATGAAAAATGGAGAGCTAGAGGCGCACTTTAATGCCTCAAAGCATTTAACCAGAGAGTTGTTGCAGGACAGTTTGCCAAAATTGCGTGAAGCACTTGACCAACATGGCATAGATTCTGCTTATATAGGATTAGGTGCAGGTCAACAGCGGCACTCAGACGGAAACCCGACAGCTGAGCAGCGCCCGGAGCGATTTAACCAGCGGCTGTCTCAAAAGGCTGAGGACAGTGATAATAGTCCGCGGCG
>DDCQ01000111.1 GCA_002334915.1 Porticoccaceae bacterium UBA2002
GTGCTCCGGCGGGCTCAGGTAAAACCGGGCTTATTACCCAGCGGCTACTCGGGCTGCTGTGCGCCGTGGAAAATCCAGAGGAAATACTCTGCATTACCTTTACTAAAAAAGCGGCCGGAGAAATGTCTAGCCGGGTTCACAGCGCGCTGCAAAAGGCTGCCTATCAGCCCAGACCCAGTGATGATTACGAGGCCCAAACCTGGGACCTGGCCTCTGCGGCACTGGCACGCAACACAGAGCTCGACTGGGGTCTGCTGGAAATGCCAGCCCGCCTGCGCATTCAGACAATCGACAGCTTTTGCCGCTATGTGGCCAGTCAATTTGCACTGGAGACCAGCCTCGGCGAGCTGCCTGAGCCCATGGATAATCCAGATTCTATGTATCAGGCAGCAGCACGCTCTATGCTCGACTTTATAGAGGAAGACTCAGAGACTGCGCAGCAGCTGCAGCTGCTGGTAGCCCATACAGGCAATGACCTGTCTCGCTGCGAGAAACTACTGGCAAATATGCTACAAAAACGCGACCAGTGGCTGCCCTATATCTTTGCTGTCAAAGATAATCGCCAGTACTTCCAACAGGTCATAGAGCAGACTATCCAAGACCATTTGCTGCAGCTGGAAACGGCCCTGGCTCCAATTGCTGGCGAACTGATTGCTATGGCTGATTTTGCCGCCGCGCACCTGCCCGATAACAAGGACTCAGCTCTGGCTCAGCTAGCTGGTATTGAGCAGCTTCCTGAATCTGACCTGCATGGAATCGCTGAGTGGAAGGCCCTGCTCAGCCTGCTGATAACCCAGGATAAAGATCCAAGCCCAAGAAAGACCATTAATAAAGGTCAGGGTTTCCCCGCTGATGAAAAAGATGCCAAGGCGCGCATGCTGGAGCTGCTCAGCTGGTACCGGGAGCAACCCGTGCTCCATGAGCTGGTGGTCAACTGCTGTCACCTGCCCGATGCTGATACCAATCAATCACAGCAGGCATTAGTAGAGGCTCTGGGGCACCTGCTGCCGCTGCTGGCAGGGTTGCTCAACAAGCTGTTTTTGGAGAACAGTAGCTGTGATTACACCGCCATTATGCTGGCCTCGCTGCAAGCACTTGAGCAGTCATTAGAGGATCAGGTGATCTCGGATATCACATTGCGGCTGGATTATCAGTTGCGGCACATACTGGTCGATGAATTTCAGGATACTTCAAGCTCACAGGTCAGCCTAATTGAGCATCTGATCGCCGGCTGGCAGCCAGACGATGGGCGCACATTATTTCTGGTTGGTGATGCCATGCAATCTCTGTACAGGTTCCGCAACGCCAATGTGGGCCTGTTCCTCAATGCCCAGCGCTACCCCATTGGCACTGTGCAGTGCACGCCTCTCAGCTTAGAGACCAACTTTCGTTCCCAGGGAGGCATTATTAACTGGGTCAATCAGGCCTTCCAGCGCGCCTTTCCCTGCGAGGCCGACAGCAGTCGAGGGGCCATTCCCTACAGTGCCTCGGCAGCTTTCAAGCAGACTGAGCCGGATCAGGCTGTGCAGTTTTATGGTTTCACCTGCAAACAGGCAGACCAGTACAGGGACGCTGAGGCCCGGCATATTGCCAGCCAGTGCCAGACTCTGGCCGAACAGCAGCCGGGGCAATCCATCGCTATCTTGGTGCGCAGCCGCAACCTGTTAAAGTCCATAGTTCCCGCCCTCAGGGATGCGGAATTAAATTGGCAGGCCATAGAGATCACCCCGCTGGCCAGTCGCATGCCCGTGGTGGATATGCTGACATTGACCAGAGCACTGATATCACCGGCTGATAGAATTGCCTGGCTGGCACTCCTGAGGGCACCCTTCTGCGGTCTTGGCCTGGCTGATTTACTGCACATCTCTAACTCGGGCGATCAGAGTCGCAAGAGGCCTGAGGCAATTTTAAACCGACTTCAGGCTATTGCTCGGCAGGCTCTTCCAGATTATGTCTCGCCACAGGGACAGCTAATACTGGCCAGAATAGCGCCTATTATTGTTTCCGCCTGGCATGATCGTGGGCGAGAAAATCTGCGCAATTCTGTAGAGTCCCTGTGGACGGCTCTGGGAGGGCCAGCCACCATTAACAGCAGCAATGACCTCACCGATGTGCGCACCTATCTGGACTTATTGGAAAAGTGGCAGGTCGCCGGCCGGGTGCCAGACTGGGATGGCTTTCAACAGGCAGCAGACAAGCTCTATGCGGCGCCATTGCCAGTGACTGCGGGCAGTGCTGGCGTGCCGGTTATTCAGATTATGACGATCTTTAAAGCCAAGGGACTGGAATTTGACCATGTGTTTTTACCCGGTCTAACCAACTCATCCGCGCAGAATGACAAGCCGCTTTTGCGATGGCATGAGCAGGTGGACGAGCACAATCAGGTCAGTCTGATGATGGCGACACTGGGCGCCCATGATGCAGAGGATGACTCGGTCTACAGGTATTTAAAGTATCAGGAGACGGTGAAATCGAGACTGGAAAACACCAGAATCCTCTATGTTGCGGCCACCAGAGCTATTCGCAGGCTCTACCTCTATGGCAAGTTGACGCCAACCAAGACAGGCTATCAAGTCCCCGCTAAAGGAACCCTGTTGGCACCTATTTGGACAACTATTGAGGCAGGCATTGAGACCGGCAGCCATGCTGTTATAGCTCTCGAGGACAGCCCAGAGCAAACTGAGGTCTCCGCTAAATTCAACCCCAGCTTGCGTCGCCTGCCCGGTGATTTTACTGCCACAAACGGCCCTGGCATCGGTATGAGCACTGGTATGGAAACCATCACAGATCGGACTAATCCAGCTAATGCTGAGGGTGCTCAATCTATGCGCGCACGCCATCTGGGTACTGTGCTGCACAGATCCCTAAAACAGATAGCCAACGAGGGGGCTGAGCACTGGCCTGAGCAGCGCAGAGTGCGACTGGCCACTGGCTGGACAGCTCAGCTAAAGCAACTGGGCACGGTTGCCAGCGACCAGGACCTGCAGCGATTAACCAGAGCGGTTGAAGCCATGCTCGCAGACCCCGACGGGCAATGGATTCTGCAGCAACATCCAGAGGCTCAGTCTGAGCAGCCGCTGGGCTATGTGCACAGTGAAACCAATAGTATCTCGACCTCGATTATCGATCGCAGTTTTATCGATCAGGGAGTGCGCTGGATTATCGACTATAAAATGGCAGAGCCGGAAGCCGGTGAATCCAAGCAGGATTTTACCAATAGACAGACCCGTCAGTATCAGGCGCAGCTAACCCATTATGCGGGGCTGTACCGCAAAATGGAGGGCAATCCGGTTAAATGCGCCCTCTATTTCCCCCTAATGCCTATGTTTATTGAGGTTAACGTCGATTAGTCTTCAACTATCTGCATTTTTGAGTACAATAAGCGCCCGCTAGAGAAAGTTGAATACCAGGAATTACAAATGGACTCCCACGCAGTAGAAAATATTAATATCGAGCCGCCAGAAATTCTGATCACGCCATCAGAGTTAAAGCAAGCAATACCACTGTCAGAAAAGGCTCGTGAGACCATTTCCCGGGGTCGCACTGCAATTGAAAATATACTTGAGCGCAAAGACCACCGCATCATTGTTGTGGTAGGCCCCTGCTCTATCCATGACCTTGAGGCTGCCAATGAGTATGCACTGCGTCTCAAAGATCTGGCCGAAAAAGTCAGTGATACATTGCTGGTGGTGATGCGCGTGTATTTTGAAAAACCGCGCACCACTGTAGGCTGGAAAGGTCTGATCAATGACCCCTTTATGAACGACTCGTTCAAGATTACCGACGGCCTGCACATTGGCCGCAAGCTATTGCACGATGTGCTGGAGATTGGTCTACCCACGGCCACAGAGGCGCTGGATCCAATTTCGCCACAGTACTTGCAAGACCTGATTGCCTGGTCTGCTATTGGCGCTCGAACCACAGAGTCTCAGACTCACCGTGAGATGGCCTCGGGTCTGTCTTCCTCAGTGGGCTTTAAAAATGGCACCGACGGCAGCCTGACTGTAGCTATTAATGCTCTGCAATCTGTCGCCAGCCCACACCGTTTCCTGGGTATTAATTCCGATGGCCGAGTATCCATTATTACCACCAGAGGAAACCCCTATGCCCATGTGGTGCTGAGAGGGGGCAATGGCAAACCTAACTATGATTCAGTCAGTGTTTCAATCTGCGAGCAGGAGCTTGAGCAGGCCGGGATCGCGGCCAATATTATGGTAGATTGCAGCCACGCTAATTCCAATAAAGACCACAACCTGCAGCCGCTGGTTCTGACCAATGTGTCCAACCAGATACTCGAGGGCAATAAGTCGATTATTGGGGTGATGATTGAAAGCCACCTCAAGGGTGGCAACCAGAAACTGTCGAGCAACCCAGATGACATGGAATATGGCGTCTCAGTGACCGATGCCTGCATCGACTGGGAGACCACAGAAGCCTCTCTGGTCGGTATGGCCGACAAGCTGCGAGATACACTCAAGAGTCGTTTAGCCTAGGACAATGTCTCTGGTTTTTTGAGCAGCCTCAAGCTGTTTTATCATTTTATTCTATTCGCTATAGCTATTATCGCCTTGGTCATAGAGGTCTTTGACGCTCACATTTAAGGCCTCTGCTAACAGCGCAACTTCCTTGTCATTTACGCGCCTTACCTGAGCTTCAATCTTAGCCAGAGTGCTGCGGCTTATATCCCACTTCTTGATATTGCAGCGCGCAGCCAACGCTTCCTGGGTCAATCTTTTTGACGATCTTAAGGCTTTGACTTTGGGTCCAATTACATTCATTTAACAGGCTCCGTGCGTGGAGCTTGATTCTGCCAAAAATTACTGCCAAGGTTGCTCCATAAACGGAGCAAAGAATTTATGGATAAAGTAACTCACCAGAGCATTATTCTTACTAAAAATATTCAAGTTTTTAACAACGATTTTGCCAATTTTAGTCGCGACTGTTCTTTCCTATCTGATGCATTTACCGAACTGATTAATACGGAAACCCACAAAGAGGACAGCGCCACTGTCGGACTGATCATTTTTTCACAGTGGGTAAAGTCCAGAACCAGCGAGCTCAACAAAAACATGAGCGAGATCAAGGCCAAGTCGAATAATATTCTCTGGCAACATACAGATCAAGGCTAACAGCCAGCCGAGATATTTGCGCTACAGAACCAAAAATACCCCAGTATTGTCTCGCCCTGCCGGTTAGAAAAAGGTATTGTTAGGCTTTTAACGTCACCGAAAAACAACATCCTATGGCCAGATTACTTTTACTTGCCGCTATTGCTATCTCTATATGGTACTGGTGGTCTGTGTTCAGGCACAAACCTGCCGAGCAGCGCAGGCCATTTCTGTGGCGCACGGCTTTTTGGGGCATCCTTGGGCTATCTATTATTCTAGTGGCCACTGGTCGTATGCACTGGCTTGGCGCTGGGCTGGCTGCTCTTATTCCGATTGGCAAGGGCCTTCTTGCGCTGAGTATGCGAGCACTGCCGTTTATCAATATACTCAGTCGCTTTAAAACCAGTCCATCCCAATTCCGCTCAAAGTCCCTGCTGGTAGAAATTAACTTTGCCAGCCGTCAGATGGATGGCGAAGTTCTGCAGGGCGACTATGCTGGCAAGCGGCTCTCAGAACTCAGTGAGACAGAACTCCAGGACCTTGCAACCTGGCTCAAAGGATTTGATCGCGAATCTTTTGTACTGCTACAGGCCTATCTTTTGCGCAGCGGCAATAGCCAATACAGCCCGGGTAATGAGCAGCCAGCTAGTTACGCTGACTTTTCCAGAGAAGAGGCCTATAAAATACTGGGCCTTGAAGATGGCGCCTCATCTGAAGAGGTAATTAAAGCCCATAAACGCCTGATGCAGCGGCTGCACCCGGATCGTGGGGGCAGCGACTATCTGGCAGCCAAGATCAACAGTGCCAAAGATAAACTAGTGTCCTAACTTTGGGCCGCAGTGCTGGCCCAATAATTTTCCACTTTAATAGCAGAGCTACCATATGCGCCATGGGGACTATGGGTCGGACGCCCAGAGCAAAATAAGCTGGAAGGTATTTTCTGTTATTTGGCCCTATCTGCTCGAATATAAACTGCGTGTCGCCATAGCTATCAGCTGCCTGGTGTTGTCCAAGGCGGCCAGCGTCAGCGGTCCCTTCCTACTCAAGCATATTGTCGATGGCCTCAGCCAGAACCCAACCCTAGGCCTGTTACTAGTGCCAGCAGGACTAATTGCCGCCTATGGCTTTGCCCGCTTCTCAATGATTATGCTGGGTGAAATACGGGACACCGTATTTGGCCGGGTTACAGAGCGAGCCATGCGGCGCATAGGCCTGCAAGTATTTGAGCATGTCCATGGGCTGGATCTGGACTTCCATCTCAATCGGCGCACCGGCGGTCTTGCTAGGGATATTGAGCGGGGCACCAATGGCATTAGTTTTTTAATGCGCTTCTTTGTCTTCAATATTGCCCCTACATTAATTGAGATTGGACTGGTTATCGGCTTACTGATGTATAACTATGGCATAGCCTTTGCCGCCATCACCCTGGTCTCTGTGGTGCTATATATTGGCTTTTCGATGGTGACTACTGACTGGCGCACTCAATTTGTCCGCGAGGCCAATGTGGCAGATAACGAGGCCAGCACCAGAGCCATAGATAGCCTGCTTAATTATGAAACCGTCAAGTACTTCACCAATGAGCAGTTCGAGGCTAATCGCTACGATAAATCACTGCACAGATGGGAGATCGCACGCCGCAAAAACCGACTGTCACTACTCTCTTTAAATACGGGTCAGGCACTGATAATCACCGTAGCCATGACGGCTATGATGTGGCTGGCAGCCCATCGGGTCACGGAGCAAACAATGACTATAGGTGATTTTGTTCTCATCAATGCCTTTATGATGCAGCTTTTTATGCCCCTCAACTTTCTCGGTTTTGTCTATCGGGAAATTAAAGGCTCTATGGCTAATATTGAAAATATGTTCGCACTGATGGATCTGCAGTCAAGCGTGCCAACAAATAATCAGGCCCCCTCACTGCAGGTGCGCAGCGGGCGCCTAGTCTTCGATAAAGTATGCTTCCAGTATCAGCCAGAGAGAGTAATTTTAGAGGCCATCAGCTTTACCATTGAGCCCGGCCAAAAAGTCGCCATAGTGGGTGCCAGCGGCGCGGGCAAATCCTCTCTGGTCAAGCTACTGTTTCGTTTTTACGATCCCGGCAGTGGCGTGATCAGTATTGATGGGCAAGATATTAGTCAGGTCAATCAACAGTCACTGCGCCAGGCCATAGGCATAGTCCCCCAGGATACGGTGCTGTTTAACGACAGTATTATTGAAAATATCCGCTACGGTAATCCCTCCGCCTCTGATGCCGATGTCTATCAAGCGCTTGAACTGGCCCATCTAAAAGCCTTTGTGGACAAACTCCCAGAGGGGGTCGACACCATGGTGGGCGAACGCGGATTAAAACTCTCGGGCGGTGAGAAGCAGCGTGTCGCCATAGCCCGGACCATTTTAAAGCGTCCGCCTATTCTGGTATTCGATGAGGCCACATCCTCTCTGGACAGTAAATCGGAGCGCTCGATTCTCAGAGCCCTGGAGGAAATCTCCCAGGGACATAGCAGTCTGGTGATTGCCCATCGCCTGTCAACCATTGTCGATGCCGACAAAATACTGGTGCTGGATCAGGGCGCCATTATTGAGCAGGGCACCCATGGGCAATTGCTCAGTCTGAATGGCCGCTACGCAGAACTCTGGACCTCACAACTTCGGCAGCACCAATAAGGCCAACCAATGCTCTCTAAAAAGGGACATGAGCCGTTCAAAAACGGACCAAAATTGCGTCAGTTGGCAATAAAACGATAACTGGTTCACTTTTCCGACCGCCATAAGTTGCGCTGCGCCTTTGGCTGCATAAGAATCGCTGCTAATGAGATCAGATTCGGTTGGCGGGATGCTGACAAGGAGAAGTAACTATGAGTAAGCGCATAAGTTCATCATTGGCAATTATCGCCAGCACAATTCTTACCTGTTTAATCAGTTCGACGGCTGTAGCCGGTACCGTAGAGATTACCTATGAGAATAGCGGAACCTCCAGCAACAACGCCGGACTGCATGAACTCAGCATCGATGGTGTCAGTACCTATGCCATGAATGCAAAAGCAAAACCACCCAAAAAAGGCAAAACCTGGACAGCCACTGTCAACTCCTACGACGATGTGCAGGCGGGCGCTGGCAAGTTTAATAAAAAGCCCGGAGATGCCACCAAATACAACCGTACTGGCTATCTGTTCAGCTACATGGACTTCCGCGACAACCTGAGTACCAGCAGCACCGCTTGGAATGCGGCCATTAATCAGGCAGTTTGGAAAATTATGGGCAAAAAAGGCAAGCTCAGCTCTCTGGCGACCAGCATTTACAACTATGCCACCGCAGGTTACAGCTTTATTGATAACTATAACTGGAGCGATAGCATGTCGGTCTATACATCGACAAACCTGAGATCCGAATTCTATGCCCCTATGGCACCCATTCCCAACCCGATTCCCAGCGCAATCTTTCTGTTTGGCTCAATGTTTATTGGCCTGTTCGGTCTTCTCAGACGCAATTCAAACCAACAGGCAACAGCTGCCTGAACTGCTTCAAACTCTTACTCCTGGTGATTGAAACCTTATGGGCCCCTCTGGGGCCCCTTTTTTTATGCCGGCATTGAGGTTATTTGGCCTGTTGTACAAAACAGAGTGCGGGATAGATAGCGTGCAACCCAATTGGACATTACAATAAGCAGGTACCCGCCGCCCCAAATCTGCAAAGGTCCCCGTATGTCCAGTGAATCGCCAACACTGTCTTTAACCAAGCAGCTTATTGCCCGAACCTCGGTCACACCAGATGATGCTGGCTGCCAGCAACTGATGATTGAGCGCCTAAAAAGGCTCGGCTTTGCAGTGACAGACCTACGTTTTGAGGATGTAGACAATTTCTGGGCGATTCGCGGCGACCAGGGCCCTATCCTCTGTTTTGCCGGGCACACAGATGTAGTGCCAACAGGCCCGGCGGAAAACTGGCGCAGCCCTCCCTTTGAGCCCACAGCCATAGATGGCCAACTCTATGGTCGCGGCGCTGCAGATATGAAAGGGTCTCTGGCAGCAATGGTTGTCGCGGTAGAGCAATTTATCGCCGAGCACCCCAATCACGGCGGCCGTATTGCCTTTTTAATTACCAGCGATGAAGAAGGTGTTGCCAAAAATGGCACAGTCAAGGTCGTTGAATGGTTGCAGCAACAGGGGATTACGCCAAATTACTGCCTGGTCGGCGAGCCGTCCAGCACCGCTATCTGTGGCGATACTATCAAGAACGGCCGTCGCGGCTCGCTGGGCTGCAGGCTGCGTATTAAAGGCCGTCAGGGCCATGTGGCCTACCCTCACCTGGCCAGTAATCCTATTCATACAGCGGCACCTGCGCTCACCGCGCTCACCCAAGAAGTATGGGACCAGGGCAATGAATTCTTCCCGGCGACCAGTTTTCAGATATCCAATATCAATGGCGGCACTGGTGCCACCAATGTGATACCGGGTGAGCTCAATGTGGTCTTTAATTTCCGCTTTTCAACCCAGGTGACCGATCAGCAGCTGCGCGAGCGTACCGCTGCTATTCTCGATAGTCACGGCCTGGACTATGAGTTGGACTGGGCCCTCAGCGGCCAGGCCTTCCTGACGCCTGAGGGTGAACTAGTGGATGCGGCAGTAGCCAGTATTAGGCAGATCACAGGACTGGATACCCAGCTATCGACCGCGGGCGGGACCTCTGATGGGCGCTTTATTGCGCCTATGGGCACCCAGGTTGTAGAGCTTGGTCCAGTCAATGCAACCATTCATCAGGTCGATGAGAATGTGAACATTAAAGATCTGGATATTCTGACGGAAATTTACCAGCGTCTGTTACAAAACCTGTTCGTCTAGCTCCAGGGCGGCCCCATGAATGCAACCAGCGCTTTTTTGTATGTCTCGACGGTGCTGATCTGGGGCTCAACATGGATTGCTATTACTTTTCAGCTGGGTACTGTGGACCCCCTAGCCTCGGTAATCTATCGGATGGCGCTGGCTTCCGGTCTGCTTTTCGCAATCTGCAAGCTGCGCGGCATTGATTTGCAGCTGAGCGCCAGAGATCACCGATTTGTCGCCCTGCAGGGACTCTGCTTATTCGGTCTCAACTACTGGGCCATTTACCATTCAGAGCTATATCTGCCCAGCGGTATTATCGCCATTATTTTTTCTCTGATTGTGTTCTTTAATATTATTAATGGCCGTATATTTCTTAAGCGGCCTATACAGATTAACTCGGTAGTTGGCGGTATTATTGGTCTTACCGGCATCTGTCTGCTGTTTTATCCAGAGCTGAGCAGGCTGTCTTCCACCACAGATGCAATAAAGGGTTTTCTGCTGGCATTCTCAGCGGTTTTTATCGCCTCTCTGGGCAATATAGCGGCCACCCGCAACGGCTTACTGGGCACCTCTATATGGACCATTAACGCCTGGGGAACTCTGTATGGAACTCTGGCACTGGTGGCTATAGCCCTGCTTAGCGGCACCCACTTTAACTATGACAATAGCCTCGAGTATACGGTCTCGCTGATCTATCTCTCAGTGTTTGGCACCATTCTGGCCTTTGGCGCCTATCTCAAATTACTGGTTATTCTGGGGCCTGAAAAAGCCAGCTACAGTGGACTGCTGATCCCCTTCTTCGCCATTCTTTTGTCGACTATCTTTGAGGGCTATCAGTGGACCCTGATGGCTGCAGCAGGCTTTATACTAGTGGCTGCAGGTAACTATCTGATCATGGGTCGGCGTTAGCGCCCCAGGGTAAAACTAGCCTGGCAACCTTTGCAGAGCAAAAACATCAAACCTGGTGGACTTGCCCTCCAGCGAATAGCTAGGAGCCATACCTGCCAGATAATCTGCACTGACAGAGCGTTTGACCACCACTCGATAGCGGGCGCGCTGCATAGCCAGCTCCAATAGTTGGCCGGCATCCGGGTCTGAACCCACTATAAGGTGGAACGCCTGCATCTCTTTTTTTACCTTGGCCGATTTCTTGCGCTCGGGAAACATAGGATCCAAAAACACAATATCCTCCTGCTCCGAGGCGGGTAATCGCCCGAGAAAATCTCTGGACTCGCCTTCAATTAATGACATCCGCGACACAATATCAGCCAGCTCCGAGTCATCCTCCCCGGCTACGGCCGCCCGATCCAAGCCATCGCGAAGCAGGCTGTGGACTATGGGGTTGCGTTCTAATAACCGCACTCTGCAGCCCAGACTGGCTAGCACAAAC
Organism: Porticoccaceae bacterium UBA2002; assembly: GCA_002334915.1. Taxonomy (GTDB): domain Bacteria; phylum Pseudomonadota; class Gammaproteobacteria; order Pseudomonadales; family Porticoccaceae; genus HTCC2207. Next base: position 11,322 of record DDCQ01000111.1, read on the forward strand.
CCATCGCCACCTAGGCCAGCTGTAAGATCAAGTACGCCTGGAACAAACTTGCCGGTCACACCCACAGCTTTGGCTATGGCTTGACCATTGCCACCACCAAATTTACGCCTGTGGGCCAGTGCTCCGCTATCGAAGTCGCAGCGAATGGGACCATGGTGCTTGCGCCTGACGGGAACCAGTGAGAGGCCCTGAGAATCGAGCTGCAAATAATAGCCAGCATTAACCCCAGCCGCCTGGTCAACAGACCGGTCAGCAGCCCTGCTTATAGCAGCAACCTCCTCAGCGTCGACAACAGGCAGACCCAAGCGCTCAGCTATGCTTATCGCTGCAGCCTGAAGGTCCGGTTGAGTAAAAGAGACTTTAATACTGGTCATGCTGTTATTTAAACACATATACTTTAAGTTCAGGCTCAGGGGCACATCATGATGGCAAAAAATTTACTGGTGGGGTTGGCCTTGCTGG
>DDCQ01000014.1 GCA_002334915.1 Porticoccaceae bacterium UBA2002
CTATTTCGATCACTGACTGCCCCGCTCGAGCTCTGCGACTATATGGTTTAACAGCCCAGCCGCGGCATCCTCGACCAGATCCAGCACCAAAGAAAAACCATTTTCACCGCCATAATAGGGGTCGGGGACCACTGTCTGGTCCCTGTTTTCAGGTTTTTGGGAAAAGCTGAGAAAGAGCTCAACATGACCGGTATAATCCGCAGGCCTTATCAGCATCAGATTGCTGATATTTTCATGGTCCATACCAATAATATAATCAAATTGCTCAAAATCCTTCGGCTCCACCAGGCGGGCACGCAGATCAGACATGTCGTAGCCCCGCTCTGCCGCCTGGGCGCTGGTGCGCCTATCCGGGGCATGGCCCAGATGCCAGTCTCCAGTACCGGCGGAATCGACCAGTATTTGCCCGCTCAGCCCCCTGCTTTCGACCATAGACCGAAAAACCGCATGGGCGGTTGGCGAGCGGCAGATATTGCCCAGACAGACAAAAAGCACTGAAACCTTATTCATACAACAACCGAAATATAATTAATGTACATTATTATAAATACCTAATAAACCTTTGATTTATATTGGTTTATGGAGACTCAATAGTTCTAGCTGCATTATCCAGATCCCCTTCGGTATCTACACCCGGGGGAACTGACTCGAGCGCATCTGCCACATGAATAGCCACTGAGTTCCAGATAAACCGCAACTGTTCCAGAGACTCAGCACGCTCTATAGGCGCCACTGGCCAGCTGACAAACCTGCTTAACTCCGCCACTCTGTAGGCGTAGATACCTATATGTCGGCGCGCGCCACTGTGCTCTGGCATTGATTCCCTGTTCTCGGCAAACTGATCTCTGGGCCAGGGAATCGGCGCGCGACTAAAGTATCTGGCCATACCCTGAGCATCTGCAACCAGCTTAACCACATTGGGATCGCAGAAATCCTCGACGCTGACTACAGGCTCACATAATGTGGCAACCCCCGCCTGAGTATTGGCCGCCAGATTGGCCGCAACCTGATTGATCACGGCCGGGGGTATCAGAGGCTCATCGCCCTGGACATTAACCAGTATCTGATCTTGCTCCAAACCGAGTATCTGAGCCACCTCCTGCAACCTATCGGTGCCGGAGACATGGTCTGCCCTAGTCATGCAGACCTCTGCTCCAAATGCCAGCGCGGCGGCTTCAATGCGGCTGTCATCTGTGGCTATGACTACTCTGGCTGCAGCGCTTTTACAGGCCTGCTGCCAGACGTGCTGAATCATAGGCAGGCCAGCGATATGTCGCAGGGGCTTGCCCGGCAGCCTGGTCGAGGCATAACGGGCCGGTATTACTACAATAAACTGCATATTTCAGTCCTAAAAATCATTATTTGGCAGACAGATCTGCCGGCTTGCCTGCTGCAGTCAGGCCGGCTTTGGCGACAAACTCATCAACAAACTGGCTGCCCAAAATCATCTCCACATCCAGCACCCAGAGATTGTCGGGGACAGGTTCGCTCAGCTTAACCGCATCTTTGGCTGTTATTATCACTGGCAAATGGTCCCCATACTCAAGATCGCCAGGGCTTAGGGGCTGATGGTCATTCTTGCTATGCAACAGCACCTCCAGACCCAGGGATTCGAGACTGGCCGCAAAGCGCTCAGGGTTACCAATGGCCGCCACAGCATGAACAACCCTAGACTCTTGCCAATCAGTCGCAGCAACCGCCCTGTTTGACGCCAGATGGCGCAATACAGTGGGTTTTAGCCGAATCAACCCGTCAGCAGTGAGCCCGGGGATTTCTGTCGCTCCATTAATCAACACAAAATCCATTTCACGCAGTCGCTCTGCGGGCTCGCGCAGTGGACCGGCTGGCAAACTGAGGCCATTGCCAAGGCCTCTGGCACCATCAACCAGAGCAATCTCCAGATCTCGGTGCATGGCGTAATGCTGTAATCCATCATCACTGAGCACTATATCCACCTCATATGAGGCCAGCAGATACTGCACTGCCGACACCCTGTGCGGGGCCACCACAATCGGGCAGTTGAGATGAGCCAACTCAAGAGCAAGCAGTCTGGGCTCATCCCCACATAGACTCACCTCTGTCTCAGTTCTGACCTCAAGGGGGTACTGCTGCGAATGACCACCGTAGCCACGGCTCACAATGCCGGCGCGCAATCCTCTGGCTGCCAGCGCCTTCACCAAGGCGATAATCATCGGGGTTTTGCCACTGCCACCCATTGAAATATTGCCAATAACGGCGACAGGAACGGCGAATGCCTTACCCTGAAATCTATTCTGCAAGCGGCGACGGCGCGCCTTTGCCAGAGCAGTGAAGAGCCAGCTTATGGGCCGCAGTAACAACAGCCACCGGCTATCACTGTACCAGGCTCTCAGCAAGCCCTGCTCGACAGACAGACTCTTAGAGCGAGCCAAATCTAGACAGCCTCAGGCTCGAACTGATGCTGGTAAAGCTGGGCATAGCGCCCCTCCCGGGCCAGCAGATCAGAGTGGCTACCCTGCTCAACAATTTCGCCGGACTCCATCACTAGAATACGGTCGGCCTTCTCCACAGTACTGAGTCGGTGAGCAATAACAAAGGTGGTGCGATCTTTCATCAAAGTCTCTAATGCCGCCTGAATATGACGTTCTGAATCTGTATCCAGAGCACTGGTGGCCTCATCAAGAATCAAAATTGGCGCGTTTTTCAATACTGCACGGGCAATGGCAATGCGCTGACGCTGCCCCCCCGAAAGCATAACCCCATCATCACCAATATCTGTATTGTAACCCTGGGGTAACTGCTCGATAAAATCATGGGCATGGGCCACTTTTGCCGCCGCCTCAACCTGCTCATGGCTGCAATCGGCTAATTCACCATAGGCTATATTGCTGAATATGCTGCTGTTAAACAGAGTGACATTTTGGCTGACGATAGCAATGTGCTGACGGAGGTTAGCCAGACTGTAGTTATTAACATCCTCTCCATCCAGCAGAATACTGCCCTCTCCATGGTTGTAGAATCTGGGAATCAAACCCACCAGAGAGGTTTTGCCACTGCCCGAAGAGCCAACAAGAGCAATAGTCTCTCCCGGGCTAACAGTAAAATTAATGTTCTTCAGGACTGGACGATCGCTATTTTCGTAGGCAAAGCTAATATTGCTAAACTCAAACCCGCCCTTTACAGAATCTCTACTCACAGAGCCATTATCGGGCTCAGAGCTGGAATCAATAACCTCAAAAATAGAAGCCGCTGCAGCAATGCCTTTTTGAATCGAGCTATTGATCTCGGTCAGCTGACGAATAGGTTTAATCAGCATGCCTGAGGCCACCAGAAAGGTGATAAAGCTACCCGTGGTCATGGTCTGTAGAATTGTCGGATTGAGCATAAACCCGGTAATAGCGCCAAAGGCCAGAGATACGATCAGCATAACCAATGGATTACTGATGCCTTCGGTCAGGGCCATCTTCATATTCTGCCGGCGGTTGCTGTGGCTGGCCAACTCCATACGCAGCCGCTCAGCGTCCTCAGCCCCAAAAATACGCACCTCTTGGTAGCCATTGACCACCTCTTGAGTGACATGGGTGACATCGCCCATCGCCGATTGTATTCTGGTGCTGATTAGCCTAAAACGCTTACTGACCAGAGCAACCAGTAGAGCAATTAGCGGCATAATGGCAATAAAAAACAATGTCAGCTTCCAATTCACATAAAACAGATAACTCATCAACCCAATAACCAGACTGCCCTGCTGCAATAGAGTTTTAAGCGCCTTGGTAGCTGCCTCAGTGACCTGCTGAACATTAAAAGTCACCACTGACACCAGGTGGCCAGCCATAGAGCGATCAAAAAAACCAAAGGGCAGTTTGAGATATTTATTGAGAATATCAACGCGCAGAGCATGCACCAGATAGTTGGCCACATAGGCCAGCCCATAGCTGCCTATCAAATACCCCAGGCCGCGAACCAGGCTGACCAGAATTAAAAACACAGGAATCACCATCCAGCTGCTGTCAGCTAGTGACTCTCCAAAGAGTAGTTCGGCAAAAAAGGCCGTCATTCCAGTGGAGGGCAGACTGGCGTCAGCACTCCGCGAGCCGGTTATGGTGGCCACGGTATCGGTGATATAGCCGAGCAGATCGACAAAGGCTACCTCAGCGGCAGAATGGAGCACCAGGCCACAGATACTGACAACAAAAGCCAGCCAGTAACGTCTGACATAGCCAAGAAGCCTGACGTAAGTCTTAACGCCACTGGCGGGTAAATCTTGGGTCATAAAACTATTGCTCTCAAAGTTTCTGGGTTGCCATATTGGGCTCTTTTACAGCCTTAACAGCTCGCCCCAGCTAAGGCGGTAATGTATCACAGTCAGCGGCTTTTTAATGCTCAGTATCTGGGTCAAACTCTAGCATAAACCCCCTGGGATCAACACTTTGAGCACGCCACCAAAACCGGCGCCCCTGAACCCTGGCGCCAGCAACAGAAAGGGAGCCAGATTCTGACCAGATAAAGGATAGCCCGCCCTGCTCCGCTGTATTCCACAAACGACTGCCAACCGAATGATAGCGACCGGATACATCTCGGTGTGGATGACCGAATTGGTGCCGGTATCCGGCAGAGAAAACCACATGCCTGGGGCTGAGAGCAGCGACAAAGGCTGCGGTGGATGAAGTCTTGCTGCTATGATGGGGAGCCAGCAGAATATCCACCTCAGGCAATAACTGGTCGGCTAATAAGCCTGCCTCTATGTCTCGCTCTATATCACCCGGCAGCAGGATCAGCTGGTCTCGCCAACGTATCAGCAGCACACAGGAATAATTATTGCCCTCAGGCTGCTCGGTCAGACTGCTGTAGCTATCTGGTGCCAGCATCTCAAAATATACATCCTGACTGGCGCCATTTGAGTCTCCGAGGGGCCAGCTCCAAGTCTGACCAGCCTCACAGACTCTGCTGTCAGTGGGTAAATATGTATCTGCTATTAATATCTCACCCAGCCCGGGCCCCAGTATTAACTCTCCAGCAGGCATAGCGTCCATAAGCCCAGGCAGTCCGCCGGCATGGTCCATATCTTCATGGCTAACAACAAGTTGATCAATCTGTGTGTGGCCTCGGCTGCGCAGATAGGGTGCTATAACACCAGCACCGGCGTTAAACCTGCTTCCATAGGCAGGGCCAGCGTCATACACCAACACCTGATCCGGAGCCTCCAGCACTACAGCCAGACCCTGCCCCACATCCAATACAGTTAGACGCAATGCATAACTGTCAGCTGGCGCGGACATATAGGCAATTAAAGGCAGAGACCCCATCAGCCGCACGCCCAAGCCCCGCGGCAATAGCCAGCTTATGACCGCTACAAGCGCACAGCTAACCAGCAGAGGTGTAAGAGGCACCGGCGTGGTAATTATGCCAAAATGCTCTGGTATTAAATCCAGCAGATACCAGAGCCCTGTGATGGAGTAGTCTGCCAGCTGCCAGATCATTTCGGCGGACTGGAACGAGAACAGTAAACCCAGGCAACCCAGTAGCGCCAGAGGTACTGTGATCAAAGAAACCCAGGGTACTGCCAATAGATTAACCAAAGGCCCCAGCCATGAGGCTATACCCACTAGCACAAGACTGGGCACCAATAGACCAGCAGTCAGCGCCAACTGTGCGCTGATTAACGGTTTAAAGCCAAATCTAACCCTAGCTGATTGCCAGGGATAGAACCAGCTAACCAGAATAATCACAGCTATAAAAGATAGCCAAAACCCGCTGCTAAGCACCGCTAGAGGTTGGCTTAGAGCAATTAAAAATAGCGCCCAGACAATGCAGGCCATAGGCCGAATCCTGCGCAGGCACAGTCTGGCAAGCATAACTACAGATACCGCTATCAGGGCCCTTTGTGCCGGGAGAGAGAAGCCAGCCAAGAGGCTGTAGCTGGCCGCTGCAATAAATCCGGCCATTGGTGGTAACCACTTGGTCCCAGGGGATAACTGAATCACAGCGCTAAAAAGGCGCGAACCTGCGGTTAATAACGCGGCTACAAAAGTGCCCAACATAAAGCCAAAACCCGTCACCAGACCCACATGCAAGCCTGAAACAATCATTAGATGCACAATACCGAGGCGCGCCAGGCTGCTCCAGAGACTGGTTACTCTGCGTTTATCCCCTATGGTCAGAGCTGCCAGCACAGCCTTGCCATGGTTTGTTAGCTCGGCCTCCTCAATAGCTAGTGCAATCTCATTTCTCCAGCGACTGACCCTATCCCTAAAGCGACACCAATAACTATGCTTTGGCTGATTGATTTGTGCATTGAGCTCAGTGGGCAAAATATAGCCTGTGGCAGAGACGCCACCCTGTATCAGCCATCGCTCATAGTCAAAAGTACCAGGGTTGAGGAATCCCCTGGGGCGTCGCAGGCGCACTTTAAATTGCCAGTGGTCACCGGGAACTAGTCTCTGGTTAACGCCCTTTTGGTCATAGCTGCTGAGTTGCAGCATTTGCAGACTAACCTTGGTATCGGCTTCTTTCTCAGTGTGCGCACCATCAACTCGAAAATGAAATCTGCTGCGCTGTTTATCGCTATCGACCAGACCGACAATGGTTCCCTGCACCAGTAAATCCCTTCGATCCAGGCTATCCGGCAACAGATGCCCAAGGGTCTGATAGGCAGCTATTAGTCCCCAGCCACTGCCCCATAAATAGCAGATTATTAGCATAACAGGGCGCGCCCATCTCATTGAGCTCCAGAACTTGAGGAGACATCCTGATATCAGACTGAATGCAGTAAGGGCAAGCAGATACAACAGCTGACCTGGCAGCTCTTGCCACCAGGCCACCGAAAAAACCCCCAGACTGAATGCAAAAAGAAAACCCATGCTATGCCCCTGCTTGCAGATCGCACCCAGACTGTTACAGTCCTCTATAAGCGATCTAGCATCAGTGTAGGCAAAGCTATTTTTTCACCGACAACGGCATCCACAAATAATGAAAAATCTGCTGATTATTTATCACAGCCAATCGGGTAATACAGAGCAATTAGCTCGCGAGGTGCTGGCTGGGAGCAGACAGGAAGAGAGTATAGAGAGCCGCCTGCTAGGCGCATTTGATGCAGGTTTGGATGACCTGCGCTGGGCAGATGGTCTATTGTTTGGCACTCCAGAGAACTTTGGCACCATGAGTGGCGCCCTTAAAGATTTCTTTGACCGAACCTATTATCCGGCAGAGCCCTACAAGTTAAATCTACCCTACGGGATATTTATCAGCGCCGATAATGATGGCAGCGGAGCAGTCAGGGATATACAGCGAATAGCCAAAGGCTACCCTCTGCGCCTGATTAGTGAGCCGCTGATTGCCAATGGTGAGATTAATCCAGACCATCTGCTCCAGGCTCGAGAGTTTGGGCTGGCAATGGCCGCCGGGATGGATTTAGGCATTTTTTAAGCGAAGCAGTTTTTAAACAGGATAAGTGACAGGATAATGAGCAGAGGATTAGTTTTAACCGGCGGCGGCGCCAGAGCGGCCTATCAGGTGGGCGTGCTCAAGGGCATAGCCTCCATTTTGCCCCGCGCGGTTTACAACCCCTTTCCCATTATATGCGGCACCTCTGCAGGGGCTATTAATGCCCTCTCTATTGCCGGCCGCGCTGGCCCCTTTCGGCTGCGTACCAAAAAACTGGAATCGATCTGGCAAAATCTGCGCGCTTCCGATGTCTACCGCACTGACTTTTTTGGAGTCTCTGCCAATGCCTTTCATGTATTGGCTTCATTTTTACACAGCGGCTACGGCATAGGTCGCCCCATATCGCTGCTCGACAATACACCTCTGCGACAGCTACTCGATAGCTATGTTAAATTCGATTATCTGGATACTGCCATTTCCAACGGAGAGCTGGAAGCCATTGCAGTCAGCGCCATGAGCTATGCCTCGGGGCAGTCCGTAACCTTTTTTCAGGGGCATAAAGCTATAGAACCCTGGGAGAGAGCCCGTCGACGTGGCGAGAAAACTGCTCTTAATATAGATCACTTAATGGCCAGCACCGCCATCCCCAGTTTATTCCCTGCAGTGCAGCTGGCGGAGGGTTATTTTGGCGATGGCGCTGTGCGACAGCTCAAGCCCATTAGTCCGGCACTGCATATGGGTGCCAGGCAGCTATTTATTGTGGGGGTGAGCGATAATGCAACGGCCAAACCAGTCGCAGTCCCAGAACAGCACTCGCCCTCTATAGCCCAGATTGTGGGTCATATGTTTAACAGTGCATTTATTGATTCGGTAGAGAGCGATCTGGAAACGCTGCGTTCCATAAACCGTCTCGCCAGTGCTCTACCTGAGTCTCTGCGGGCCAATAACGGCATCACCGACCTCAATCCCATCGACGTGCTATCCATTTCGCCAAGCCAGTCAATAGATCAGATTGCTCTAGAACATATTCATGAACTACCGCGCTCACTCAAGCTGTTTCTGCGCCTCACCGGTGCCACGGCCCAGGGCGGAGGCACCAGCGCCGCCAGCTACCTGCTGTTTGAACCCGGCTTCTGCCGCAAGCTCATCGAACTGGGACTTCAGGACGCACTGGCCCAAAAGGATGCAATCGAAACTTTTTTTGAAATTAATTAGCGCCAGAACAGGCCATATCTCAGAAAAAAGGCTGGCCACTGAACCACAGTAGAATCAACAGCCTTGGCTTACACAAGACCCAGTCTCGCTCGCCTAAAAAAAAAGCGGACCCTTGCGGGCCCGCTGGCTCTCCCCCTCTTGTCTTATTATTAGCCACTGATTCAGTAACAGTAACAATAACAAGAGGAATTCCTAAAACTTATAGCTAGGACGAGCCGTCTCTTAAAGCCCTCATAAAAAAACCAAAAAAAAACGCAAAACCGGAGTTTTGCGTTTTTTATATGGAGCGGGAAACCGGGTTCGAACCGGCGACCTGTACCTTGGCAAGGTACCGCTCTACCAACTGAGCTATTCCCGCAAATGCCAAAACTGACATCGTTTAAATGGCGTCCCGTAGGGGAGTCGAACCCCTGTTACCGCCGTGAAAGGGCGGTGTCCTAGGCCTCTAGACGAACGGG
>DDCQ01000019.1 GCA_002334915.1 Porticoccaceae bacterium UBA2002
CTTGCTCAGCCTGGTATTGACATTACCGCGCAATTCCTTGATCTGGAGATTGGGGAAATTCGCCCGCACCTGACACTGCCGGCGCAGGCTCGAGGTCCCCACTACGGCGCCATCTGGCAGTTCGTCCAGACTTTGATGATGATTGGAGACAAAGGCATCCAGGGGAGTTTCACGCTCACAGATCACCGCTAATTCAAGACCAGCAGGGAATTCCATAGGCACATCTTTCATTGAGTGCACAGCAATATCTGCCCTGCCCTCCAACATGGCCAGCTCAAGCTCTTTGACAAATAGTCCCTTGCCGCCCACTTTTGCCAGAGGAGTATCCAAAAGCTTGTCTCCTCTGGTGCTCATAGCAACCAATTCAACCTGCAGACCCGGGTTGTGGTGCAGCAACTGAGCTTTTACATATTCGGCCTGCCAGAGGGCGAGGGGACTTTTTCTTGTCGCAATGCGGACTATTTTAGTCAAGGTAGCAACCTGCGTCGTTGTTAATGCCCCATTATCGACGATTTGCAGGCGGTTGTCAGAGAAGCGGCAATAATTGGCTTAAATAAGATGCTCTGCGTCGACTTACTGTGGGCTGTTCAGCCAGATTTTTGATCTTCACAACAATGCGATTATCGACTTTTATCAACCCTTCTATAGCATCGATGGCGACCAGTGCATTGCGGTGGATTCTTACAAACAGCTGTCTAAATTCGTTTTCAAGAGTCACCAGACTATCATTGAGAGTAACTACAGAATCTGACATATGGGCCCTGACGTATTTTTGGTCCGCCTGCAGTAATAGAACCTGGTTGACAGGGATTTTATCTATACCCAGATAGCTATATACATACAGATAGGTCCTGGGTTCAGCCCGGTTTTCCCGCCGGCGCTCGATAACCTCTCTACTGGCTTTTAATACTGCAGTCACCAAGTCGTCAAGACTCACCTGCCTAACCTTACATCGAGGCTTTGGATGTAAAACCCTCGGCAGGGGCTTGAAACCAACAAAGGGTGGAAAATAGATCACTACAGGGGAGGTATCAGGTTTTTCTAGCAGCTGATCCATAGAAATTTGGCTTTGTTCAGACAGTGGTAATTTGATTAACAGAATATCCGGCCTGTGTCTGTCGAGGAGCTTAGCTGCAGCCTTACTGCAATCAGCAACACCTACCACCCGAATATTATTCATTGTCGTCAACAGACTCTGGGCTGCACCGCCCATTAACAACTCATCATCAACGATCAATACCTTGATCATAGTTTCCCTCCTTGGGATTGAACCGAGCGGCCATATGATACCTCCTTTGTATAAGAATTATTGCCATTTAGGCGCTGCGATTCGCTATAATTCCCGTCGCATTTAACTATAGAGCATGCTGGTCAATGAGCAAGTCTGAGAATCCAAAATCTGATAAAGACGATAACCAAGCAACCAATCAATCCTGGGGTGGCCGCTTTAATGAGCCGGTCGATGCCTTTGTCGCCCGCTTTACCGCCTCGGTTAATTTCGATCAGCGACTGGCCCAGCAGGATATTCAGGGCTCGATTGCCCATGCCAAAATGCTTGAGCAGGCTGGTGTACTCAGCGCTGATGAGCTGACATTGATCTGCGAGGGTCTGCAACAGATAGCAGCAGAAATTGCCGAAGGCAGCTTTAACTGGTCTGTTGCGCTTGAAGATGTGCATATGAATATTGAAGCGGCACTGACCGATCGTATCGGCACCGTTGGCAAAAAATTGCATACCGGCCGCTCCAGAAATGATCAGGTGGCTACAGATATCCGCCTTTGGCTGAGAGATCAAATCGACCTGATTCAGCCTCTGCTTACTAGGCTGCAGCAGGGATTAATTGAACTGGCGACCTCTGAAGCTGAGACTATTATGCCTGGTTTTACCCATTTGCAGACTGCCCAGCCGGTGACCTTTGGCCACCATCTGCTGGCGTGGAATGAAATGCTTGAGCGCGACTTTGGCCGCCTGCTGGACTGTCGCAAACGTTTGAATCAGAGCCCGCTGGGTGCCGCTGCTCTGGCTGGCACTACCTACCCGATCAATCGAGAATACACCGCTGCACAGCTGAATTTTGACAAGCCCACAGAAAATTCTCTGGATTCGGTTAGCGATCGCGACTTTGCCATAGAGTTTTGCGCCTTTGCCAGCATGCTAATGACTCATATGTCGCGCATGTCAGAAGAGCTTGTGCTCTGGACATCCGCCCAGTTCCAGTTTGTCGAGCTGCCAGATCGCTTTTGCACTGGCTCCTCAATTATGCCCCAGAAGAAAAACCCCGATGTGCCAGAGCTGGTGCGTGGTAAAACCGGGCGCGTTAACGGGCATTTGATAGCCCTGCTAACTCTGATGAAATCGCAACCACTGGCCTACAACAAGGACAATCAGGAAGATAAAGAGCCCCTGTTTGACGCAGTGGATACAGTTGTCGACTGTCTGCGAGCCTTTGGCGATATGATCCCGGCTGTTAGGGCCAATAGAGAATCCATGTTTGAAGCTGCCCGCAGGGGGTTTTCTACGGCGACAGATCTGGCGGATTATCTGGTTGGCAAAGGTATTCCGTTCCGTGATTCCCATGAAATTGTCGGCAAATCTGTGGCCTATGGTGTTGAACAAAACAAAGATCTCTCAGATATGAGCCTTGTAGAGTTACAGCAGTTCTCTGATCAGATTGAAGAAGATGTGTTCAATGTGCTTAGCCTGGAGGGCTCTGTCGCCGCCCGCGACCATATTGGTGGCACGGCACCTCAGCAGGTCAGGGCAGCTGCCCAGAGAGCACTGACGGTGCTTAAAAGTCGAAACTGACTGTTTCCCCGGACTGAGCCTGACAGGCATCAGTTAGCATAGATAACAACAGTTCCCCGGTCTGAGTATTGCGCCAGCGCTGATCCGCTCCCTGCTGCTTGAAGTGAAATCCACCGGAACGTGCCGCCAGCCAGATTTCTCCCATGGCCGGTTGGCGGGAGAGGATAATCTGCGAGCCATTGGCCTCACAGGTGATGGTTAGCATGCCGGCACTATTTTCATAATCAATATCAGCACCGCTGTTATCAATGCTCTCCTCTATAGAAAACATGAGGTCATCGACAATTTGGTTAAATTCAGCTTCGTTCATGGTCAGGCTTCTCAATACTGGCTGTGCAGTATAATTGTTTGGTTGTGATCTGCCAGTACCGCTATAATTAAGGTTTTGCCTTGGTGGCCCCTATGCTTCGCCGAATTTCTGCACTTTTGCTTACCCTGCTGATGCTCAGCGGCCTTAATGGCTGCGGCAATACTGGGGCGCTCTATCTTCCGCAGGATGCAGGCACTAACCCCAATCCAGAAAATACAGAGTCTTAAGGCACAATGCATAATACAGCTTATTATAAAAATCAGAGACTCCACCTTGAGAACGTGGCTCTGGACGATATTGCCGAGCACTTTGGTACGCCTTGTTTTGTCTACAGCAAAGAGGCTCTGAAGCAGAATTTTCACGCCTATCAAAAGGCCCTGGGCGATCAGAGCCATCTAATTTGTTACGCGGTTAAATCCAATTCCAATCTCGCCGTACTGCAGACTCTGGCCAATATTGGCGCCGGCTTCGATATTGTGTCTGTGGGAGAACTTGAGCGGGTGCTGCTGGCTGGCGGCGACCCCAGTAAAATTGTCTTTTCCGGCGTTGCCAAAAATGCTGCCGAGATGCGGCGTGCACTGGAAGTGGGTATTCACTGTTTTAATGTGGAATCTGAGGCCGAACTGGACCTGCTCAATGCCACTGCTGCTGAACAGAATCAAACAGCTTCGATCTCCCTGCGAGTAAATCCAGATGTGGATGCCAAAACCCACCCCTATATTTCGACCGGGTTAAAAGAGAATAAATTTGGTGTTGATATTAATCTGGCACCGCAAATCTATCAGCGGGCTGTCAGGATGGATAATATTTCCGTGGTCGGTGTGGACTGCCATATTGGCTCCCAGATCACCGAGATCAGGCCATTTACTGACGCAATGGATCGCCTGCTAGCCCTGGTAGACCATCTGCAAACGCTGGATATCCGTCTGCAGCACATAGATATAGGCGGTGGCCTGGGTGTTCCCTATCAGAATGAGAGCACCCCCTCAGTGGCGGACTATATGTCTGAGCTGCTGCCACGTATGGCCGGCCGCTCTGAAACACTGGTTATGGAGCCTGGCCGCTCCATAACAGCCAATGCCGGTGTGCTATTGATGAAAGTGGAATTCATTAAAAGTAATGGTGAGAAAAATTTTGCCATTGTGGATGCTGCAATGAATGATATGTTGCGCCCTGCCCTATACAAGGCCTGGATGGATATTCAGCCAACCAGCAGCCACAGCTCTGCAACAGCCGCTCTGTACGATATTGTGGGGCCGGTCTGTGAGACTGGGGATTTTCTCGGTAAAGACCGCTCTCTGGCTATTAGTCAGGGAGATAATCTGTGCCTGTTTTCCGCTGGTGCCTATGGGTTTGTGATGAGCTCCAACTACAACAGCAGGCCCAGAGTGCCAGAGGTTATGGTGGATAACGATCTGATCTATCTGGTGCGTGCCCGCGAAACTATCGCTGATCTGGTGCGCGGTGA
>DDCQ01000017.1 GCA_002334915.1 Porticoccaceae bacterium UBA2002
AATCTGGTGGCGGGAGGTGGATTCGAACCACCGAAGCTTTCGCGTCAGATTTACAGTCTGATCCCTTTGGCCGCTCGGGAATCCCGCCTTACAACTGTCTGTTTTTGTCAGATCCGCTTCCAGCAGAGCTAAACAAACCCCAAATCACTGGGGAATCCCATTTGTCTTTTGTCGAACTGAGTTATTGTCTATAAAAGTCAATAAAATCAGTAAGTTCGCCCAAAATTGGAGCTGGCGAGAGGAGTCGAACCCCCGACCGGCTGATTACAAGTCAGCTGCTCTACCAACTGAGCTACGCCAGCATCTCTACAAACGGTGCGCGATTTTAGTGAAACTAGAGACTATTAGCAACCTTATCTGGGGGTTCTTTTAGTTTTTTTATGGGTTTAGAGCCAAATGGGCTTAACTGAGGCGTATCAGGGTCTGGGGAACTGTCCAAGACAGCAAAAAGCCGGGGGATCGCGCCTCTAGGAGATTAGTGTCTGGGTGAATTCCACACCATTCACAGACAGACCATCCAGCACCAGATCCGGAACATGATCGACAGACAATGAGAGGGCCTCCGCCACCACAGGAGCATCGCCTCCAGTTATAACAATTGATGCCGGATATTGGCTGGCTAACTTCTCTATGGTGGCCACGGCGGCTAGCAGACAGCCTCGACTGACTGCATCCTGGGTACAGGCCCCAGGAACCAGCATATTTAATGGCTCTATTTCATCGACCTGGACCTGCTCAGTTCCCTGCCGCAGCGCTTCGCGCATTAATCTCAGTCCAGGCGAGATATAGCCTCCCAGATGCTCCCCTTGAGGGCCCACCAGATCGATTGTTATTGCGCTTCCCGCATCTACAACCAGCACAGCGCCTGAATATCTCTGGTAAGCAGCAACAGCAGCCAACCAGCGATCAATGCCCAGAGTCTCTGGCTCTGTATAGCCACAGCTGACCCCTGCCACCAGCAAGGAGACCCTGGCCATTTGAAGGTCGATATTAAAGCTCTGCTGCACCTGCTCACGTAACGTCTCAACTAGCGTCGGATGCGCCACTGAGGCTATTCTCGCCAGACTTAGGCCCTCTATTTGCTGCAGATCAATACCTACTTTTATTACCTGCCCAGTGACTTCAGAGCCAGCGGCTATAATCTCCGGCCCATCCTTAACACGCCATTTAACAAAACTGTTCCCAGCATCTATATCTAAGATCACTTGGTTAACCTCAGGCTGAGTTCGCCGCCGATAAAACGCTGGATCTCGCCGCTGGCAAGTTGCATTTCCAGAGCCCCACCCGCATCTACTCCCACCACTGTGCCACTGATAGAATCACGCACAGTGGCGACTGTCGCCTGCTGACCTGCAAAGGCATCCGCTGACTGCCATTCGTCCCTGTAAGGCGCGAAGCCACTCGCCTGAAAGCTATCGAGCAAAACCAGAATATGGCTTATCAGAGCCGCAGCCAATCTGTTTCTAGAAATAGGCTTATTTAGCTGGCTGTTGATATCGGTCCAGTCCTGATCGATTGTCTCACCTGCCTGAACCGGCATTGAAACATTGATACCTACACCAACCACAACCGAGCAATGTCCAGCTGGATCGCCCAGCATCTCTAGTAAAATACCGCCAAGTTTCTTTTGGCCTATATAGATATCGTTGGGCCATTTTAGCTGCACATCCGCAAGGCCCACTTCAAGTAGCGCCCGGCGCACCGCGACACCCACACCTAGACTCAAACCCTCCAGGGCCTCGGCACCGCGCTCGAAGTCCCACAGAGTGGACATATAAATATTGGCAGCAAAGGGGCTCACCCAGGTTTTACCTCGTCGGCCGCGACCACTCAGCTGGCTCTCCGCAAGCACCACAGAGCGAGCATATTGGGGGTTGTCAGCTTGATCACGAAGATATTTGTTAGTCGAATCTATACTCTGAAATATTTCCAGCTGAGTTGGCACCAGCTCGATGGGGACGCTCAGTTGGCCGCTGATTTGGCTGTGTTCTAAAAGCTCAAACCCGGCGGGAACTCTATAGCCAGTACCCTTTACCGACTCTAACTGCAGCCCAATGGCCTCGAGTTTTTGTAGCTGTTTCCAGACTGCGGTGCGGCTGACACCCAGGCGCTCGCCAAGGCTTTCGCCCGAATGAAACTTTCCGTCTTTAAGTATCTGTAAAATTTTACTCTGTAATTCCGACACATTATCCGCCAGTTAAATTAATCCAAATAAATCGCCCGCCAATGGCGACCAGCAGACAGCTAAACAACTGCCTTAAACGCCGCCCGTCGAGCCGGTGAGCCAGCAGAGCACCAAGCCGCGCGCTGGGTACGCTGGCTACCACTATGCCTAGCCAGGCGGGAATAAATATATAGCCCAGACTGGCTTCAGGCAAATTACCAGACTGACTACTGGCACTTCCATAGAACAGGGTTGCCGACAGAGCGATGGGCAGACCACTGGCGGCCGCGGTTCCAACCACATGATGCATAGGAATACCAAAGTAACTTAAGAACGGGATTGTCAAAGAGCCCCCGCCAATACCAAAGAGTGCCGAAATGCTGCCAATCCCGCTACCTGCGATCAATATCAGCGGCTTACCCGGCTCCCCCCTCACTCCAGCCTGAGGCCCATAAAAAAGCATTTGCAAGGCGACTAGTATAAAGAAGGCGCCCAGCATTAGTTGCAGGCCAACACCGCTTAGGGAAAGAGCAAAAACGCCACCCCCCAATGTACCCAAAATTATCCCCGGACTAATCCAGGCCACCAAGTCCCAGCGCACTGAGCCCTTCTGGGCATGGGTATAAATCGAGGGAATTGAAGTGAGAACAATAGTGGCGAGGGAGGTGGCCACTGCCATATGGGCAGCTACATCCTGGGGCACCCCTTGCCAATCAAAAGCGATGATAAGAATGGGGACTATTATGACACCGCCACCTATACCAAACAGGCCACCTAGCAAACCAGCGATGGCGCCGAGGCAAAGATAAAGTGTGTAGTCCATCAGTTGTGCTCGCTTGAGACCAGTGAGGTGACCAAAATTATGGCTGCGAATGTGCCTGTAGCAACATCAGCCAGACGGGTTTGTTATACATAGACAAGCTTAGTCCGCTTTTACGTCCATATTATTTTCAAAAATCTAAGGATCATTGTACTTAAAGTACAGCTCGCAAAGACAGGTAAGAGTAGAGGCTAGCCTGAAGATTTTCAAGAACAGCATTTTCACCGTATAGATACCTTAGGTCTTTGCCAATGCCCAGATAGAAAAAAACCCCAACATCAAATGACACTGGGGTTTTTTAATTAGAAGCCTGGCAAGAGCCTGCCCCGCGAGCAACGCGAGTGTTTTGGGTATGACCGTAGGTCTTTGCCAATGCCCAGATAGAAAAAAACCCCAACATCAAACGACACTGGGGGTTTTTTAATTAGAAGCCTGGCAATGACCTACTCTCACATGGGGAAACCCCACACTACCATCGGCGATGAACCATTTCACTACTGAGTTCGGTATGGGATCAGGTGGTTCTAGTTCTCTATGGTTACCAGGCAAACTGGTATGAGGAGCGAAGCGACGAATACAATCCTGAGCAAAGCGAAGGATCCCCTTCGGTTGCCAGAGAAAGCACCACTACACTCCTCAAATTAGGTCGGTAATTATTGAATACAATTTTTTCTCGGCCTGCGTGTACTTCAGACAATCTGTCCGTCGTCTCGCTTGCATTATATAGTCAAGCCTCACGGGCAATTAGTATTGGTTAGCTCAACGCCTCACAGCGCTTCCACACCCAACCTATCAACGTCCTAGTCTTGAACGGCCCTTCAGGGGGGTTAAACCCCCAGGGAAAATTAATCTTGGAAG